>DUMS01000081.1 GCA_012839745.1 Tissierellia bacterium
GAACAATCCAGTAATTGAGGACCTGTATAAAAAGCATGGAAAGGAACTGAATTTTGTAGGAGTTATTATCACAAATGAAAATGTATATCTGGCAGATAAGGAAAGGTCATCAAACTGGACTGCTAAATTGGCAGAATACCTTGGATTAGATGGAGTAATAATATCCCAGGAAGGATTTGGAAATCCAGATACAGACTTAATAATGAACTGTAAGAAAATTGAGCTAAAGGGAATCAAGACTGTAATCATTACTGATGAATATGCAGGTAGAGACGGCTCAAGCCAATCACTGGCTGATGCAGATAAACTAGCAAATGCTACAGTAACTGGTGGAAACGCAAATGAAGTTATAGTATTGCCACCAATGGATAAGGTAATAGGCCATATAGAAAATGTAGACATTATAGCTGGAGGATTTGCTGGCAGCTTAAGAGAAGATGGCAGCATAATGGTTGAAATTCAGGCTATAACAGGTGCTACAAACGAAATGGGATTTAACAAGATGTCTGCTAAAGGATTCTAATGTTAAAATACTGAGAAAGGAGTGTTAGAATGTCATTATTCGATTCAAGCAAAAAAGTAATAATCATTGGCGACAGAGATGGAATACCAGGACCAGCCATTGAAGAATGTGTTAAGACTACTGATGCAGAAGTAGTATTTTCATCCACTGAATGCTTCGTCTGAACTGCTGCAGGAGCAATGGACCTGGAGAACCAGAAGAGGGTTAAGGAGTTAACAGAAAAATATGGTGCTGAAAACATGATAGTGTTAATAGGTGGTGCTGAAGCAGAAGCTGCAGGCTTGGCAGCTGAAACTGTAACAGCAGGAGACCCAACTTTTGCAGGTCCATTGGCAGGAGTCCAGTTAGGACTTAGAGTTTATCACGCAGTAGAACCAGAATTTAAGGAATCAGTAGATCCAAATGTATATGAAGAGCAAATAGGCATGATGGAAATGGTACTTGACGTTGATGAAATAATCAAGGAAGTTAAATCAATAAGAGAACAGTATTGTAAATTTAATGACTAATTCCCTAAAACAAAATACAGAGAGGGGGGAAAATAATGGGGAAATATAGAGTTGTCCATTATATAAACCAGTTCTTTGCCGGAATTGGCGGAGAAGAAAAGGCTGATTACAGACCAGAAGTAAGAGAAGAAGTTGTTGGACCAGGAATGGCCCTAAATGCAGGTTTTAAAGGAGAAGCTGAAATAGTAGCAACTATTATTTGCGGTGACAGCTACTTCAATGAAAATATAGAAGAAGCCAAAGCTGAAATACTGGAAATGGTTAAGAAATACAATCCAGATTTATTCATAGCAGGACCAGCATTTAACGCAGGTAGGTATGGTGTAGCATGCGGTACAATTACAGATGCTGTTCAGAAAGAGCTTGGAATTCCAGCATTAACAGCTATGTATGAGGAAAACCCCGGAGTTGACATGTTTAAGAAGAGCATATATATAGTAGCTACAAAGAACAGTGCTGCTGGAATGAGAGACGCAGTTTCTAAGATGGTGCCATTAGCACTGAAATTGGCTAGAGGTGAAGAAATAGGTTCCCCAGAAGAAGAAAACTATATTGCTAGAGGCATAAGAAAGAACTTCTTCACAGACAAGAGGGGATCTGAAAGAGCTGTTGAAATGCTCATTAAGAAACTTAAAGGCGAGGAATTCGTAACTGAATATCCAATGCCTGACTTTGACAGGGTTAAACCAAATCCAGCAGTAAAGGATATTACAAAGGCTACAATTGCCTTAGTAACATCTGGTGGTATTGTACCAAAGGGAAATCCAGACCATATCGAATCATCTTCAGCTTCTAAATACGGTAAATATGATATAGAAGGATTTAACAACCTGACAAGTGAAGACCATCAAACAGCTCATGGTGGATATGACCCAGTATATGCAAACGAGGATCCAGACAGGGTACTGCCAGTAGATGTTCTAAGAGAAATGGAAAGAGAAGGAAAGATAGGCAAGCTTCACAGATACTATTATGCAACAGTAGGAAATGGAACTGCTGTTAAGAGTGCAAAAGCCTTTGCAGAAAAAATAGGAAAAGAACTAAAGGAAGCCGGAGTTGACGCAGTTATACTAACTTCCACCTGAGGTACCTGTACACGTTGCGGTGCAACGATGGTAAAAGAAATTGAACGTGCAGGATTGCCTGTAGTTCATATATGTACAGTAGTACCAATTTCACTGACAGTTGGAGCAAATAGAATTGTACCAGCAGTAGCTATACCTCACCCACTAGGAAACCCAGCCTTAAGTCCAGAGGATGAAAAGGCTTTGAGAAGGAAGTTAGTTGAAAAGGCATTAAGAGCTTTACAGACAGAAGTAGAAGACCAAACTGTATTTGAAGATTAATATTTCTAAAAATGGGTGATTTTCATCACCCATTTTTAGAAATCAACCCTAATTACTATAATGCTGGAGGTGGCTGTATGAATTATGCAGTTGTAAAAGGAACTAGCTATATTTTAGTACATGCTAGGGATATGGTACTAAATAACGGAACAACACAAACTACAGAGAGAGTAATAAACCCTAATTCAGAATACCTAAAAAAGTTACCAAACCATTTACGTAGCTATGAAGAGGCAGTAGGCTATCTGCCAAATCAGGTATACATTGGGAATTTCAAGCCTGAAGAGCTTAATAATCATCCACAGCCCTGGTATGAAAACCTTTTAGAGGGAGCAGACAGAAACGGAAAATATGGGGAAATAATGCCAGAAGATGAATTCATAGGCCTTATGAAGATTGTAGATACTTTTGATTTAGTAAAACTTACTGATGAATTTACAAAGGAAGTAAAGGCAAAATTAGAAGCTCATCCATTAATGAGGGAAGATCTGATTGCCAGATTGAAATCCGGAGAAGATTTGAATGTTATCGAAAAGCTGATTGAAGAGCAGGGAGCAGAGCCTATAGTATTGGATGGGAAAACTGTAGGATGCGTAAAGAGAGCTCATGATGTGGATCAAAACCTGAATGCCCATGTTCTATTTGAAAACCTTGTCGTGAAGGCTTCAGGAGTATTAGCAGGTTTGAACCTTATAGCAAAGAACAATATAAATCCGGATGATATAGAATATGTAATTGAGTGTTCAGAAGAAGCATGCGGAGATATGAATCAAAGAGGCGGAGGAAACTTTGCAAAATCCATAGCTGAAATAGTAGGATTCAAAAATGCCACCGGTTCAGATACTAGAGGATTCTGTGCAGCACCAACCCATGCATTGATAATAGCTGCGTCCTTAATAGAATCCAAGGCTGCTAAAAATGTAGTAGTACTTGCAGGTGGTTCAACAGCAAAGCTTGGCATGAATGGCAAAAGCCATGTAGAAAAGAATATGCCAATATTGGAAGACGTAATAGGAGGTTTTGCAGTATTATTGGGTGAAAATGACGGAGTAAATCCAATATTAAGAACAGACCTGATTGGAAGACATACAGTAGGAACAGGCTCATCACCACAGGCTGTTATGACTTCTCTGGTAACTGTTCCATTGAACAAGGCTGGATTAAAGATAACTGACATAGATAAGTATTCAGCAGAAATGCAAAATCCTGAAATAACAAAACCAGCAGGAGCTGGAGATGTTCCAATGGCTAACTTCAAGATGATAGGAGCATTGGGAGTAACAAGAAAGGATATTGAAAGAGCTGAAATAAATGACTTTATAAAGAAGCATGGTATGACCGGATGGGCACCAACTCAAGGCCATATACCATCAGGAGTTCCATATCTAGGATTTGCAAGAGAGGATATACTTGAGGGTAAAATACAAAGGGCTATGATAATAGGAAAGGGTAGTCTATTCTTAGGCAGAATGACCAATCTGTTTGATGGAGTATCAATAATTATTGAAAAGAATCCAGGAAAAGTTGAGGAAGAAAAGGGCGTATCAGAAGAAGAAATAAGAAGGCTTGTTGCTGAAGCTATGAGAGATTTTGCTTCTCATCTACTTCAGGATTAGAGGTGATAAAATGGCAGAAAAAGATATAAGAAAACTGATAGGTAATGTGTTTAACGATATAGCTGATGCTATTGAAACTGGTCAATTTGGCAAAAAAGTAAGAGTAGGCATTACCACTTTAGGAAGCGAACACGGAGTAAAAAACGTAATTGAAGGTGCAGAAATGGCACAGAGCAGGGATTCTTCAATAGAAGTAGTATTAATTGGGCCAAAATCCGACTCCAGGTTAACCCAGGTAGTTGTGGAAAATGAAGAAGAAGGTTATAAGAAGATGGAGGAGATGCTAGATAGCGGTGAAATAGATGCATGCGTAACAATGCACTACAGCTTTCCAATAGGAGTTTCAACAGTAGGAAGAGTTATAACTCCAGGGAAAGGCAAGGAAATGATTATAGCAACTACAACTGGCACTTCATCACCTCATAGGGTGGAAGCAATGGTAAAGAACGGCATATACGGCATTATTACCGCTAAAGCACTGGGAATTGAAAACCCTACAGTTGGAATATTAAATGTAGATGGAGCAAGACAGGTTGAAAGAGCCTTTTATGAATTAATAGAAAGAGGCTACAACATCAACCTGACAGAATCCATAAGGGCTGATGGTGGAAGCGTAATGAGAGGAAATGACCTGCTTGCCGGAGTGCCTGATGTAATGGTTACTGATACTTTGACAGGGAATATTCTCATGAAGGTGTTTTCCTCATATACAACTGGTGGAAGCTATGAATCCCTAGGATATGGATATGGACCTGGAATAGGCGAAGGATATGAACGGCTTATATTAATTATATCCAGAGCTTCAGGTGCACCTGTAATTGCAAATGCCATAAGCTACGGTGCTAGCATAGTAAAAGGAAATATTAAAGACATTGCAAAATCTGAATTTGAAAAGGCTAACAAGGCAGGATTAAAGGAAGTGCTGGAAGGATTGACAAAGGCTGAAAAGAAATCAGAGAGCAGTGAAAATGTTGAAGCACCACCAAAGGAAGTTGTTACAGAAGGAATTGCAGGTGTAGATATTATGGACCTTGAGGATGCCGTCAGGGCTTTATGGAAAGAAGGCATATATGCTGAAAGCGGAATGGGATGTACAGGTCCGGTAGTAATGGTGAATGGAAACTCTCTTTCAAAGGCTGTTGAAGTATTGACTAAAGCAGGATATCTGGCTGGAAAATCTAATATATGCTAATATGATTCCGCTCCTGATTAAATTGGGAGCGGTATTTTGTGCTTTAATACATACTTTATTCATTGAAAATAACAAAAAAGTATTATATAATATAACTGCTAAACTTGTTTGTACATAGTATTAGCTTATATTTTCATATATATAATTTATTCAGAATAAATTATATATATAAATGTTTATTAAACAAGATGAGAAGGGGGAGTTAAAATGAAAAAAATATTAGCAATTTCCTTAGTAATGGTGCTAATGATTGCAACTTTGACAGGATGTGGCGGAAACAAGCAATCATCTGAAGGCTATGAAATTGCCCTGATTACAGACAAGGGTAACATCGATGACAAATCCTTTAACCAGGGTTCATGGGAAGGTGTAGTAGAATTTGCAAAAAAGGAAGGTATTTCACATACTTACATCAAACCTGAAGAAGCTTCAGATGCCGGTTATTTGGCAGCTATAGACCTTGCTGTTCAAGGTGGTGCAAAAGTAATTGTTACTCCTGGATACCTATTTGAAGTACCAATATATGAAGCCCAAAATAAATATCCAGATGTTAAGTTCATACTTCTAGATGGCGCTCCACATAATCCAGACTATACAGATACTACAATAAAGGATAATGTTGCAAGTATCATGTATGCTGAGGAGCAATCAGGATATTTGGCAGGATATGCAGCAGTTATGGATGGAATGAGAAAACTTGGATTTATGGGTGGTATGGCAGTACCAGCTGTACAAGCTTTTGGTTATGGATACCTACAAGGAGCTGAAGATGCTGCCAGAGAACTTGGTCTTCCAGATGGATCAGTACAGGTAATTTATCACTATACCGGAAACTTTGAAGAAAACGATACAAACAAAGCAACTGCAAGAACAATGTATCAGGAAGGTACAGAAGTAATATTTGCATGTGGTGGTTCTGTTGGAAAATCAGTAATGTCAGCTGCCAGTGAAGCAGGAGCAAAGGTTATAGGTGTTGACGTTGACCAAAGATATGATAGCGAAACTGTTATTACATCAGCTACAAAGGGTCTTGCAGCTTCAGTAATACAAGTTCTTGAGTCCATATACAAGACCAACAGCTGGGATAAATACGCTGGAAAGACAACATATTTCAATGCTGCTAATGGCGGTGTAGGACTTCCAACAACAGTAATTGGCGATGAAAATGCAGATGCATTTGACAGATTTGAATCCTTTACAAGAGAGCAATACGACGAAGTATTTGCTAAGCTTGTTGATGGCACTGTAAAACCAATCCGTACAATAGAAGTAAAAGACCCATCAGGCTATGCTACAGCTGAAGAGCTTACAAATGGATTAAACCTTGTGAAGGTTAAGGTTATTACTAGATAATTGAGAATCCTGTTTTAGATTTTTAGCAAGTATTATATTAAAATGGAGGGCAATTAAGCCACTCCATTTTAATATAAATATTTAAAATTAGGTATAATAAACTAAAAAATAAATGGTGAAAGTGGTTGATATGGGAGACTATATTATTGAAATGCTTAATATAACCAAAAAATTTCCGGGTGTTGTTGCTAATGACAATATTACCCTTAAATTGAAAAGAGGAGAGATTCATGCATTATTAGGAGAAAACGGTGCAGGAAAATCTACTCTTATGAGTGTGCTGTTTGGACTTTATCAACCTGACAGCGGGGAGATAAGAAAGAACGGTCAAGTGGTGAAAATCAACAATCCAAATGATGCCAATGCTTTGGGTATCGGGATGGTTCATCAGCATTTTAAGCTGGTAGAGATTTTTACTGTACTTGAAAACATCATTCTTGGCGTTGAGCCTAGCAAAATGGGATTTATTCAGAAAAACGAAGCCAGAAAAAAGGTTATGGAGTTAAGTGAAAAATATGGACTTAGGGTTGATCCTGATGCCTATATTGAGGACATAACTGTAGGAATGCAGCAGAGAGTTGAAATTCTGAAGATGTTATACAGAGACAACGAAATACTTATATTTGATGAGCCTACAGCAGTTCTGACGCCTCAGGAGATTAGAGAGCTTCTTCAAATCATGAAAGGATTTGCCAGGGAAGGAAAATCCATACTATTCATTACGCATAAGCTCAACGAAATAATGGAAGTTGCCGACAGATGTACAGTACTTAGGAAGGGAAAATTAATAGGTACTGTAAATGTAAAGGATACTACCAAGGAAGAGCTTTCAAGGATGATGGTAGGCCGGGACATAAGCTTTAGCGTAAATAAGAAGGAGAAGAAACCAGGGAAGGTTGTTCTTTCAGTTAGAAATCTAAACGTAGTTTCAAAAATTCACGGGAAGAATGTAGTAAAGAATGTATCCTTTGATGTCAGGGCTGGAGAGATAGTTTGTATAGCAGGCATTGATGGAAATGGCCAGACGGAGATTGTAAATGCCATTACAGGGTTGGAAAAACCTACTTCAGGTAAAATTATGCTCAATGGCCACGATATAACCAGAGCCTCTATTAGGGAGCGCTCCATCAGAGGAATGAGCCATATACCAGAGGATAGGCATAAACATGGTCTGGTTCTGGATTATAAATTAGAGGAAAATCTGGTACTTCAAAGGTACTGGCAGCCAGAGTTTCAAAACAGGGGATTTATTAAGTTTGATTCAGTCAGAAAATATGCAGAAAAGCTTATTGAGAAATTTGATATAAGGTCTGGTCAGGGACCTGTGACAATAGTAAGGAGCATGTCTGGAGGTAACCAGCAGAAAGCTATTATTGCCAGGGAGATTGACAAGGACCATGACCTTTTGATTGCTGTGCAGCCTACAAGAGGGCTTGATATAGGCGCTATAGAATATGTGCACAAACAGCTTGTTGAAAGACGGGATGCAGGAAAGGCAGTACTTCTGGTATCACTGGAACTGGATGAAGTCATGGACATAAGTGACCGCATTCTGGTTATATATGGGGGAGAGATTGTAGGGGAGCTTAACCCTAAAACAACAACTATGGAAGAGCTTGGACTTTACATGTCCGGCGCAAAACGGGATGTTGTAAAGGAGATTAACGATGCAGGAGAGGAATAGTTTATTAAATAAAACCAAATTTAATTTAAAGGATATTACAGATAACAGTGTATTTTCCTCGTTTTTATCAGCGCTTTTGGCTATATTTCTGGGGTTAATATTTGGATTTATAGTAATGCTGGTTGCAGCACCAGCTAATGCTTTAACAGGTTTCAGGCTTATTGTATTAGGAGGTTTTAGGCGTATTGGTGATGTTTTCTATTTTGCCACACCAATACTGATGACCGGTTTGTCCGTTGGATTTGCATTTAAAATGGGGTTATTCAATATAGGAGCATCCGGTCAGTATACCATGGGAATGTTCTTTGCACTATATGTAGGCTTTATGTGGGATTTGCCCGATAGCATTCACTGGATTGTAGCATGTATAGCAGGATTTATAGGAGGAATGCTGTGGGGAATAATACCAGGACTTTTCAAAGCCCTGCTAAATGTAAACGAAGTTATTACATCGATAATGTTTAACTATATTGGAATGTATCTGGTAGATATGCTTATACAAGGCAATTCGGTAATGTATGTGTCTGACAAGACCAGAACCAGATATTTGCCGGCAGAAGTGCAGATACCATCATTGGGTATTCCAAACTCCAATGTGAACCTTGGAATTATTCTGGCAATAATAATAGGAATAATCCTATATATAGTGCTTCAAAAAACCATTTTTGGTTATGAGCTGAAAGCTACTGGATACAATAGATTTGCCAGTGAATATGCAGGAATGAAAGGCAAGAGAAATATTATTATCACCATGGCAATTGCAGGCGGACTTTCAGGCCTTGGAGGAGCCTTTGCTATACTTGCCCCATCTGCCATAGCAGGTAGCAGTATGACCTATGAGCCTATAAATATAATAGCTGCTAACGGTTTCAATGGTATAGCCGTTGCTCTTTTAGGAAACGCTCATCCAATAGGAACTATTTTTTCAGCTGTGTTTATCTCTCATATACAGCGTGGAGGTACTTTGGCAAGCCTTGTAGGATATAAGCCTGAAATAATAGATGTTGTTATAGCTGTTATAATATATTTCTCTGCATTTTCCATGATAATGAACTCAGCATTTATAGGCTTTATCAAAAGGTACTTTGGTAAAGGAAAAAAGGATTTTGATGACAATATGGATAATGAAATAAAGGAGGCGGAATAATGGAAATAGTATATTATCTGATTCAAAATACGCTTCCTGTAGCCATTCCGCTGCTTCTTGTTGCACTAGGCGGTATGTTTAGTGAAACAAGTGGTGTAGTAAATATAGCCCTTGAAGGAATAATGCTTTTTGGGGCTTACTTTGGAGCTTTATTTGTCTATTTTGTACAGGACTTGGGATTGAACCCTCAGACAATTTTGCTGTTGGCAATGTTAGTTGCAGCAGTAGCAGGTGTAATTTATTCTCTGCTTCTTTCATTTGCAGCAGTTAACATGAAAGCAAATCAGGTTATTACCGGAACTTCACTCAACATGTTAATACCGGCAGTTATACTGCTGTTTTCAAAGATGTACTTTAACAGTGATGGAGTCACAACAGCTGTCAACTTCTATATTCAGAAGATACCTGTATTAGGCGATATTCCTGTAATAGGAAGAATGTTTTTCCAGAAAACATACCTGACAGTTATGATAGGAATACTTTTCCTTATAATATCTACTGTTGTATTCTATAAAACGAAATTCGGATTAAGGCTTCGTGCCTGTGGGGAGCATCCACATGCTGCTGATTCTGTAGGTATCAATGTATATAAAATGAGATATGCAGGAGTAACTATTTCAGGTATTCTTGGAGGTATTGGAGGATTTTTCTACTCTGTCGGGGTTATGGATGGAAATGTAAATGGCCACACAGGTGTAGCTGGATTTGGATTTTTAGCTTTAGCAGTAATGATATTTGGACAATGGAGGCCGGGAAAGATATTTCTGGCATCATTATTCTTTGCTTTTTTAAGAACCTTGGCTTATTCAATTTCCCTGATACCATTCTTATACAATCTGGGAATTAATCAGACTTATTATAAGATGTTGCCATATGTTGCCACAATGGTAGTCCTTGCATTTACTTCCAAGAAATCAAGAGCTCCTAAAGCTGAAGGAATTCCATATGATAAGTCTTCGAGATAAATACTAAGACATGAAACTTTTAGTCTCTTTGGAGGCTAAAAGTTTTTTTATTGGTTTTTGAACTTTATTCATATTTTTGGTATAATACTATTATAACCTAAATAGATATGTACTAGAATTGCATATAACAATTTGAAATTTTGGGAGTGAGCTCAATGAAATTAGGATATAACCTAGCTCTGGAGCAGGTACAGAAATTAGTAATGACACCCGAACTAAGACAAGCCATACAATTGCTGCAATTCAACTGTCAGGAATTAAATGAGTATTTAAAAAGGGAAATCGAAGAAAATCCAATGCTGGAACCTGTTAATATAGAAATGGAATATGAGAACATAGATGACTATCATCAGGAGAAGGATGAAATAGACTGGAAGGATTTTATTGAAAAATATGATGATATAAGTTACAAGCCACCAGTGGACAAGAACGAAAAGGAATATAACTATGAGAATTTTGTCAGCGTTTCATCTTCACTTAAGGATTATTTGTTGTTTCAGTTAAATGTACTGAAGTTAAACCCTGTTGACCTTATGATTGGCAGGATGATTATAGAAAATATTGATGACAATGGGTACTTAATGGCTTCCGTGGAACAGCTGTCAGAAGAAACAGGGATGAATCCTAAAAGAATTGAAAACGTTTTAAGTATTATACAGACTTTTGACCCTCCTGGAGTAGGTGCAAGAAACCTTAAGGAATGTCTTCTAATTCAGATTCGAGAAGACAAGTCAGTGAATCCCAATGTAGAAATTGTTATAAATAAATATCTGGATGAACTGGCATATAACAGACTTTCAAAGATTGCCAACGATTTAGGTATAGATGAAATGGAAGTTCAGGAGATATATGATTATATTAAGACATTGGAACCTAAACCTGGAAGATGCTATGGGGATAGCCTAGGAAGTGTAAGATACATTATTCCAGATGTAATAGTAGACTATGTTGATGGGGAATATATAGTAAATTTAAATGACATAACTGCTCCAAGGCTGAATATAAATAAATTCTATAGAGAGATGATAAGAAAGGAAAACGATTTGGAAGCAGCTGAATTTCTCAAGGAAAAACTGGCATCAGCCATGTGGCTCATAAGAAGCATTGAGCAGAGAAGGATGACCATATACAACGTAGTCAAATCCATTATAAAGCATCAGAAGGAATTCTTTGAGTTTGGTGAAAAAGCCCTTAAACCATTAACACTCAAGGAAATTGCAGAGGATATCAACATGCATGAATCAACAGTTAGCAGAGCCACCAATGGTAAATATGTACAGACCCCGAGAGGATTGTATGAGCTTAAATATTTTTTCTGCAGCGGCCTTTCTACCAATGAAGGAAGCGACATATCATCTACAAGCATAAAGGCTATGATTAAGGAAATTGTAGATGGAGAAAATCCCAAGAAACCATTAAGTGACCAGAAGATATCAGATTTATTAAAGGACAGGGGAATTAGCATTTCAAGAAGAACTGTTGCCAAGTATAGGGATGAAATGAACATCCCGCCATCTTCAATGAGAAAGAGATATTAGGTAATATTGGAATTATAGTTCTATTATTATCAGAAAGACCATGTAAAATGGTCTTTTTTATTGTTATTCATTTTGCAGTATATTATCTGCCTGATGTGAATGATAAATAATTATCAGGTTATTTTAGCATTGTAAATAGAAAATGAGCAAAATAAAGGAAATGATATATACAAAAAAGAATGTAAAACATTAGAACGAAAAGATTTGTAAGTATAAGAATAAGCTCTGTATTTCAAATACAGAGCTTATTCTATTATAAGAAGTAGCATAAGTTTGTTAATAAAGTAACTAAATTGAGAAAATTTAAAATATATTGACAAAACAAAAAATTAGTAATAGAATAAATGTATACAAAAATACATGTATACAGGAATACGTTATCAAAGAAAGGAGGGCATGTAATTTTTTGAAGGCATTATATAGAGATTTGATCAACATTCATTATTCATTAGAATAATAAGGAGGATTTGTTAATGAAGAAAAGCAATTTGTTTCCTATTTTAGTATTGGTTATCGTTCTTTTGACTTCAGGTATTTTTTATAAGGAGTATTACAACAAAACTCATCCTACTTCATCAGGTCCAATAGTTATCAGACTATCACATGTTGCCAATGAAACATCACCTATTCATCTATCCTGCGTTTATTTTGAAGAGATATTAGAAGAAAGGTCCAATGGTCAATTTGATGTACAAGTTTATCCCAACAGTCAATTAGGCGGAGACAGGCAAGCTGTAGAAGCTGTCAGTATCGGTTCAATAACAGCCACTTTCCCTGGTACTGCAGTATTGGCAGGATTTGAACCAAAGTTTATGGTTGGTGACTTGCCTTTTATATTTAAAACTCGTGAATCTGCATATCAGGCACTTGATAATGAGCTAGGTACTGAATTGAATAAACTTCTCGAAAAACACAATCTAGTGAATTTGGGATTTGGGGAAACAGGATACAGGCATATTACAAACAATGTAAGACCTATTACCAGCCCAGAAGATTTAAAGGGGATTTCTATAAGAACCATGGAAAATCCAATCCATATGGCTTCCTTTAGGGCTTGGGGAGCAAATCCAACACCAATAAGTTTCTCAGAACTATTTACAGCGCTACAGCAGAATACTATAGATGCTCAGGAAAATCCACTCCAGATTATCAGCTCTTCAAGATTTTATGAAGTGCAGAAATATCTATCCCTAACAGGACATTTCTTTGCATCAGGCAGTGTTTTAATCAATAAAGAGTTTATGGACAATCTACCTGAAGACCTAAGGGATTTGGTGTATGAATGCGGTAGAGATATGGTAGAGTATGAAAGAAAACTTACTCAGGAAATGGAATCCCAATTCCTTGAAGAACTTAAGGCTAATGGAATGGAGGTAAATGAATTAACACCAGAGCAAAAGGATAAGTTCATTCAAATGGCACAGTCTGTTTATGAACAGTATAAGGATATGTTGGGAGAAGACCTGATTAAATTAGCAATGAAATATAATGATTAAACTGGGAGGGGAAACTATTGAAAATACTAAAATGGTTGGATAAGAACTTTGAAACCTATTTTTTAATTACAACTCTAGTTGTAATGGTATTTATAGTTACATTGCAGGTAGTCTTAAGATCCTTCTTTAAGTATTCTCTCACATGGGCAGAAGAGTTTACAAGATATGTCATGTTATACCAGATTTGGGTAGGTGCATCTATAGCAGTTAAAGAGGATGCTCATTTGAGGATTACCTCCTTCAGAGATAGCCTGTCACAAAAAGGGCAAGCTATAGTTGAACTGATTGTAATAGTATTATGGACTGTGTTTGCTGTATTTTTAGCTATTAAATCAGGACAATTAGTTAATATACTGTTTACAAGAGGACAGCTATCTGCCGCCATGAGATTACCAATGGGATATGCCTATGCTTCTGTTACAGTAGGTTGTGCATTAATGGCAATAAGGCTAATTCAAAAATTATATAAACTGGTTAGAAAATTTGAGAATAAAGAATTAGAGATAAAAAATTAGAGAATCTGGAGGGTTAATATATGATAATACTTTTGTTTGTATTACTGGCCATATTTGTTACGCTTAGTATACCAATTGGAATAGCTTTAGGGCTGGCAACATTGATTACAGTTTTGTTTGCTACCAACATTAATCCACTTATGATTGCTCAAACAGCCTTTACAGCGTTGGATTCATTTACTCTGATGGCAATTCCATTTTTTATACTTGCAGGCAATTTTATGAGATATGGCGGAATATCAAAGAGATTGCTGAATTTAGCTGATAAATTAATAGGATTCGTGACAGGCGGCCTTGGAATGGTAACTACATTAACCAGTATGTTCTTTGCAGCAATTTCAGGCTCTGGACCAGCTACAGTATCCTCCATTGGTTCCTTTATGATTCCTGCCATGGAAGAAAAAGGCTATGACAAGGGATATGCTGCAGCACTTACCTCTGCTGCTGGAACAATAGGTGTAATCATACCACCATCAATACCTTTTGTAGTATATGGTGTTGTTACCAGCACATCAATTGGGGACCTATTTATTGCTGGTATAATTCCAGGTATAATAATGGGATTGGCTATAATGATATTAAACTATTATATTGCTAAGAAAAAAGGGTGGACTGGCAGCGGTGAAAGACCTGATTTTAAAGGTGTTTTAAAAGCATTTATAGATGCTTTCTTTGCATTATTAAGTCCAGCCATCATACTTGGAGGTATATACAGCGGTATATTTACTCCAACGGAAGCAGCAGCAATTTCATGTGTCTATACTTGGATTATCGGTACTTTTGTGTACAAGGAAATTCATAAAAAGGAACTTTTTGATTGCTTGAAAGATACTGTAGTAATAGCTGGTGCAACTTCCTTTATGATAGGATTATCCTCAGGTTTCGGTACATTGCTTACTATGGAACAGGTTCCTGTTAAAGTTGCAAATGCACTACTTGGTTTCTCAAATAGTAAAATTGTAATTCTGTTATTGATAAACCTTTTCCTATTAATAGTTGGTATGTTTATCGACAATATTTCAAGCTGTACAATATTGGCACCAATATTCTTACCAGTTGTAAAGGCATTAGGTGTAAACCCGGTTCACTTTGGAATCTTCATGACAATAAACCTGGCAATAGGATTTATTACTCCTCCATATGGTGCTAACCTGTTCATAGGTTCTGCAGTTGGAAGAGTTTCTATGGATAGAATAATCAGATATATTTGGCCATTAATTGGTGTTTTGGTTTCTGTATTGCTATTAGTAACATATATACCACAGCTGTCATTGATGTTATTATAAGAATCAGATTGAGGAGGAAAAATTATGAAATCTTGTAATAAACGTTTAGAAGCCATGCCCTTTGGCGGACTATATGAAATATTTACAAAGGCTAATAAACTGGAGGCTCAAGGTAAAAGAATAATACATATGGAAATTGGAAGACCAGATTATGATTCGCCTGATTTTGCAAAGGAAGCCGTAAAAGAAGCCTTAGACCGTGGACAAGTTCATTATACAGATGTAAACGGTATTGAACCTTTGAGAAAAGCCATTTGCAATAAGGAAAAAAGGCGTTTTGGTTTGGAATATGATTATGAGACAGAAATAAGCGTTATGAGTGGAGCAGCTGAGGCAATAGGGGTTATAATGCTGACTATGATGAATCCCGGAGAGGAGATAATTGTTCCAAGTCCTTTCTTTTCAGCATATAGGGAGCAGGCACTAATTGCAGGAGTTAAGCTGGTAGAAGTGCCAGTAAGGATGGAAGACAACTGGCAATTAAATGTTGAAGAAATAGAGAAGAGAATAACTCCAAATACTACAATGCTTCTTATAAATACTCCTAATAACCCTGCAGGATACGTATTGGACAGGGATAACCTGGAGAAAATTGCAGATCTGGCTAAGGAAAGAGATTTAATAGTAATATCTGATGAATGCTATGATGAGTTTATATATGGTGAGGAGCATGTTTCCATTTCAACCTTAGATGATATGAGGGAGAGAACATTAGTAGTCAAATCAACTTCTAAGCAGTTTTCGATGACTGGATGGAGAATTGGGTATGTACTAGGGCCAGCAAATGCTATAAAATATATTAATAAGGTTCATCAGAATTTCTCCACTTGCGCTACAGCCTTTGCTCAATGGGGAGCAGTAGAAGCTTTCAATAATGGTGATAGTTTTATAGAAGATATGGTTAAAGAATTTAAGAGAAGGGGAGACTATCTATATGAGGCTTTCACCAAAATAGATGGTTTAAAAATAGTCAAGCCAAAGGGAGCATTCTATGCATTTCCAGATATAACAGCCTTTGGGATGGATGAAAGGGAATTCTGCAATTACCTTATGGAAGAGGCTGGAGTAGTTGGAGTTCCAGGCACTTCCTTTGGAGAATATGGAAAAGGACATATAAGGCTTGCTTATTGCTGCTCCTATGAGGATGTAGTTGAAGCATGTGAGAAGATTAAGATTGCCTTAGGAAAACTATAATATTTAGAAAGAAGGGGTCTTATGAAGTTTGACAAAGATAATATGAAAAACATAATTGAAGAGAATATATTGAAATATGTAGGTACAAGAACTGATACAAATTCCAAGGAAGAAAGAAATGTTGAGAAATTTTATGAAGAATGGTTCAACAAGGTAGAGTACTTTAGAAATAATCCTGATAAACGCGGATTGTTTGATATACCTGGTGACTACCTGGACAGGAAGGTTCCATGGTGCCTATTAAAGGGACAAGGAAACGATACCATAGTTTTCATTCACCATTATGATACTGTAGAAACAAAGGATTATGGATTACTGGAGCCATTATCCCGAAGCCCCTATGAGCTTATGGAAGCATTTAAGGAAGGCAAAATGGAGCTTTCAGATGAGGCAAAGGAAGATCTATTCAGCGATAAATGGCTATTTGGACGTGGAGTTAGCGATATGAAGGGCGGAGGCTCAATACAGCTTTCACTAATTGAGGAATACAGCAAAGATCCAAACTTTAAGGGAAACATTGTTTTAATAGCAGTACCGGATGAAGAAAACCTATCAGCTGGAATGAGGGGAGCTTGTGTCCTTTTGAAATCCCTCAAGGAGAAATATGGTCTTGAATTTAAGCTAATGCTTAATTCAGAGCCTCATGAAAGGGAAAAAGACTTGCGCCCAACCATATATGACGGCTCCATAGGTAAAATCATGCCTGTATTCTATGTACGCGGGAAGCTGGCTCATGTAGGACAGGTGTATTCAGGATTAAATCCAATTAATCTGCTGTCAGAAATAATCAGAAGGACTGAATTAAATCCTAACTTCATAGAGAAGGTAGGAACAACAACAAATCCGGCACCTACCTGGCTGTACCACAAGGACAGGAAGATGGTATATGATGTATCATTGCCAATTGCCACCTGCGGATATATGAGCATATTGCCTTTAGCCAGGTCACCAAGATCCATTATGGAAGAGCTTAAGGAAATCTCCATAGAATCATTTAAAAAGGTAATAGACGATATGAATAGACACTATAAAGCATATACCGAAATTGCAGGAATAGAATTTGAGCCATTGCCATGGGAGCCTAAAGTTAAGTTCTACTCTGAATTGTATAATGAAGCAGTTGCTGATTCAGGAGAGGAATTCAAAAAGGCCTTTAAGGATTTGATGGATGAAATAAAAGAGAGATTTAACAGAAATGAAGTTACAATTATAGAATCAGCAAACATGATTATTGAAAAAACCCTTGAATATATAAAGGATAAATCACCAATGGTAATAATTGCTTTAACACCTCCATATTATCCAAGTACGAATAATCTAATGCTAGGTGAGAGGGCAAAGGAGATTGAGGCAGTAATTGAGGATATTAAATCCTATGCAAAAAATAATTTCAATGAAGACTATAAGGTTGAAAACTACTTTACTGGAATATCTGATTTAAGCTATGCCATGCTGGTTTCAAGCAAGGATGAT
Source organism: Tissierellia bacterium (assembly GCA_012839745.1). Lineage (GTDB taxonomy): Bacteria > Bacillota > Clostridia > Tissierellales > Tepidimicrobiaceae > DUMS01. The sequence continues at coordinate 17,838 of DUMS01000081.1, forward strand.
ATTGATTATATAGAAGAAAACATGCTTATGTGGGGAGATATATACTATATTCCATTGGAAATTATAAAGGAAATATCCATGCCTGTGTTAAACGTAGGGCCATGGGGGAAAGACCTACATAAGTATACAGAGAGAGTAAACAAGGATGACTTGTTCTACAGGACACCACAATTATTGGATTTAGTTATAACTAAATTGCTGGACAAATAGGGGGGACATTATGGGTAAAAAGGTTGTATTAAGCAGTGTAATAGTAGAGGACCCTGCATATGAAAGGGGATTTATTGAAGGTGCAGGACTTCAACTGGTATTTGTTCCTAATGATGACCAGGAAACATTTCTTAAGGAGATAGTAGATGCAGATGCAATTATTACAGCTGATAAAAAGATTACTAAAGAGATGATTGACTCTTTAAATAATTGCAAGGTAATTGTAAGGCAGGGAATTGGGTATGATACAATAGATATTCAAAGAGCAAAAGAAAAGGATATAGCAGTATGCAATATACCTGATTACTGTATAGAAGAAGTTTCAGAATTTACTGTAGCACTGATATTGAATTTATTGAGACACATAAATACTTATGATAAGCATACCAGAGAAGGAATATGGGATATTCAAAGCATTTATAAAATAAATGGCTTTCCGGAAATGAGGAGATCCTCAACTCAGACTTTAGGAATAACAGGATTTGGGAAAATTGCAAGACTAGTTGCTAAAAAAGCAAAGCCTTTTGGATTTAGGATAATAACATCAGACCCATATATAGATCCCAAGATTCCTGAAAAAATGGGAGTAGAGCTTGTTGATTTTGATACCCTTATTAGGGAATCAGATATAATATCAGTTAATACTCCGCTGACTCCAGAGACAAAGCATATGTTCAACATGGATGTGTTTAAAAAGATGAAAAACACAGCTTACATTGTAAATACAGGAAGGGGACCTCTTATCAAAGAAGATGACCTGTATGAAGCATTGAAGAATAAAATAATTGCAGGAGCAGCTTTAGATGTTACAGAAACTGAGCCATTACCACCTGATAATAAACTTTTTACTCTAGATAATTTAATTATAACTCCTCATGCAGCATTTTTCACTAAGGATTCATATCTGGAGATGAGAAGGAGAGCCTGTGAAGAGGTAATTAGGGTGCTTAGTGGTATGGAACCTGAAAACAGGGTTAATAAATAAGTTTTTGGGGAATAAGCTGGATACTAAATCTAGCTTATTTCCTTATCTTGACAAAGTATAAAAAACTATGTACCATATAGATTAGAAAAATATAGAAAGGATATTAAAATGAAATTACCAGATGTGAAGTTAAAGGGGACTCTAGCAGACAGAACCTATATTGCTTTAAAAAATGCAATAATAGATTTGGAACTAAAGCCAGGACAGCTAATAACTGAAGAGGAGTTATCAAGTATGTTGGGTGTTTCCAGGACGCCAATTAGGACAGCCCTAAACAATCTTCAATATGATGGTCTTATTAAGGTTATACCGGGCAAAGGGACTTATGTCACCGAAATAACAGAGAAACAAGTTCTGGATTTAATGAGTGTTAGAGAGCTGTTGGAAGGTCTTTCTGTACAACTGGCAGCCAGGATGAGAACTGAAGAGGATATAGAAAATTTAAAATTCATACTATATAAGCAGGAAGAAACCTTTAAAGGTAAATTCAAAAACAAAAAGGCCTTTCTTGACATAGACTATGATTTTCATAGATATATAGCCAGCATTAGTAAAAATGAATATTTAGAGAGGCTATTATCTAATGTTTTAATGAATTCCCGAAGATTTTTAAATGCTTCTACGATGGAGGCATTCTTAGATTGTGTAATTGATGAGCACAATATGATATTTGAATGCATTATAATTCAGGATGAATATAAAGCAAAGGAGTATATGCAAAAACATATAGATAATATAAAGATGAGAATGTATGATAGTATAATCGAAGTTAAGTAAAGCTCTATATAATAATATGGAGCTTTTATATTTTTCCTTGAAATTAATAAGCATATAGTTTATAATATTACTGTCAGGATATGGCATATATTTTTTATACAAACCGGGACGAAAAACAAACACGAGGGACATTACACGACCCAAATAATAATTATTGTCTAATTTTACATACTATAAGTTATACACTACAAGAGGTGTTGTATATGAATCTAATAGAACTGGAGAAGAAAATAGTTCCTGAAATTATCGATATATTAGAGTTGAGATACAATATTCTGAGAAATATTTTATATAATGAGCCTATTGGGAGAAGAGGACTTGCCGTTAAATTAAATATGGGAGAACGGACAATTCGAACTGAAGTTAACATTTTAAAGGAACAAGGTTTAATAACTATTGGAACAATGGGTATGTATGTTACTGAAGAAGGGAAAAATCTTATTGACAGTCTGGATGATGTTGTAAGGGAATTAAGAGGTATTTCTGAATTGGAGAAGGCTTTGAAGGAGATATTAAATGTTAAAAATGTAATAATAGTACCGGGAAATGCTGATGAAAATGAATTGGTACTGAAGGATATGGGAAAAACTACTTCTGTATACATGCGAAATCTGATTAAGGACAATTTCATATTAGGAGTTACAGGTGGAACTACCATGGCTAGAGTTGCTGAAGAAATGCCACCAGGCAAGGTATCTGAAAATGTACAGGTTATTCCTGCAAGAGGCGGATTAGGAAAGGATATGGAAACCCAGTCCAATAGCATTGCAGCCAGGATAGCCAAAAAGCTGGATGCTAACTATAAACTCCTTCATGTCCCTGATAATATTGACCAGAATACATTAAATGCCCTTTTGGAGCTGCAAGATATTAAGGAAGTAATAGAGCTTCTAGATAAGATGAACATGCTTGTATTTGGCATAGGAAGGGCAGATGTAATGGCTGGTAGAAGGCATCTTTCCAAGGAGCAGATAGAGCTTTTAAATAGAAGGGAAGCAGTAGGGGAAGCCTTTGGCCATTATTTTGATATCAATGGCTCTGAGGTTTGGAATACATTAACTGTAGGCATAACTCTTGAATCCTTTAGAAAAATACCATTAGTCATTGGAGTGGCAGGTGGAGAGAGAAAAGCAGAGGCCATTATGGCTGTTTCTTCTTTAAGAAAGGACATGACCATTATTACAGATGAGGCAGCAGCAAATAGAATTATTAAAATTGTCAATAAAGCTACTAAGTAGCTTTTAAATATAAATAAAGGAGGAATTCTAATGAGCATGAAAGTTGGATTAAGCGGATTTGGAAGAATAGGAAGAGACGTATTGAGAATCTATTTTGAAGAAAACCACACAGGGGATTTTGACTTAGTTGCATTAAATGCATCAGGAGATTTAAATACATTGGCACATCTATTTAAATATGACTCACTATATGGGAAATTCAAGGGAACTGTAGAAGTAGCAGAGGACGGCCTTGTTATCAATGGAAAGAAGATTAAGGTTGTAGCCCACAGAGATCCTGCAGAAATCCCATGGAAGGAATTGGGAGTAGACATTGTTATCGATTCTACAGGAGCTTTCAGAGATAGAGATGGGCTAATGAAGCACATCAATGCAGGAGCTAAAAAGGTAATACTTACTGCACCAGGTAAGAACGAAGACATAACCATAGTAATGGGAGTTAATGACAAGGATTATGACCCTGAAAAGCATCACATAATTTCAAATGCATCCTGTACAACAAACTGCCTTGCACCAGTGGCAAAGGTTATAGTAGAAAAATTTGGGATAAAAACTGCAATGATGACTACTGTACACTCCTATACCAATGACCAGCAGATATTGGATAAAAGGCATAAGGATTTAAGACGTGCCAGAGCAGCAGCAGAATCAATTATCCCAACTACAACAGGAGCTGCAAAGGCAGCAGCATTGGTAATACCAGAATTAAAAGGAAAGATAAATGGATTTGCAATGAGGGTTCCAACACCTACTGTTTCAATAGTGGACGTAGTATTTGAAGTAGAAAAGAAGACAACTGTTGAAGAGGTAAATGCAGCACTTAAGGAAGCAAGTGAAGGAGAATTGAAGGGAATACTGGGATATTCAGAAGAACCACTGGTATCAATGGACTACAAGGGGGACCCACGTTCTTCAATAGTTGACGGGCTATTGACTATGGTTATAGACAATATGGTAAAAGTAGTAGCATGGTATGACAATGAATGGGGTTATTCATGCAGAGTTGTTGACCTGGTAAAATTAGTAGCAAATAAATAAACTTATATAGGTTATCAATAGAATGGCAGGGATGGTTTCCATGCCATCCCGTTTTTGCAAATGATATTAGTTTCCAAGGGGTGATTATATGCTAAACAAGAAGACTATTAAGGATCTGAATGTAAAGGGAAAAAGAGTGCTGGTAAGATGTGATTTCAATGTACCTATGGACGAAAGCTTAAATATTACAGACGATAGAAGAATAAGAAGTTCACTTCCTACTATTAATTACCTCATTGAAAACAATGCAAAGGTAATATTGATGTCACACTTAGGAAGGCCAAAGGGTGAACCAAGTCCCAAGTTTAGCCTGGAACCTGTGGCAAAAAGGCTGTCAGAGCTGTTAAACAGGGAAGTAATATTTGCTAAGGATGATAGGGTAGTAAGTGACAATGTAAGGGAAATAGTTTCAAATATGAAGGAAGGAGATGTAGTTTTACTAGAAAACACCAGATTTAGAAAGGAAGAAACCAAAAACGGAGAGGACTTTGCAAGAGAACTAGCTTCCTTAGGCGACTTATATGTAAATGATGCCTTTGGAACCTGCCATAGAGCCCATGCATCAAATGTGGGAGTTGCAAATTTATTGCCTTCAGCTGTAGGATTCCTGGTAGAAAAAGAGATTACCGTAATGGGCAATGCCCTAGAGAGTCCAGAAAGGCCATTTTTGGCTATCTTAGGTGGAGCCAAGGTTTCTGACAAGATTGGTGTAATAGATAATCTGCTGGATAAAGTAGATACAATAATAATCGGCGGTGGAATGGCTTATACATTCTTTAAAGCTCAGAATTATGAAATTGGTACAAGTATTGTAGAAGAGGATAAACTGGAACTGGCTAGAGAATTAATGAAAAAAGCTGAGGGAAAGGGCGTTAAACTATTGTTGCCTGTAGATATAGTTGTTGCTTCTGAATTTAGAAATGATTCCGAATTTAAGACTGTAACCATAGATAAAATACCTGAAGATATGATGGGAATGGACATAGGAGAAGAAAGCATCAAAGCCTTTGCAGAGGAGATTAAAAAGTCCAAGACCATAATATGGAATGGGCCTATGGGAGTATTTGAAATGGAGAATTTCAAAAAAGGTACAGATGCAATAGCTAAGGCAATGGCAGAAGCAGATGCCATAACCATTGTAGGTGGAGGAGACAGCGCTTCTGCAGTGGAAAAGGCAGGATATTCCAATAATATGACCCATATATCAACTGGAGGAGGAGCTTCCTTAGAGTTCCTGGAAGGAAAGATATTGCCCGGAATTGCTGCCATTGATGATAAATAAGAGGTGATTAAATGCGTATTCCAATAATAGCAGGAAACTGGAAGATGAACAACACTATATCTGAGTCTATAGATTTAGTAGAAAAGATAAAGAGCAGAAATCTAAATAATATGGTTGAAGTAGTAGTGGCAGTTCCTTTTACCAGCCTTTATGAAATAAAAAAGCACTTAGAAGGTACTAGTATCAAATTAGCTGCGCAAAACATGCACTGGGAAGATAAGGGAGCCTTCACAGGAGAAATATCCCCGCTGATGTTGAAGGAAATAGGTGTTGACTATTGTATAATAGGCCATTCGGAAAGAAGGCAGTATTTTAACGAAACCGATGAAACTGTAAATATGAAGATTAAATCAGCATTAAAGCATAATATAAAACCTATAGTATGCATTGGAGAAACTTTGAAGGAAAGGGAAGAGAATATTCAGGAGGACATAGTAAAGAATCAGATCATAAAAGCCTTTGAAGGTATAGATAAAATATATATAAAGGATATCGTTATTGCTTATGAGCCTATATGGGCCATAGGTACAGGAAAAACTGCAACAAGTGAAGAAGCAAATAAAATGTGCGGTTTCATAAGGAATGTAATAGGAAATATGTATGATGAAGAGTTAAAGAACAATATAAGAATCCAATATGGAGGAAGCGTTAAGCCAAATAATATTAAAGAGCTAATGGAAAAAGAGGAAATAGATGGAGCTTTAGTGGGAGGAGCCAGTTTAATAGCTGAAGACTTTATTGATATTGTAAACTATTGATGGAGGAAATGATATGAAGAAAAATCCAGTAATGTTAATAGTACTAGATGGCTGGGGCATTGGAAAGAGCTATGAAGGCAATGCCATTTATTTAGCCAGAACCCCAAATTTTGACAGGCTGATGAGGGAATATCCCAATACCAGGCTGAAAGCAAGCGGATTAGCTGTAGGATTGCCTGAAGGGCAGATGGGAAACTCTGAAGTAGGGCATTTAAATATTGGCTCAGGCAGGATTGTATATCAGGAATTGACTAAAATTACCAAATCCATTGAGGATGGAGATTTCTTTAAAAAGGAAGAGTTCCTGAATGCCATTAGAAATGCAAGGGAGAATAATTCAAAGCTCCACATAATGGGATTGGTATCTGATGGTGGAGTTCACAGCCATAATACCCATCTATATGCATTGCTTAAGCTATGCAGTAAGGAAAACTTTAAAGAAGTATATATACATGCTTTTTTGGATGGAAGAGATGTACCGCCAACTATTGGGAAGGCACACTTATTGGAATTACAGGATAAGATAGCTGAAATTGGTATAGGAAGGATTGCCACTGTTTCAGGCAGATACTATGCAATGGATAGGGATAGGAGATGGGACAGGACAGAATTAGCATATAAGGCTATGGTGCAGGGAGAAGGCATATTAAACAGTTCTCCCATTGATGCTGTACAAAAATCATATAATGAAGGTATAAATGATGAGTTCATTGTACCAACGGTGATAACAGAAAATGGGCGTCCTGTTGCAACAATAGACAGTGGTGATTCCATAATATTTTTCAATTTCAGGCCTGATAGGGCAAGACAGATAACAAGGGCTATAGTAGATAAGGATTTTAATGGATTTGTCAGAGAAAAAGAAGTAGATACCTATTTTGTTACTATGACTGAATACGATAAGACTATTGAAAATGTTCATGTTGCATTTAAGACTGAAATGCCTGAAAATACATTGGGAGAATATATCAGCAAATTGGGTTTAAGCCAGCTTAGAATTGCCGAAACAGAAAAGTATGCTCACGTTACCTTCTTCTTCAACGGAGGAAGGGAAAAGCCCTTTGAAAATGAGGACAGGGTTTTAATTCCTTCACCTAAGGTGGCTACCTATGATTTAAAGCCTGAAATGAGTGCCATTGAAGTTAAGGATGAGGTACTGAACAGGTTGAATATGGATAAGTACGATTTAATTATACTGAACTTTGCCAATCCGGATATGGTTGGGCATACCGGTAAGGTGGATGCTGCTATTAAAGCTGTAGAAACGGTAGATAAGTGCTTGGGAGAGATAATTGACCTATTACTTGAAAAAGGCGGAAAGGCATTGATAACTGCGGACCATGGAAATGCAGAAATGCTAATTGATGAAAGGGATAACAGCCCGGTTACTTCCCATACAACAAATATGGTCCCATTGATAGCTGTAGGAGTAGGAGATGTTAAGCTAAAGGAAGGTATATTGGCAGATTTAGCCCCAACTATACTTGATATAATGGGACTTGAAAAGCCTAAGGAGATGACAGGAGAAAGTCTGATATGCAGGTGCTGACAAGGTGTTATTCTGAATCAGTGAAGAAACTCAAGAAAAAGGAGGAAGTAAAATGAGCTTAATTACAGACGTATATGCAAGGGAAGTATTGGATTCGAGAGGAAATCCAACAGTTGAAGTTGAAGTATGGACTGAAATGGATGCTCATGGAAGGGCAATAGTACCATCAGGTGCTAGTACGGGAGCTTTTGAGGCAGTTGAGCTAAGAGATGGAGACAAAAAAAGATATTTAGGAAAGGGCGTCCTAAATGCTGTAGACAACGTAAACAATATTATTGCAGAAGAAATAATTGGACTTGATGTATTTGATCAGGTTGGAATTGATAAACTGCTGATAGAACTGGATGGGACAGAGAACAAGGGCAAATTAGGTGCCAATGCTATACTGGGAGTATCATTGGCTGTGGCAAAAGCAGCAGCAAATGAATTAGGGCTGCCTCTTTACAAGTACATTGGAGGAGTTAATGGAAAGGTGCTTCCTGTTCCAATGATGAACATATTAAATGGAGGAAAGCATGCAGATAATAATGTAGATATACAGGAGTTTATGATTATGCCTGTTGGAGCTCCTAACTTTAGAGAAGCATTAAGGATGGGAACAGAAATATTCCATAGCCTGAAATCTGTATTAAAAGGAAAGGGATTAAACACTGCAGTTGGCGATGAAGGCGGATTTGCTCCAAACCTTACCAGCAATGAAGAAGCGTTGAAGACAATAGTGGAAGCCATTGAAAAAGCAGGGTATAAACCAGGTGAAGATGTAATGCTGGCTCTGGATGTGGCAGCTACAGAATTGTACGATGAAAGCAGAAATATATACAGGCTTGAAAGTGAAGAAAGAGAACTTACCAGTGATGAGATGATTGATTATTATGAAGGATTAGTAGAAAAGTATCCAATTATATCCATTGAAGATGGATTATCTGAGGAAGACTGGGATGGATGGAGGAAGCTTACTGAAAGACTTGGGAGCAAGGTTCAGCTGGTAGGAGATGACCTGTTCGTAACTAATACTAAGAGGCTTGAGAAGGGAATTGGATTAGGAGTTGCAAATTCAGTGCTAATAAAGCTAAACCAGATTGGAACCCTTACAGAGACTTTAAATACAATTGAGATGGCAAAAACCCATGGATATACCGCAGTAGTTTCCCACAGGTCCGGAGAAACTGAGGATACTACCATAGCTGATTTGGTTGTTGCAATTAATGCAGGACAGATTAAGACAGGAGCACCATCCAGAACTGACAGGGTTGCCAAGTACAATCAACTGCTGAGAATTGAAGATGAGCTTGGAGAAAACTCCGAGTATAGCGGAAAGGAAGCATTTTATAATATAAGGAAATAGTGAGGCAAGCCTTGCTATTTCTTTATATTTTGGCCTATAATTAATTTATTGATTTTAGAAGGCTTGTATGTTAAAATATTCTTGTTTATGGCAATAATAAATAGATAATATCATTTATATATAGGAGGTGTAGAGATTGACAACTTTATTTTCAGCAATATTTTTGATATCAAGCATAGCCCTGATTATATCAGTGTTGTTGCAGGAAGAGAAGTCAGAGGGTTTAGCAGCTTTATCTGGAGGTAGGGATAGCGTATTTGGAAGTTCAAAATCAAGGGGTAAAGAATATCTGCTTAATAGAATAACCACAATTTCAGCAATTGTGTTTATGATATCTGCGCTAGTATTAGCAGCTATATAATAATAGGGAGGTATGTTTATATGGATTTACTATTAATATCTGCTCCCATAGTAGGTATATTAGCCCTTGTTTTTGCTATGTATAAAGCTAACTATGTTGAAAAGATGAGTCCAGGGACCGATAGGATGAAAGAGATAGCTTCTTACATAGAACAGGGGGCAATGGCTTTTTTAAAGAGGGAGTACAAAGCAGTATCAATTTTCGTTATTGTTCTTTTTGTTATCTTAATTTTCGCTATAAACTGGCAAACAGCAGTATCGTTCGTATTTGGTGCTTTATTTTCAATTCTTGCAGGATACAACGGCATGACTGTTGCTACTAAAGCCAATGTAAGGACTGCTAATGCTGCCAGAGAAGAAGGCATGAATAAAGCGTTAAATATCGCTTTTTCAGGTGGCTCTGTAATGGGAATGAGCGTTGTTGGATTGGGATTATTAGGTGTAGGAGCTTTATATTTAATATTTCAAGATGCAAGCATAATTACTGGATTTAGTTTAGGAGCTTCATCAGTAGCCCTTTTTGCTCGTGTAGGCGGAGGTATCTATACAAAGGCTGCTGACGTTGGAGCTGACCTGGTAGGTAAGGTTGAAGCTGGAATTCCAGAAGATGATCCAAGAAATCCTGCAGTTATTGCAGATAACGTAGGAGATAACGTTGGAGACGTAGCTGGAATGGGTGCTGACTTATTTGAGTCCTATGTTGGAGCAATTGTTTCAGCTATAACTTTAGGAGTAGTAGCTTATGGGGATGCTGGAGTAAAATATGCTTTTGCATTAGCAGCAGTAGGTATTATAGCTTCAATATTAGGAGCATACTTTGTAAGAGGAGATAGAGATCCTCAAAAGGCACTTAATAGCGGAACTCTTGCAAGTTCAATAATTACTATTATAGCAGCATTTGTATTAAGCAATATGATAATTGGATCATTGAAGCCATTTATATCCATTGTTTCAGGATTGGTAGTAGGATTGATTATAGGAAGGATTACTGAGTACTATACTTCAGCAGATTATAAGCCTGTTAAGAAGATTGCAAAGGAATCTGAAACTGGTTCAAGCACAAATATTATAGGTGGTTTATCTGTTGGTATGATGTCTACAGCAATACCAATTGTAGTTGTATGTATTGGAATATTAGTTGCTTTCTATGCTGCAGGCATGAGTGATAATGGAATAGATGTAAATGCAGGATTATATGGAATAGCTTTGGCAGCAGTAGGTATGCTGTCCACTACCGGTATGACTGTTGCAGTAGATGCCTACGGTCCAATTTCAGATAATGCTGGTGGTATTGCCGAAATGTGTGAACTGCCTGAAAGCGTTAGACAGATTACTGATAAGCTTGATGCTGTTGGAAATACAACTGCAGCTGTAGGTAAGGGATTTGCTATAGGCTCTGCTGCATTAACAGCATTAGCGTTATTCTCATCTTATACTCAGGCGGTTAATTTAAGTGGAATCAATCTTATGAATCCAACAGTAATAGTTGGAGTATTTATCGGTGGAATGCTGCCATTCCTGTTCTCTGCCATGACAATGGATGCAGTAGGTAAGGCAGCAAACGATATGATTGAGGAAGTTAGAAGACAGTTTAGGGAAATCCCAGGAATAATGGAAGGAAAAGCAAAACCAGAATATGCTACTTGCGTTGATATAAGCACAAAGGCTGCCTTAAGAGAAATGATAGTACCAGGATTATTGGCAGTAATAGTTCCTATAGCTGTCGGATTTATATTAGGTGCAGAAGCTCTAGGAGGTCTGCAGGCAGGTGCTTTAATAACAGGTGTACTGATGGCTATATTCATGTCCAACTCTGGTGGTGCATGGGATAATGCTAAGAAATACATTGAAGAAGGAAACCATGGAGGAAAGGGAAGCATGGCTCATAAATCAGCTGTAGTAGGAGATACAGTAGGAGACCCATTTAAGGATACTTCAGGACCTTCACTAAACATTTTAATTAAGCTTATGACAATAGTAAGTTTGGTATTTGCAGGACTATTCAGTGCTGGCGGTTTATTCTAATTTGATGTTGCAATAAAAGCTCTCCAAATGGGGAGCTTTTTTATTGCAAAATAATTGTTATATAAGTATATAAATAGCTAATAATATCTATTACAGTGATAAAGTATGAGAAAAATAAAAATGGATGAGATTTAAGGTAATATAGTTTAAACTGGCTTAGATACATTATAGATAATAGACTTAATACATGTTAAAATTATTAGATAAAAACTAAAGGATAAGGAATGGAGGTAAATATGGGGATAAAATCAAATATTATAGATTTTATGGAAGAAAAGCTTTATAAGCCAATGCTGAAAGAGGAACTGGCTATTCAGTTTGGCATTGAAGGCCCGGAAATCAGGGAGTTCTATAGAATACTTGAGGAAATGGAAAATGAGGGCATTATAATACAGACGAAAAATGGAAGATATGCTCTTGTATCAAAATTGAATCTGATTGTAGGAAAGCTTGAAGGAAATCAAAAGGGGTTTGCTTTCCTTATACCTGATGATAGGGAACGTGAAGATATATTTATACCAGCAGAGGCAACCAATGGAGCAATGCATGGTGACAGAGTAATAGTACAGCTTACCAATACTGGTATTTCCAGTAAAAAGGATGAAGGAGAAGTAATAAGGATACTTTCCAGAGCAAACAATACACTGGTTGGTACCTATGAAGATAGCAAGAACTTTGGATTCGTAATACCGGATGACTCCAGAATTGCATATGACATATTCATACCAAAGGAACATATCAACGGGGCTAAAACAAACCAGAAGGTTGTTGTGGAAATAACCAGGTGGCCTGAAAAAAGGAGAAATCCGGAAGGAAAGATTGTTGAAATATTAGGGAATATTGGAGAAAAGGGAGTAGATATCCTCTCATTAATTAAGCAGTTTAAACTTCCGGAAGATTTCCCTGATAAGGTTAAAAAAGAAGCAAGGAAGATTGAAAAGACCATAAGCCAGGAAGAAATAGAAAGAAGGGTGGACTTAAGACGGTTAAATACATTTACTATAGATGGACCTGATGCAAAGGACTTTGATGATGCAGTTTCCATAGAGAAAATTGGAGACAATTACAGGCTAGGAGTCCATATTGCTGATGTTTCACATTATGTAAAGGAGAACTCTGCCCTGGATAAGGAGGCTTTAAGGAGAGGAAACAGCATATATCTGATAGACAGGGTAATACCTATGCTGCCTGAGGAACTATCCAATGGAATTTGCAGCCTGAAGCCAAATGAAGATAGGCTTACTCTATCTGTTTTCATGGATATTGATAATAAAGGAAATGTAATAAGGCATGAAATAGTAGAGTCTGTTATAAACAGCAAGGCAAGGCTTATATATGATGATGTATCAGATTTGCTGGAAAACAATGACGATACTGCATTTAAAGGAATGGAAGAAATAGTAAGGGACTTAAAGATAATGGAAGAGCTATGCCATATACTCAAAGAAAAGAGAGACAGAAGGGGAAGCATTGATTTTGATTTTCCAGAAGCAAGGATAATATTGGATGAGAATGGCAAACCTATTGAGATAGTAAAAGAAGAAAGAAGAATTGCAAATAGAATGATAGAGGAGTTTATGCTTGTTTGTAATGAAACTGTTGCAGAGGAAATGTACTGGGCGGAGGTACCATTTCTATATAGGATTCACGAGGAGCCTGATGAAGAAAAGATAGAAGCATTGAATAAAATACTGAGCAATTTTGGATATCTAATAAAGGGAAGTCAGGAAATACACCCAAAGGAATTACAGAAAATTACCAAGGAAATAAAGGGCAAAAAGGAGGAAGTTTTGATAAACACAATTATATTAAGGTCTTTGAAAAAGGCCAGATATAGCAGCAGCCATGATATCCATTTTGGATTGGCAGCAAAATACTATGCCCATTTCACTTCTCCAATAAGGCGTTATCCAGACTTGCAAATCCATAGAATAATAAAGAAGTTTAATAAGGGACAGCTGACTCCAAAAGAAATAGCAAAGCTTAACAACATACTGCCAAAGGTGGCAGAACAGACATCGGCTACTGAAAGAATGGCTGAAGAGGCAGAAAGAGAAGTTGATGACTTAAAGATTACAGAATATATGACTGAAAGGATAGGAAACGTTTACGAGGGTATGGTATCATCCCTAACCCCCTATGGTATGTATGTGCAGCTTGAAAACACTGTCGAGGGGCTGGTACATTTTGAAAATATGATAGATGATTACTATATATTTGATGAAGAAAAATATTATATCATAGGTGAAGTAACCAAAAAGATATACAGATTAGGGGATATAGTGAAAGTAAGAGTATTAGATACAGATCTTATAAACAGAACCATAGACTTTATGCTTGAGCCATAAGACAGAGTAAGACAGAGGGACGGTTCTCTTGTCTTATTTCAGTACAGGGCAAACTTGAAAGTTTGCCCTATACATTTGCTGCTGTTAACATAATGGATTTTAAACTATTGACAAGTATCTAAAAGGCTGATAAACTTTTCCTTAGACTAATAAAAGTGGTGATAGCATGAAGAAGGAAGAGGTAAAAGTAGTTGCTACAAATAGAAGAGCCAGACATGAATACTTTATTGAGGATACTGTGGAGGCAGGGTTAGTTTTAACCGGCACAGAGGTAAAATCAATTAGGCAAGGTAAAATAAATGTCAAGGAAAGCTATGCAACTATAGAAAATGGAGAAGCTTTCGTATATGGCATGCATATTAGTCCTTATGAACAAGGGAATATATATAATGTGGACCCGTTGAGAAAAAGAAAATTGCTTCTGCACAAAAGGGAGATAAGGAAGCTTAATTCCTTTATAATGCAAAAAGGGTATACTCTTGTGCCCTTAAGCATATATATAAAGAATGGATTAGTCAAGATGGAACTGGCAGTAGCAAAGGGCAAGAAGCTATATGATAAGAGGCAGGATATAGCCAAAAGGGATGCTGAAAGAAGAATGAAGCAGCATCTATCAGAAAAATACAGTGGATAATCCAAAAAATGTCTAGTTGGTTGACATAATATATATTATTTGCTATAATAATTCTACACAAAAATAACATGGGGGCGAATTTGGTTTCGACGGGGATATAGAAGCAGAAGTAGCGAGTCGTTGTCGCCAAGCAACGTTAAAAGTGGCACCTAAAAATAAACGCAAACGATAATTACGCATTAGCTGCTTAATTAAAGCAGCTCGTCCTACCTAAAGTGCCCACGCTTTAGGATAGGGCGTCAATATAGTGGGGTACCGAGCCTGGCAAAGCTTTGAGCCAGGAACGGAATCTATGAAGCTACCAAGGCTTAAATCCTGTCAGTAGGAGTTAAGCCGAGGGAATGTTAAAATACTGACTGCACTCGGAGAAGCTTCTGTGGAAATATTTTCGGACGTGGGTTCGACTCCCACCGCCTCCACCATTACATAAAGCCTTAACTAGGTTAGAATCTAGTTAAGGCTTTTTATATTTTCATAAAATCAATATAGAATTGTTCCTTTTTTTCGCATTTCAGCTGAATATTTTCCATTTCTAGGAGTTACTGATTTATAGTTATTTAATATAAATCTAGCTCTTAATTTTTTTTGTGAATGACTAAATAAGGTTCTATCTCCTCTAATAGTCTAATAGCATCATTATATATTACTCTGTATGTAAAAGAATCTAAATGCTTTTCTTTATTATAGTTCTTTTTACTTATGATTCTCCCCATTTTTGTAGTATGTTTAATCCATTCTAGTAGTTCCATATCAGTAGATGAAATAGAAACACAAGGCGATGGATATTGATTCTTGTGAGATCTTGTTAGCATAATGCTGCCTTCACCATCAATTATACCAGCTATGTAAGCTTTTTCTGTTTAAAGCATAGTAAACCTCCTTAACCTTAAATCGAGAACAAGCGTTCCTTATTGATACTATTATATATTAATTCAAGATTTAGTTCAAGTATAGTATATATATATCATTCAAAAACTAGGAATAAATAAGAAACTTAATTTTTGATATATAAATTTATGTGCTTATTATATCCATTAAGATGAGATAAACAATGTTTGCATTTTAATCTAAAATTGCATTTTCTTATTGCAAATGTTTATGGACATACTTTTAGGAGGACATACCAGAACAGGGCTATAGGATACAATTTTATATGATAAAGGCATACTGGCTACCAATGCTGGTGGAGAGAGTAATTAGAATTGCCAAGGAACTAGGCAGAGAAATAGCTACTCCGGATGAAGCTAGAGAAATACTTGGGCTTAGCAAAAAGGCAAAAAGCTGTACGCTTTAGTGCAGCCTTTTTTGAGATATTTTTAAAAGAAAAGAAGGATTTTTATCCATTGATATAGAAGATATATCATGGAGGTGAATAAGGTGAGGCAGGTCCGTGATTTTGGAGAGGACACAGTATACTTTGTATCTTATGCGAAACTGCCTGAAAATACTTCAGTAACCTACCTCCATAAATTTGTTGGGGTAGGATTTCTGATAAATACCAAAACAGGCATAATAGAAGATGTAATGGTGACTTTAATATCAGACCTGTGCAAGGAGTTTCTGGCTTACTTAATGATAGGGCACAATATAGAAAGAGATGGCGTAGATGCCCTTGTGGAAAAAGTAGAAAAGAGATTTTTTGGAGCTTCGCAAAAAGCAGTAATTGTTGCCATTAAGGGGGTTTATAAGAGATACCTGCAGTGGAAACAGGAAACAAATCAATAGAAATACTGATTTATTTGAGACAATAAGGATAAAACCAAATTGTATATCAAATAAAACCCAGTACTAATGGCTTATTGGCATTAGTACTTTTTTTCAGGATTGCACACTAATTAGTGGAATAATGAAAAAGATAATGATGAGGTTATCAATTTTATTAATACTCATAATGTTATGTATGGGCCTTAATAAAACTGATAACTTATTAAATATATAACAAGAGGTGATATTATGGATGTTTTATCTGCTATAAAAGGAAGGAGAAGTATAAGAAAATACAAGGACAAGTCTATAGAAGAGGAAAAACTGCAAAAAGTACTCGAGGCCGCAAGGCTTTCTCCATCAGCTAAAAACATGCAGAACTGGAAGTTCATTGTTGTAAGAGATGAGGAAATTAAAAAGAAACTTGTTGATGAAGCAATAAAGCAGCCTTTTGTTAATGAAGCTCCTGTAATATTGGTTTGCTGTGGAACTGAAACTGAAAGCCGTATGAAATGCGGGCAATACAGGTACACAGTAGATTTGTCCATAGCAACAGCATATATGATACTTGAAGCTTATGAACAAGGTCTGGGTACCTGCTGGCTAGGCAGCTTTGATGAAGAAAAGGCTAAAGAGATATTAGGAATACCTGAAGGCGTAAGGATAGTTACAATTACTCCTTTAGGTTATCCCGATGAGACTCCTTCTCCAAGGTCAAGAAAAGCCCTTGATGATATAGTATGCTATGATAGGTACAAGTAATAGAAAATGAATTTATTAAAGGTTCTGAAACTATATTCAGAACCTTTTTTGTATTTATAAACACCAATGGTGAAAATATTATAATTTACATACTAGAAATCATTACTTTTTTCGTTTACAATAGCATTTGTAACAACATATATACTTAAGAATATAATATGAGGCGGTGTAGATATGATACTTAAAAATTTGGGAGAATTAGCAGCACTAGCTACAGCAATCTGCTGGAATATTAGTGGTATTTCCTTTGAAAGTGCAGGGAAAAAGGTAGGCTCTTTATCTGTTAACTATATTAGGCTGATACTGGGTTTTTTGTTTGTAGGACTTTATTCCTTTGCTACAAGAGGGCTATTTTTTCCGCTGGATGCCACTTTACACAACTGGATTTGGCTTAGCATATCGGGGTTAATAGGATTTACCTTAGGAGATTTATTTCTCTTTCAAGCCTATGTTGAAGTAGGTACGAGGATTTCAATGCTGATAATGGCATCAAGCCCACCTTTGACAGCCCTGCTTGGATTTATATTTCTTAGGGAAAGACTGGATTTATTTAATGTATTGGGCATGTTAATTACCATCTCTGGAATAGCCATTGTTATTTTAGGCAAGGAAGAAGGAGAGAATAAGCTTAAGCTCAATCATTCCAAAAAAGGTTTAATTTTTGCTTTCTTAGGTGCTTTCGGACAGGCACTTGGACTTATAGTAAGCAAAATAGGCATGGGAAATTACAACGCACTGGCATCAACGCAGATAAGGATCATTGCAGGGTTTGTTGGGTTCACAATCCTGATATCAATTCTTAGGAAGTTTCAGGATTTACGGATAGCTTTTAAGGATAAACAGGCAATGAAGAGTATAACCATTGGTGCGTTGTTTGGACCCTTTATTGGGGTAACATTATCCCTGGTATCCCTGCAATACACCACTGCTGGTATTTCCTCTACAATTACATCAATTACACCAGTAACCATAATACCTTTCTCTGTTTTCCTGTTAAAGGAAAAGATAAAGCCAAAGGAAATATTAGGAGCAGTGTTATCTGTAATTGGAGTTGCTATTCTATTCCTCTAGTATAAAATGCTAAGCTTAATTTATATATCATTGTTATTTTTTTTAGTTTTGGGTATCATTTTATATATAATTACAAGAGAAGGAGAAATGTATATGATAAGAGATTTAAAAGGGATTAAACCGGAAATTCACGAGGATGCTTTTATTGCAGAAACTGCCAGTATTATTGGAAATGTAAGCATTGGCAAAGGTTCTAGTGTATGGTATGGGGCAGTGATAAGAGGGGATATTGAAAAAATTACAATTGGTGAATTTACAAATATTCAGGACAATTCCGTAGTCCATACTGAAACGGGAATACCTACTGAAATTGGAAACTACACAGTAGTGGGGCACAATGCAATAGTACATGGATGTACAATAGGGAACAACTGCCTGATAGGCATGGGAGCCATTGTTTTAAACAAAGCTGTAATAGGTGACAACTGCATAATTGGAGCAGGTGCCTTGGTGCCTGAAGGAAAAGTTATACCGCCAAATTCACTGGTGTTAGGTGTACCAGGCAAAGTAGTTAGACAGGTTACAGATGAGGAAATTGAAAGCATTAGAAAAAATGCTTTAAGGTATAATGAGCTTTATAAAAAACATTTGTAATAGCAAAAAGGCTTTGGCTTGGGAAAAGTCAGAGCCTTTGAATTTATTGTTGGAGATGAGAATATGTTTAAAATAGTAAAATGTATAAAGGCAATAGAAGAATTGAATGTAGGTGAGTTTAACAGTTTAAATATTGGAGTGGAAATCCAGGATTTTATAAGGATTTCCCTTGATGATAAATGTAATGAATCCAAAGTCAATGCATACAAGGAATTGCTTAGAAATTTCAGAAATATCGTATCCCTCCATGGGCCATTTTTAGATTTAAGACCTGCAAGCCCTGACCCTGATATAAGAAGGATAAGCTGTAACAAATATTTAAAAGCAATAAATATAGCAAAGGAATTAAAAGCAAATTATATTGTATTCCATAGTCAGATAAATCCTCATATTAATGAGCCAAGTTTAAAGCGTACCTTATATTTACAGACCAGGGATTTTTGGATTGATATTATTACTGAATCAGGCTATGAAGGAGTGATATTAATAGAAAATGTATTTGAAGATACCCCTCGATTGTTAAGAGAGTATATCGAAACTATTAATATGCCAAATGTAAGGATAAATCTTGATATAGGTCATGCAATGTTAAAGGAAAGTCCGCTTGAATATTGGATAGTTGAACTAAAGGACTATATTGAATACATACATGTTCATTCAAACAATGGCATTTATGATGAGCATAAAGCCCCAAATACAAATGAAATTAAAGAGTTAAAAGATCTGTTGCAAAAATATAATATAAACCCTGTATTATCCCTTGAATACGTTTTTGATGACTTAAAAGATGAAATAAATAGGCTAAACCTGTGTTAAATATTGACTTTTGGCTATAAAAAGGATAAAATATGTATTAAAAAAAATTACTATTAGTAAAATAATATTAAACTATAGTAATAAAATCTGGAGGTACGACATTGGAAAAGGATAAGACAGTGAAAGAGAAAAAAGTCATAGGCTCTGTTATTAAAGCAATAGAAGTAATAGAGTTTATTGCTAATTCAAAGGGAGAAGTTGGTGTTACTGAAATCAGCAAGGGATTGAATTATGGAGTAAGCGCTACATATCATTTGTTAAATACATTGAAGGAATGCAACATTATTGTACAAGACAGAAAGACCAAAAAGTTTAAGCTAGGATTAAAGCTTTGGCAAATTGGGATGATGGCATATGAGCAGAATCATTTATCTATTATAATGAAACCTTATTTAAGAAAGTTGAAGGAGCTAACAGGAGAAACAGCAAATCTAACTATTATGGATAATAATCAAATAGTATATATAGCCCAGGAAGAAAGCGACAGATTAGTGAAGATGTTTACAAAAACAGGTGCAACTGCTCCATTGCACTGTACTGCAGCAGGAAAAATATTCTTAGCTTATAAGCCTGAAGAAATCAGAAACTCAATAATGGATAGAATAGAACTGACCAAATTTACAGATAATACTATTGTAAACAGGGATGAACTGATAAAGGAATTACAGGAAATAAGAAAAAATGGCTATGCATTTGATAATGAGGAGAGGGAACTGGGAGTTAGCTGCATAGGTTCACCTATTTTTGACTTAAATGATGAAACTATAGCATGTATTACAATATCAGGGCCAACAGCCAGATTTACTGATGAAAATAAGAAAAAGTGGATAAAGGACGTTGTGCAGATAGCTAAAGAAGCAACAAACTATCTTAAGACAATAAACTAAATAAACTTAGCAATAACAGTCTCTTATTTTGACAAAAATAAGAGATTTTTATTTTGTTGAAATAGTTGTATACAAGAATTATACATTGACTTTATTTAATAAATAAAATATAATAAATTTAACAAGGTAAAAATAAATTTACTAATGGTAAATAAGTTAGATTGTTTGTTATAATTTATTATATTAATATAAATAGGGGGTTTATAAGATGAAAAACAGAAAGCTTGTTATGATCCCAGGCCCTACACCTGTGGCAAGGTCAATACAGGACCAGATGGGCAGGGAAACAGTTGCATTTGGCGACCCGGATTTTGTAAAGGACTTAAAAGAAGTAGTCAATGACCTGAAGGAGATATTCAGGACAAAGGGAGAAGCCTTTGTTGTAGCAGGTACGGGAACCTTGGCTATGGAAATGGGAATAGCCAACGTTGTAAAGGAAGGGGATAATGTATTGGTAATATCCCATGGCTACTTTGGTGACAGATATGCTGAAATCTGCCAAAGAAAAGGGCTAAATGTAGATGTATTATCATCTGAATGGGGAACTATAGTGCCAGTAGAGGAAATAGAAAAGAAATTAAGCGAAAAGAATTACAAGGCAGTTACAGTAACCCATGTGGATACTTCAACAGGTGTATGTGCACCAGTAGCTGAAATAGGAGAGGTAGTAAAGAAATATGAAGATACTGTGCTTGTAGTAGATGGTGTATGTGCTACAGCGGCAGAACCAGAATACCTGGATGAAATGGGAATAGATGTGCTTATAACAGGTTCACAGAAAGCCTTTGGAGTAGCACCAGGGCTTGCAATAGTACTAGCAGGGCCAAAAGCACTGGAAAGAAGGAAGTCCCTTGGAACAATAAGAGAATATTATATAGACTTCGAGAAATGGATTCCAATAATGAATGACCCATCAAAATACTTTGGAACACCAGCAGTTAATATGATATGGGCATTACAGGAATCCCTTAGGTTAATTAAGGATGAAGGAGTAGAGAATAGATATAAACGACATATAAAAGTGGCAAGGGCAATGCAGGCTGCATTAGAAGCATTAGGATTTAAGATATTAGCAGAAAAAGACCATAGAGCAGTTACATTATCAAACGTATTATATATGGATGGAATAGAAGATGCAGAATTTAGAAAGGTGCTGGCAGAGGAAGGAGTAGTTGTAGCAGGAGGATTAGGAGCATATGCAGGTAAGATGTTCAGACTGGGTCATATGGGTAACATTGATACTCATTACTTAGTATCCACCATATCAGCTATTGAGAGGACACTATATAGATTAGGCAAAAAGGATGTACTTGGAAAAGGAGTTAAAGTTCTTACAGAAGAATT
The DNA here is from genome assembly GCA_012839745.1 of Tissierellia bacterium. Taxonomy (GTDB): domain Bacteria; phylum Bacillota; class Clostridia; order Tissierellales; family Tepidimicrobiaceae; genus DUMS01. The sequence continues at coordinate 39,565 of DUMS01000081.1, forward strand.
AGCTAAATAGAAGATAAGAGGTTACAAGAAGGTTTAATCATAATTGCATGTGATTTATATTAAAAACAGAAAGTTTTTTATAAAAACTTTCTGTTTTTGCTTTGCAGCTTAAAGATTGTTAAGAAATGGATTTTCATTAACAAATTGCTGTAGATATGAATCAAAAATTTTTAGAGGTTTTATTACTCTTGGCAAGGGATCTCTATGTACAACCTTGTAATATATTCTTTCAGGAGGGGATTCTATAAATTCAGATATTTTATAGTTATGTATTTTTTCGTAGGTTCTTGCAATAGATTCAGGTAAAATAGCCCATGCTTTAGGCCTATTTAAAAAGTTAAAAATAAGTCCAACAGTATCTACTGCTATTTCGATTGCTTCTGCTGGATCCCACCAGCTATCATGCCAAGTTTGAAAACTTGCTCCCCAATCTAAAAAAACTTCTTTTCTTACGTCTAGATTTTCAGGATGAACAAAGTCATCATAATCAGAATAGTAAGGGTTACTAACAAAGACTAATTTTTCACTAAACATAGGCTTACCTAAAAGATTCTTTGTCCTAATCATACGTGGGACAATGCCTATATCAATTTCATAACATTCTAATAAATCAAATATTGTTCTTGACCAATGGGAGCTTATGTTTAGTTGGAAAGAAGTTTCATTTTGTAAAATATCTCTATAAACTTTTGTTAGTAAATAGGTATTAATACTATCTACAGAACCTATATTCAACTTAAGAGGGCTTTCGTTGTTAATCCACATATCTGTATCTCTTTGTAAAGCAATCCACCTTTTAGCAATATTAACAAACTCTTCGCCTTTATTAGTTAATCTAATAATTTGCTGCCCTTGGTCTCTTTCAATTAATTTTGTGTTTAACTCCTTTTCCAATGTGTTTAATCGATAGCTGACAGTTGATTGAGATAAAAATAGTTTTTCTGCAGCTTTTGATAGGCTTTGAGTTTCTACAATAGCAAGAAAAGTTTTTATTCCGGTTAGGTTCATGAGATCTATCCTCCTGATAAGCAATATATTTAAATATTAGATATTATATTACAAAATTATGAAATATTCAAACTTTTGAAGCGGTGATATACTATTAACAAAGATATTATAAAAGAGGAATATATAATAATTTTTAATAAAATTAAAGGTTATTACTTATTTACGTATGCAGCTTGAGATTAAATATACTATAATTCCATATAAAATATTATAAGCTATATATACAATCAATTTTAATTCTCATTCTAAATTAAAGAAGGGAAAAGGTTTAAATAAAGCTTTAAGGAATTTTGACATATTAATTAAATGCTAGAATTCTTGCTGAGTAGAAATTGTAAAAGCTTACAAATATTCATGTATAATTGATTTTAAATAGCTACAAACATGATGATTAATTATCATATCAAGGAGGTTGTAAAAGTGGCATATTTTAAGATTAAAGGAGTTATACCACCAATGATTACACCTTTCGATGAAAGGGGTGAAGTGGATTATGAAAAACATGTGAAGAACATGGAAAAATGGAATGAATATGATTTAGCAGGATATTTAGCACTAGGTTCTAATAGTGAAACTCCATACTTAACTGAAGAAGAAAAACTTAAATTAGTGGAGCTAACAGTAAAACATAAAAAAGAAGGTAGGGTAGTATTAGCAGGTACGGGTTTAGAATCAACAAAAGCCACTATAGAATTAACTAACAAAGCAGCAGAACTTGGTGCAGATGCAGCTTTAATATTAACCCCATCATACTATTCAAGCAAAATGAATGACGAAGCATTAATAAATTACTTTACTGAAGTTGCAGATAATGTAAAAATACCAGTAATGATTTATAATGTCACAAAGTTTACCCACATTAATATATCACCTTATGCAGTTGGAGTATTAAGTAAGCACCCAAATATTATTGGAATGAAAGATAGCTCAGGAAGTATACCTCAATTAGTTGAGTATAAGAGTGTTATAGGTGAAAGTAAATTTAACTTATTGGTTGGAACAGCATCTGCTTGGTATCCAGCATTAACAATTGGAATAGATGGAGCTATTATGGCATTAGCAAATTGTTGCCCACAAGAATGTATAGAAGTGCAAGAGTATTATGAAAAAGGGGACTGGGAAAAATCCAGAGAAATATATGAAAGAATGTATCCTGTCAACAAAGCAGTTACAGGCACTTATGGAATTGCAGGCTTAAAATATGCATGTAGTCTGTTAGGATTTGAAGGTGGATATGTAAGAAAGCCATTGTTAGAGCTTAAAGAGGAAGATAAGACTAAACTTAGAGAAATATTATCAAAAGCACAGGCGTTATAAAAATAAAGTTATAAAGGGATGTGCCTAAATGAAATGGTAGTTTGGACAAGAATTACATATATGAATTACTAATTTTCTAGCTAAACAGAAAGTTTTTTCAACAAACTTTCTGTTTTTTATCATTGGAACAATTGATTTTAATATTTTTTTCAAAGCAAAAAAGGTTTTTTATCATAAATGTCGAATAATTAAGTTACATCAAAGTCGTTCTATAGGAGTAAACCACTTAATATGTATACTTATCATCCAACTCTTATTTCCTTTCATGAAATTTTATATTTTGAACCAATTTGTGCTTTTATTAGTACTAGAACAAATTGATATATTCATACATGTTAATGTATATTAAGGAAAAAGTGTACTTCCAAAGAACTAAAAGGATATAGTAAAATAACCTCATTGAAAGATTAATTTTGTTATTTACTTGACTAGTGTTGTTAATTGACATAATTATTACAGGGAGGAGAATTATGCAGAATATTGATGATTATTATAATATCCTGTTTATTTCTACATATGAAGAAATGGCGAAGAGAGCTGAACTAGTTAGTAAAGATTTAGGGATTGAAGTTGACATAATAAGAGGCTTAAATCTATCTAATAGTGTACAAGCTGTTAGAAAAAGGATACAAAACAGAGTGGTAGATGCAATTATTACTAGAGGTGGTACTGCTTTAAAGATGAAGGAAGAATTTAATATTCCTGTTATAGAGATAGAAGTGACAATCCTCGATATATTAAAAGCCATAGGAAAAGTTAAAAAACATGTTAAGAGGATTGGGGTTATTGGGTTTCCAAACATAATAGGTAATATATCATCATTATCTGAATTTCTTGATATTGAAATAATTGAAATTCAAATAAATAGTATACAAGAAAGTACTGAAGCAGTGAGAAAAGCATCTCAATTACAAGTAGATGCGATTGTTGGTGATAGGATTGCAGTGGAAACTGCTGCTGAGTTTGGCATCTATGGCGAACTTATTGTGACGGATTCGTATGAATGTATTGCCAAATCATTTTATAAAGCTATAGAGATTGCAAATATGAGAAAAAACCAGCTGGCTAAAGCTGAAGAGTTAAGGTTAATAACAGAACTTACTCAAAGTGGAATAATAGCTATTGATAAGGATGGAATGATTACCCTATTTAACGCTAAAGCAGGGAGAATTTTAAATATAAAACCTGAACTAGCTCTTAATGAACCTGTTGATAAAATAATTCCAGGTTTTAATTTAACAAGAACTCTTGTAAGAAAGCAAAATGAATTTGATGAAATTGTTAATGTAAATGATAAATATATTGTTCTTCATAAAGCTCCCATTTTAATAAACGAAGTTGCATTAGGCGCTGTAGCAACTTTCGACAATTTGGAACAGATACAGTTAATTGAAAAGAAAGCTAGGAAGAAATTAAGCGAAAAAGGGCATGTTGCTAAGTTTACTTTTGATTCAATTTTAGGTAATAGTAAAATTATGAAAGATATAAAAGAAAGAGCCAAAAAATATAGTTTAGTTGATTCAGCTATTTTAATTCATGGTGAAACAGGAACTGGTAAGGAAGTTTTTGCACAGAGCATACACAATCATAGCCTAAGACGGAATGGGCCTTTTGTTGCAGTAAATTGTGCGGCCCTTCCATATTCATTATTGGAATCAGAGCTTTTTGGATATGTAAAAGGTGCATTTACTGGCGCTAAAGAAGAAGGGAAAGCAGGTTTGTTTGAACAGGCTCATAAAGGAACTATTTTTTTGGATGAAATCGCTGAAATACCGTTAGATGTACAAGCTAGACTACTAAGAGTATTACAGGAAGGACAGGTGCAAAGAATAGGTGACGATAGGATTATAAATATAGATATTAGGATTATAAGTGCTACAAATAAAAACTTAGCTGATCTAATTAAATTAAACAAATTTAGAGAGGATTTATATTACAGACTAAATGTATTAAATATAAACTTACCGAGCCTTAGGGAAAGGATAGAGGATATACCTATTTTCATAGATCATTTCATAACCTTAAAATCTAAAGAGCACAAGAAAATAATAACCAAAGTTGACGATATTGTTATATTAAAACTCTCAACTTATTCTTGGCCAGGTAATGTAAGACAATTAGAAAATATAGTTGAAAGATTAGTTGTAGAGAGTAGTAATGGGGTAATTTCAATAAATGACTTAAATAATGTATTGGGAGATGAGGTAACGGAAAATATGAGTGTATTAAATATAGATGAAATTACTAAAAAAACTATTGAAACAGCACTTAAGTTATCAAACAACAACAAAACTTTGGCTGCTAAAACACTAGGAATTGATAGAACTACACTATGGAGGATGATGAAAAGATATAATATGAGCTAGTGATGCACAAGAAAAAAAGTAGTTGCAAAATGCAACGTTAAAGATTTGCTAATATAAGCAAATCTTTATTTTTATGCTGCAAATAGCAACACAAAATAGAGAGAAAATTAAGAAAATACTGTATTAGTCTAAATTCTATATTTGGCATAATAATTGCAATAAAAATATTGAAAAAATTAGTTTATTTTATAACAAAGTAATTCAAAAAAGGAGGAATAAAAGTGATTAAAAGAAACCATTTGCTTAGTTTAGTTAGTTTCATCATGGTTTTATCAGTTGTATTATCAGGTTGTAGTAGCAAAGAAACTGGAAGTGATATTAATTATCCAGAGAAGCCCATTACTGTATTACAAGGGTTCAAACCTGGCGGGGGTAGCGATACTTTAGCTCAACTAACACAACCTTATTTAGAAAAAATTCTAGGGCAAACATTTGTTAATCAATATATACCAGGTGCTACTGGAGCAATTGCTTGGACAGAACTTTGCAAAAAAACTAAGAATGATGGATATACGCTTAGTATCACAAATACTCCTATGCTTATGACAAACTATATTATGAATGAGGAAATAACATATACTATAGAAGAATTAGATCCAATTGCTAATGTTGTTACTGATCCAGGTGTGATAGTTGTAGGTAAAGATAGTAAATATGAAACCATTCACGATTTTTTGGAAGATGCAAAAGCTAATCCAGGGCAGGTTACTGTTGGAAATTCTGGAGTAGGCGGAGATGATTTCTTTACAACTTTGTATGATACAAGTGTATGTTAGTGAAACGAAAATTGCTAAAGCAAATAGAATTCAAAATAAAGAACCAGGGGAAGAAAAAGATGACAGCGAAGAAAAATTTGAGCCTATAAATTATAGACAGGCAATAATATTTACTATTATGATTGCAGCTTACATATTCCTTCTGGAACCCATAGGATATTTTATAATAACTCCAATTTACATAGTTTCTACTTATATTTTTCTAAATGCAACAAAAGTAAGAAATATAGTCTTTATATCAATAGGATTCACGGCATTTGTATACTTTTTGTTTGTTGTATTTTTGAAATTACCAATTCCTATGGGGTTATTGCAATAAGGAGGGTAAAAGATGATATTTGAAAATTTATTACTGGGTTTAAAAAATGTAATGTCAATTTCAAGTCTTTTGTCAGTCATTATTGGAACAGCCTTAGGATTATTTGTAGGAGCCATGCCTGGATTGTCAGCAACAATGGCTATTGCTCTTTTATTGCCAATTACTTTTGGAATGAATCCTGCTACTGGTATCAGTATGTTAGCTTCTCTATACATGGGAGCTATGTATGGAGGCTCAATAGCTGCTATACTAATAAAAACTCCAGGTACACCTGCAGCAGCAGCAACAGTAATGGATGGATATCCATTAATGCAGCAAGGGAAAGCTGGAAAGGCTCTTGGAGTTTCATTAGTTGCATCTTTAATAGGCGGAGTTTTGTCTAGTATAGCTTTATTGACTATTGCGCCTGCTTTAGGAAACTTAGCACTTCAATTTGGACCTGTAGAGCTCTTTGCTGTTGCTGTATTAGGAATCACTATAATTGGATCATTATCTCAAGGATCCACACTATTAGGACTTTTATCGGGTGCTATTGGTCTATTATTAGCTTTAGTGGGAATGGATCCTATAACCGGTACTCCAAGGTTTACATTTGGATCAATTTATTTATTCTCAGGAGTTCCTTATACAGTAGCATTAATTGGACTTTTTTCTATACCACAAGCTATTAAACTAATTCAGAGAGATGAAGAGGAAAAAAAGACAATAAGTAAATTTACAGATAGAATGTTGCCAACATTGCAAGAATTAAAATTAATGATTCCAAATACTATTAGGTCGTCTATTATAGGTATCGTAACAGGTATTATACCAGGAACTGGTGGAGATACTGCTTGCTGGTTTGCTTATAATGAAGCAAAAAGATTTTCAAAGGATAAGGATAAATTCGGAAAAGGCAGCATAGAAGGCCTATCAGCTGCTGAATCAGCAAATAATGCTGTGGTTGGTGGAGCTTTAATACCTACTCTTACTTTAGGAATTCCAGGCAGTTCTGCAACAGCTATAATTATGGGTGGGCTTATGGTACACGGAATTATGTCTGGTCCTACACTTATGACAGAGTATGCAGATGTTACATATACATTAATATGGGCTTTGATGATTAGCAACATTGCAATGTTCGCATTGGGGCTTTTATTTACTAGATTAGCAATAAACGTAACAAAAATAAGTGATAAAGTGCTGGCACCTATAATAATTGTTCTATGTGTAATAGGTTCCTTTGCTATAAATAATAGTATATTTGATGTTTACCTAATGTTTGCATTTGGAATCTTAGGATATTTTATGAACAAGATAAATATGCCTACAGCACCTATGGTAGTTGGGATGATTTTAGGACAGATGTTGGATACAAGTTTACATCAATCTTTGCTAATAGGCCAAGACAGTTGGGCAGTGTTCATTAAGAATCCTATTTCAGCAGCATTATTGTTTATTGCTTTAGTTTCAATATTGCAGTCAACACCTTTGTTTTCAATAATTAAGAGAAAGATAAAGTCTAAAAAAAGCGATGAAGCTTTAGGCTAAATTATAGGAGGTTAAGATGGTGGATCTTAGGAGTAAGAATATGTTAGATGGCCTTTCAGGAGCTTATCCTCGTAGCATATATAAGGCTATGGGGTACGAAGAGAAGGACTTTAAGAAACCTTTAATTGGTGTGGTTAATTCTTGGACAGAAGCTAATCCAGGACATGCACATCTTAGACAATTAAGTGAATATGTAAAAAGAGGAATTTGGTCTAATGGTGGAATGCCTGTAGAATTCAACACTATAGCACCATGCGATGGCATAGCACAGGGCAAAGGGATGCATTATATTCTACCTAGTAGAGATATCATATGTGCATCTATAGAGTTAATGGTAGAAGCCAATCAATTCGATGGATTAGTAATGCTTTGTTCATGCGATAAGATAGTGCCAGGAATGCTTATGGCAGCTGCTTCTTTGAATTTGCCTACTATATTTTTGACTGGCGGTCCAATGGAGCCTTATACACACAATGGCGAAGATTTAATTCTAAGTGATGTCAAAGAAGCCATGGGAAGATTTAAAGCAGGAATTATTGATGAAAAGGAGTTTAAAACAATTGAAGATCAAACATGCCAAACCTGTGGAGCTTGTGGCATGATGGGCACAGCTAACACTATGGGGACTGTTGTAGAAGCTATGGGGTTGTCACTTCCAGGTTGTGGAACAATTAGTGCAGTAGCTTCAGCAAGGCTAAGACTTGCAAAGATGACAGGTGAAAGAATAGTTGATATGGTAAGGGAAGGCTTAAATTCAAATAAGATAATGACTAAAGATAATATAGAGAATGCCATTAAATACATATTGGCAATTGGTGGATCATCAAATGCTATACTACATATACCTGCTATAGCAAAACAGTTAGGCGTGGAATGTAATATTGAGTTATTTGATAAATTGAGTAGAGAAACTCCTTTATTAGCAAAATTCAAACCTGCATCGAAATATACATTGAAAGACTTCCATAATGCTGGTGGAGTACAGGCTTTGCTTAAATCATTGTCACCAAAACTTAATCTTAATGTTTTAACGGTTACAGGTAAGACTATTGGTGAAAACCTAGAAAAAGTAGACTTTATCGAAACTGATGTTATACGTAGCTTAGACAATCCTTTAGCTTCAGAAGGAGGAATAGCGGTTTTAAAGGGAAATTTAGCTCCTAAAGGAGCAATAGTAAAGCAATCAGGAGTATCAGATAAAATGATGGTTCATAGAGGACCTGCTAAAATTGCGAATTCGGAAGAAGAAGTAAGAGAACTATTGCTTAATGGCAGAGTAAAGCATGGCGATGTATTAATAATTAGATATGAAGGCCCTAAAGGTGGTCCAGGGATGAGAGAATTATCTATTCCTGCAGCCTTATTAGTTGGAATGGGATTAGGCGATTCTGTTGCTATGGTTACTGATGCAAGATATTCAGGAGCAACTAGGGGCCCATGTATTGGTTATGTAACTCCTGAGGCTGCTGATGGTGGGCCTATAGCCATTGTTGAGGAAGGAGATATTATAAGCATAGATATCCCTAATAGATCTATTAATATTGAAATTTCTGATGAAGAAATAAATGATAGATTATCAAAGTGGAAGTACGAACCAAAGAAAGAGTTAAAAGGTTTTTTGAGAACATATCAAAAGATTGTAAGTGCTGCAAATGAAGGAGCTACTATCTATTAAGGGGGATAGACAACATGTATAAAAAGATGCTTATAATAAATGAAAAAGATAATGTTGGAGTTTTACTAGAAGATTGTAAAGCAGGCGAAGTTTGTCGTTATAGGGATATAGATGTAAAGGCTCTAGAAGATATTCAATTTGGCCATAAAATAGCATTAAAGGATATGTCTAGTGGAGACATAGTCTATAAATATGGAGAAGAAATAGGATATGCACTAGAGAATATAGCAAAAGGACAGTGGATTCATAATCATAACATGGGTTGTAGAAGAGGAAAATAGGGGGCGACAGTTATGCAATTTATGGGTTATAAAAGAAAAAACGGACAAGTCGGAGTTAGAAATTATATAGGTATTATTCCTTCTGTATTTTGTGCAAATAGAGTGGCTAAATTAATTGCAGAGCAAGTAGAAGGTGCAGTTTATTTAAATCATCCTGTGGGATGCAGTCAAGTGGGTGAAGATTTAGAAATTACAGCAAGAACTCTAATTGCCATGGGTAACCATCCTAATATTGCTGCTGTATTAGTGGTTGGGTTAGGATGTGAAAGATTTACACCAGATGAATTTGTAAGAAGAGTTTCAAAATCTCTTAAACCTGTTGAAAAAGTAGTAATTCAAGAAGAAGGGGATACTTTAAAAGCAATTGAAAAAGGTGTGAGAATAGCAAAAAAATGGGCAGCAGAATTTTCGATGCAAGAAAGAGTTCCTTGTGATATAAAAGATTTGATTGTTGGTGTAAAATGTGGAGGTACCGATGCTACATCTGGAATAGCTGCTAACCCAGCGGTAGGAGTAATGTCAGATTTGGTTGTAGATAATGGAGGTACTGTTTTATTTTCTGAAGTTACTGAGTTGCTGGGAGCAGAACATATTTTGGCAGATAGAGCAGTCAGCGAAGAAGTAGCTAATGATATTAGAAATACTATTCTAAAAACGGAAGATAAGCTGAGGGAAATAGGAACAAAAAAAGAGTTTTGTCATAGAGGAGCACTAATATCTACTGGAAATTTTGATGGTGGAGTAAGCTCAGTGGTAGAAAAAGCCTTAGGTGGAATATATAAATCAGGTACAAGGCCTATTGAAGGTGTGGTAGGGTATGCTGAAAAACCAGAAAAGCTGGGTGGAGTATATTTAATGAATTCCCCAGGTCATGATGGTGAAGTTGTAACAAGTTTTGTTGGTGGAAGCGCACAAGTTATTGTATTTACTACAGGTAGAGGTACTCCTACAGGATTTCCATTTGTTCCGGTAATTAAGGTTACTGGTAATTCTTATACATTTGAAAAGATGAATGAGAACATTGATATAAATGCTGGTACTATAATTAGCGAGGGTGAAAGTATTGAATCAAAAGGGAAAGAAATATTCAATTTTTTAATTGAAGTTGCTTCAGGTAAAAAGACTAAAGCAGAAATATTAAAGCATGATGAATTGTTCTGTATAACTAGGGTTTAGCAATTAACGATTAAAAAATGTTAGCAGTGAGGGGAAAACAATGGATATTTTTGAAAAGCTATTAGGAGATGTGCCTATACCAAAATTTGTAAAGGTTAGACAGAATTTTGAGAGACCTAAAATAGAAAACCTAGAGGAGGAAATAACACAACAACTTAAAAATAAATCATTTTTAAATAAAGTTAATAAGGGAGATAAAATTGCTATAACTGCTGGTAGTAGGGGTATAGCAAATATAAATAGAGTTATTAAGGAAGTTGTAAGAAATATTAAAGAGGTTGGAGGAGAACCTTTTATAGTTCCCGCCATGGGTAGTCACGGCGGTGCTAATGCAGATGGGCAAATTAAAGTTTTATATAGTTTAGGGATAACAGAAGAATTTTGCGGAGCTCCAATCAGGTCTTCTATGGAGGTAGTAGAATTAGGCAAAACTAAAAATGGATTACCTGTATATATGGATAAGTATGCCAATGAAGCCGATGGTATTGTAGTAATTAATCGTATTAAACCTCATGTTGGATTTCGTGGACCTTATGAAAGTGGCATAGTGAAGATGATAACCATTGGATTAGGGAAGCAAAAAGGTGCTGAAGTTTGTCATCAATTAGGATTTGGAAAAATGGCTACAAATTTACCTGAAATAGCTAGTGTAGTTATTGAAAAGAAAAATATCATATTTGCCATGGGATTATTAGAAAATGCTTATGATGAAACATATAAAATTGTAACTATGAATAAAGATGAAATTTTAGACTTAGAACCTATGCTACAAGCCGAATCTAAAAGGATGACAGCAAAAATTTATTTTGATAAGTTTGATGTTTTAATTGTAGACGAAATAGGAAAGAATATTACGGGAACTGGCATGGATACAAACACTATAGGTAGATATCATACTCCTTATGCTACTGGGGGGCCTGAAATTAAAAAAATAGTTGTTCTAGATTTAACTGATGAATCCCATGGTAATGGAAATGGTATTGGGTTGGCAGATTTTACGACAAGAAGATTTTTCAATAAGATGAAATTTGACCAAACATATCCAAACTCTATTACATCTACTGTTCAAAAGACAATAAAAATTCCTATGGTTTTAGACACAGATAAGCTTGCCATACAAGGTGCAATAAAGACTAGTAATTTAGAGGATAAAACTAAAGTTAAAATAGTAAGAATCAAAAATACTTTAAAATTGGAATATATATTCATTTCGGAAAGCTTAATAGAAGAAGCTAAAGCAAATCCTAATTTAGAAATATTAAGCGAACCAGCAGAATTAAATTTTGATATAAATGGAAATCTTTTTTGATAAAATTATATAAGGTGTTCATCGTAACAGAAAGCTAATAGAATAATTTTATGATTGCATAGTAAAAATAGGTAATATAAATAACAGATGATAAAAAATAGAGATAATACTCCCTTCATATGATAAATATGGAAGGGAGTATTATATTATGTTATAATATAAAAAGCTAATAAGGGGAAACTTATGGTAAATAATGAATTATAGGAGGTTTGGCATGGATTATATAGAAAAATACAAATACTGGGTAACGAATGAATTTTTTGATGCTGACACAAAAAAGGAGCTGGAAGCTATTAAGGATAACGAAGAGGAGATAAAAAGCAGATTTTACAAGGACTTAACCTTTGGAACTGCTGGGTTGAGAGGGATTATTGGTGCTGGCACCAATAGAATGAATAGATATACTGTAGCCTTAGCCACCCAGGGATTGGCAGATACCATATTGGGGAAGGAAGGCAATGCCAAGGATAGGGGAGTGGCAATAGCCTATGATGTAAGGCATTTTTCCAGGGAATTTGCAGATATAGCAGCAAGAGTTCTGGCAGCCAATGGGATAAAGGTATATCTATTTGATGATATAAGGCCAACGCCTTTACTGTCCTACACCATTAGGAAGCTAAACACCATTTCAGGAATAGTTATAACTGCCAGCCATAATCCAAAGGACTATAACGGATATAAGGTCTACTGGGAGGAAGGGTCTCAAATACTAGACGATATAGCAACAGAAATACTTAGTAATATAAACAAAATAAAGGATTTTTCAGATATTAAGCTTATAAGCCTAGAAGAGGGACTCGAAAATGGACTTGTAGAGTATATTGGTAAGGAAATAGACGAACAGTACATAGAAGATGTAGTGAATTCAAGCCTAAGAGATGATGTGGATAAGAATATAAGTGTAGTATACAGCCCCCTCAACGGAACAGGAAATAAACTTGTAAGAAGAGTTCTTAAGGAAAGAGGATTTACTAACGTATTTGTAGTACCTGAACAGGAAAACCCGGACCCAGATTTTAAAACAGTAGGCTACCCAAACCCTGAGGATGTAAAAGCCTTTGAGTATTCTGAAAGGTACGGAAAGGAAAGGAATGCAGACATACTATTGGCTACAGACCCTGACTGCGACAGAGTAGCATGTATGGTCAAAGATAAAAGAGGAGAATTTGTACCCCTAAATGGAAATCAGATTGGTTCATTGCTGGTAAACTATATATTGTCTTCAAGGCATGGATCAGGTACTATTCCCCAAAATGCTGCTATAGTGAAGAGTATTGTAACCGGAGACTTAAGCAAGGCTATAGCAGAAAAATATAATGTAAAAACCATAGAAACACTGACAGGATTTAAGCATATATGCGGTAAGGCCAATGAATTTGACAGAACCGGGGAATACACATTTATATTTGGATATGAAGAGAGCATTGGGTATGTATACGACACATTTGTAAGGGATAAGGATGGAGTCATATCATCAATGCTAATAGTTGAAATGGCAGCATATTATAAAAAACAGGGAAAAACGCTACTGGATGTATTGGAAGAGCTATACAATGAGCATGGGTATTATTTGAACAATCTCATATCAATAGTTCTTGAAGGCATAGAGGGAAGCGAAAGGATTCAGCGCATAATGGAATCCTTCAGAAATAATCCTATTACTGAAATTGGGGATATGAAACTTATAAACACTATTGATTACTTAAAGGATGAGACTGATACTCCTAAATCAGATGTGTTAAAGTACTACTTTGATGATGGTTCCTGGTATGCCATTAGGCCTTCAGGAACGGAGCCTAAATTGAAAATATATATCTATTCAAAGGGAAATGATAATTTCTTGGCTGAGAAGAAGATAAAGGATATTGAAAAGAGAGTTATGGAGAAAATAGAATCTGTGAAATAGGGAAAACCTCCAGGATGATAAATCCTGGAGGTTTTTATATGTATAAAAAAAGTTCCTAAGTACAAAATAGATTATATCACTATTATGTTAAGGGAGTGATTGCCATCAAAGCAGTAATTATGTCTGGCGGAAATGGTACCAGGCTTAGACCATTAACTTGTGACCTTCCTAAGCCAATGGTACCTATTTTTAACAAACCGGTGATGGAATACGGAATTGAGCTTTTAAAAAAATACAATATAGATGAAATAGCAGTTACTCTGCATTATTTGCCTAATATGATTATGGATTATTTTGGAGATGGAAGCAAATTTGATGTAAAAATCAATTATTATATAGAGGATACTCCACTGGGAACAGGAGGAAGCGTAAGAAATGCCGAGGATTTTCTGGATAGCACAATAGTGGTTATTAGCGGAGATGCCTTTACGGATATAGATATACGAAAAGCCTATGACTTCCATAGGGAAAGGGGTTCAAAGGCAACTTTAGTCCTTAAGAGGGAACCGATGCCATTGGAATATGGAATTGTAATAACTGATGAGAATGGGAGAGTAATAAGATTTTTGGAAAAGCCAAGCTGGGGTGAGGTGTTCAGCGACACTATAAATACAGGCATCTATATACTTGAACCTGAAGTATTCGACAACTATAAAAAAGGACAAAACTTCGACTTCAGTAAGGATTTATTCCCTAAACTATTGGAAGACAATGTACCAATGTATGGATATATAGCTGATGAGTACTGGTGTGATGTAGGGGATTTAAACAGCTATATTCAAACCCATATTGATATTCTGCAAGATGAAAAAAAGCATGTGCTCCTTGGAAGAAATAAGGGAAAAGGAATATGGGTAGGTGAAGGAACAATAATAGAAAAGAATGCAAGAATATATCCACCTGTATACATAGGAAGGAATTCTACAATTAAGTCTTCTGCAGTTATTGAGCCTTACACTGTTATAGGTGATAATTGCATAATAGGTGGAGGTACTTCCATAAAGAGGAGTATAATTTGGAATAATGTTTCCATATTAAATGGCTGTGAAATAAGAAAATCTGTACTGTGCAATGATATAAAAGTTGATGAAAAGGTAAGAATATTTGATAGCTGTGCCATTGGAGCTTATACCAGGATAGGCAAAAATAGCACCATTAGACCAAAGGTAAAGATATGGCCTCATAAGGTGGTTGAGGAAAACATTACAGTATCAGACAATCTGAAATGGGAAGAAAGAGCGTCAAAAAAGCTGTTTGGATATAGGAGTATATCCGGAAAAGTAAATGAAAGCATAACTCCAGAAATAGCATCGAAACTGGGGGCTTCTTTTGCAACCACAATAAATGCCAATGGTACTTTTGTTGTAAACAGCGATGAGCATAATACATCAATACTTGTAAAGAACTCCATTATAACAGGCATTATGTCTACAGGTGCCCTAGTAATAGATATAAAGAACAGCACATTGCCTATGTGCAGATTTGGAGTTAAGTACTATAAGGCAGACGGCGGAATTCAGATTAGGACAGACTGCAATGACAAAAGTACTGTATACCTGGAGTTTATTAACAGGAATTGTGCTAACATTGATAAGGATACCGAAAGGAAAGTGGAAAACACGTTTATATTAGAGGATTTCATCAGATGTCAGGGGCATGAGATAAAAGATGTAGTAAATGTTTACAACTTTCATCAAATATATCTGAAAGAAGGAATATCCAAAATAAGCAATACAGAAAAAATAGCAAAAGAAAAGCCTTATATAGTCATATCCTCTCCCTCTAAGAATCTATTGGAGCTTGCCAGGGCATATTTAAGCGCCATTGGATGCCAGGTAAGAACAGTAGAGTTTGAAAAGGGTATGACCATAGAGGATATAAAAGAAATTGTGCTGGATGAAAATGGATATATGGGAATTTTGTATAATGACGACGGAGAGAGGCTGGCTTTGACAGACGGATTTAATGTAGTAGAAGACGACAGGTATTATATGCTGGCTATGTTAATAGGGTTTAAGACTGGTGCTGTAAAGGAAGCTGTTGTTCCATACAATTATCCGAGGGTAATGGAAAGGCTGGCAAAGGAATATAGAGGGAGGACGATATATAGCAAATCCAATATAACGGATATTATTGAAACTATATTAAAGAAAAATGATGATTTTCAATATATTATTAGCTTTGATTCCCTGTGGGCAACAGGAAAAATACTGGATTATTTAATAGGCAATGGTGTAACAATAAACAAATTGCTCCATGAGCTTCCTCAGTACTACTATTTTAAAAAGGAAATACCCTGCAGGTGGGATGATAAGGGGAAAATCATAAGAAGCCTTACATTGGACAGAAAGCAGGGAATAGAGCTTGTTAAAGGGGTAAGGTTTATTGATGATAAGGGATGGGTGCTCATTGAGCCTGATGACGAGAATCCTAAATTTAACCTATATATAGAAGGCTATAATGAAGAATACGCAGAGGAACTTTGGACACAATACAATGAAAAAGTCAACAGTATAATGAGGAAATAAACGCTTACATGAAAGGAAGGAAAGAGTATGAGAAGTAGCTTTAACAGGTTAACAGTCCAGGGAGAAGAAATTCATACTCTGTATAGAACAGAAAGAAAATCTAATGCTAAAAAGTTTATATTAAATAAGCTGGAAACAAGCTTTAAAGATATAGAAAATGCATATGTAAACTTAATCAGAGAATCTGCAGGAAGCCGCTCCTATCCAAAAGGAGCAGAATGGCTTCTGGATAATTTCTACTTTATAGAGCTGGCATATAGAAGGCTAAAAAATACAATAAAAGAAGAGAAAATCATAATTCTGAACATGGTAAAGGATGGACCCTACAGAGGCTATCCAAGAATATATGCATTGGCAGTAGAACTGATTAATGATTCAACAGGGAACATTACTGAGGATAGATTGATAAGGTTCATTAATAGCTTCCAAAAGGAAGAGATACTGTCAATGGATGAAATAAGCTGGTTTCCAGGCTTCCTTGTTTTAGGCCTTATAGAATACATAAAAAACATATCCATAAGCTTATTGGACATGAAAAGGAAATGGGATGAAGCGGATAAATTGGATATTCTCACTGATGAATCAATGGAAAAGATAATAGAAGAAGCTCCTAACATGGATTCCATTAAACTGGAAAGAGTAATAAGAAGAATAAGAGAAGAACGTGATGATTTTCAGACAATAATCGATAGTATAGATGAAAAGCTGGATTATGCCGGAAGAAGCATTGAGAACATACTGGAAAGGGAATACATGTTACAATCCAAATATAAGGTGTATTTAGGATATGGCATAACTTCCCTAAGAAATGTTACCGTATTTGATTGGGAAAACATATTTAAATCCATAAGAGCCATAGATAATATACTTTCCATGGATCCATTAAACATATATGATAAGATGGATTCCCAATCAAAGAATTACTATAGGTATTATATAAAAGAACTGGCAGAGAAATTTAACACTCAGGAGATATTTGTTGCCAAAAAGGCATTGGAATTTGCTGAAGAAGAATACGAAAACGGTGCAAGGGATAAAAAAGCTCACATTGGATACTATTTGATAGATGAAGGCAGAAAAAAGCTTTTTGATTATTTTGGATGTAGAAATGCGAATCATACTTTATATGTGAGAAGGTTTGGCTACTATTCCTTGCCCATAATTGCTATATCTCTGCTCATTACGTATATAGTAATGAGGATAGCTGCAGTTGACGGCAATCCATATCTAAATGCATTTGGGTTTTTAATATTGTTTATACCGTTGGAATCCATTGTATTGAACATAGCAAACAGCATATATATAAAGAGGTTTAAGCCTAAATTAATACCAAAGATAGAGTATTTCGGAGCAATTCCCGAGGATAAGGCAACACTGGTGGTGATTCCAACTCTTATTGTGGACAAAAGCCATTTGGAGGAGCTGGTTGAAAAATTAGAAGTATGCTATCTTTCAAACAATGAAGATAATATATATTTTGCCATAATGGGAGATTTCAAGGATGCAGATGAAAAGGATAAACCTGAGGATGCTGAGATCATAAATAGGGGAGTAGAGCTGATAGAAAAGCTAAATAGGAAATATTCGAAAGGCAAGGACATATTCTTCTATCTTCACCGGGAAAGGGTATTTTCAGATGCACAGGGAAGCTGGATAGGCTGGGAAAGAAAGAGAGGAGCTTTGGTAGAATTAAATAACCTTCTGACAGGTGATGAAAACACAAGATTTAAAGCCATAAGCGGGGACATATCAGGTATAAGGGGAAAAATAAAGTATGTAATAACAATAGATGCTGATACCCACCTTCCAATAGACTCAGCAAAGAAGCTTATAGGTGCCATTTCCCATCCTTTAAATAAAGCAGTAGTAGATGAAGAGAAGGGCATTGTAGTAGAAGGGTATGGCATCATACAGCCTAGAATACTTGTTGACATAGAAAGCAGCAATAAGACTCTATTTACAAGGATATTTGCAGGCCATGGGGGAATGGACATCTATGGCAATGCGATATCAGATATATACCAGGACCTCTTTGGGGAAGGCATATTTACGGGAAAAGGCATATATGATTTGGAAGTCTTCCAGAGATGCTTAAAAGGCGCTATCCCTGAAAACATGGTATTAAGCCATGATTTATTGGAGGGGAGCTATATAAGGACAGGGCTGGCAACTGATATAAAGCTGTTGGATGGGTATCCTGAAAAGTATATATCCTATTTAAAAAGGCAGCACAGGTGGGTTAGAGGCGATTGGCAGTTACTAAGATGGATAACTGAAAGCTTAGGAAGGAATCTATCTATTCTTTCAAAGTGGAAGATGATTGATAACTTAAGAAGAAGCCTGTTACCCATATTTTTGTTTATTGCTGTATTCCTTGGAACAGCTTTTTTTGAGGAAGGCAGATGGATATTTATTGGAGTGGCAGTTGCTAACCTCTTTCTGCAATTTATAATGGAGTTTATACAAAACTTGTTTAGAGGCAAAACTGGATTCAATAATGTAAAATACAATGGAAATATAATTGTAGGGTATAGAAGTACATTGTATCAGGGCATGCTGAATTTAATGTTCCTGCCTACAGAGGCATTTTTTATGGCAGATGCTATAATAAGGACTCTGTATAGAGTCTATATCTCTAAAAGAAATCTTCTGGAATGGACAACAGCTTTTGAGGCTGAAAGAAATTCAAAAAATGATCTATCAGGCTATATTTCCATGATGAAGGGAAATATAATTTTTTCAGTTTTATTAGTTTCCATAGTTTTATTCAGGGATTTAAGTGCTTTTTTATCTGGGTTTATCTTCTCCATGCTGTGGCTATCAGGCCCTTTTATAGCCTTCAACATAAGCAGGGGAGAAATGGAAGTGTTGGAAAAGAAAGAGGAAGACAAGAGGATTCTTTTGGATATTGCAAGTAAGACCTGGAACTACTACAGGGAGTTTACTGATAAAGAAAACAACTATTTACCTCCAGATAATTATCAGGAATATCCATATAATGGTGTAGCCAACAGGACATCACCTACAAATATCGGGTTTTACCTGCTGTCAGTGCTATCTAGCAGGGATTTAGGATTTATTGACACAAAAGAGATGATTGCATTAGTAAATCGTACATTGGATACAATAGAAAGGCTTGAAAAATGGGAGGGGCATCTGTACAACTGGTATGATACTACAAATTTAGAACCCTTAAGACCTATATTTGTTTCAACAGTGGACAGCGGAAATTTCATAGCTTATCTGATAGTTCTTAAGGAAGGAATTAAGGAGTATATGCATGAACTGGAAAATAAAGAGGACGCAGAGAAAACAATTGAAAGAATAGAGAATATCATTAACAACACCAATTTCAAGCCTCTGTATGATGAGTCAAAAGACCTGTTCTATATAGGATATAATGTTGGTGAGGGCAAGACGCTTAACAACTATTATGACCTGTTGGCTTCTGAAGCAAGGATTTCCAGTTATATAGCAATATCAAGAAGGGAAGTTCCAGTAAGAAACTGGGAGAGGCTGGGAAAATCTTTAGTCAAGGAAAATGGAAGCCTAAGTCTTGCCTCATGGTCCGGAACCATGTTTGAATACCTAATGCCAAGTTTGGTAATGAAGAACTATAAAAATACATTACTGGATGAAACCTACAGGACAACAATAAATGTACAAAAGGAATATGGAAAGAAAAACAATGTGCCCTGGGGAATATCGGAATCCGGTTTTTTTGCCTTTGATAATGTTCTCAATTATCAATACAAGGCTTTTGGTGTGCCATCCCTGGGGTTTAAGAGGGGATTAAAGGAGGAACTTGTTGTATCTCCATACTCTACTTTTCTGGCATTGAATTTTGATTACCAGGGTGTTATGGACAATATAAAGAGATTAATAGACGAGGGAATGGAAGGGCCTTATGGATTTTATGAAGCAGTAGACTATACTGTAAAAAGGCTTCCTCCCCATCTTAATAAAGGCATAGTAAAATCCTATATGAGCCATCATCAGGGCATGATATTTGCAGCAATAAACAACTTCATCAATGATGGCATATTGATAAAGAGGTTTCACAGGGATCCTCTGATGAAATGTGGAGAGTTTCTGTTACAGGAAAGAATACCTGACGTTCCTGTAATATCAAAGGGTAGAGAAAACCTGGAGCAGGTAGAAATCATAAGGAAAAGAGAGGATACATGGGAAAAGATTGCATACTCGAAAGAACATGTCGAGTCCATTAGATGCCACCTTTTGTCTTCCTGTAGCTATACACTGATGATTACAAACAGAGGAGAGGGATTTTCAAAGGATGGAAATACCTATATAAACAGGTGGAGAAGAGACTACCTTACAAATCCTTACGGTCAGTTCATATATATTAAGGACATAAAGAATAACAAATGCTGGTCTGCTACCTATGCTCCTTATTATTCTGAGCCTGATTCATATGATGTTGAGTTCCACCAGTACAAGGCTGTATTCAGAAGAAGGGATGGATGTATTGAAACCAGAATGGATATATATCTATTGCCTGAAGAATCCGGTGAAATAAGGAAGGTTAGAATAACAAATGATAATGATGAGGAAGCGCTGATTGAAAGCATAAGCTATTTTGAGGTAGTAGGAGAAAATATAAACTCTGACCTGGCACATCCTGCCTTCAGCAACCTATTTATAAGAACAGAGGTTGTTGAGGATTTGGAGGGGTTACTAGCATACAGAAGAAAAAGGCATGATGATCAAAGAGACGTATGGATAGTGCATTTTGTTAGGGTTTTCCAGGAGGGAGACGAGAAATTTCAATATGAAACCAGCAGGCTGAATTTCATAGGTAGGTCCAATTCACTAAGTAATCCAAAGGCTATGGAAAAAGGCCTAACCAATACTACAGGTGTTGTATTGGACCCTGTAATGAGCATTGGTAAGAAAATAAAAATACCTCCTAAAGGGAAATTTGATATATTCTATATTACAGCGTTGGCTAATAGCAAAAGTGAAGCTTTGGATATATTGAAGAAATACAGCGATAAAAATAACATAAAGCTGGCAGTAGACCTCTATAGAACAAAATCTCAGACTGAAATGGGATACCTGAACCTGAATCGAAGAAAAGCAAATCCCTACGAAGAACTATTGCCTAAGCTAATATATCTTACAGATAATAATAAATCAAGGTATTCATCTATTATCAGAAAGAATACTAAAGGTAAGGAAGGGCTATGGGCCAGGGGTATTTCAGGAGATAATCCTATACTGCTTGTAACTATCAGCTCTATGAAGGGAATGGCAAATCTGGTCAAGATACTGGAAGCTCATGAGTACTGGTCCTATAGGGGTATTCCTGTTGACCTGATAATATTGAACAAAGATGAAAGTGCTTATTATCAACCCCTTTATGAAAGCATAAGAGAGGAAGTATATGAAAAAAGGGGAATTGCAGGAAGAGTATTTATCATCAATGAGAACACAATACCCGAAGAAGACAGGGTGCTTTTATATAAATTTGCAAATGTAATAGTTAAGGCAGAAGAAAGCTTTAAGAATATGGATTCCACTAAGCATAACATACCTTATAAGACCTTTGTTAAAGATAGGAAGGTTTATGAAAAGAAAGAAATCAATCTGGATTTAAAATATTTTAACGAATACGGCGGATTTTCGAAGGATGGAAGGGAATATATAATAAAGCTGTCCAAGGGGATAAATACTCCAATGCCATGGATAAATGTAGTTTCTAATAGGGATTTTGGATTCATAATTACAGAACAGGGCAGCGGATTTACCTGGTCAAAGAACAGCAGGGAAAACAAGCTTACACCATGGTATAATGACCCTATAACTGACCATCAGGGAGAGATTATCTACTTAATGGATGAAGATTCAGGGGAAGTGTTTACTATTACTCCAAAGCCTGTTAGAGATGATAATGACTATATTGTAATCCATGGACAGGGGCATACTAGATTTTACCACAACTGCCATGGAATTGAACAGAATCTGATGGTATTTGTTCCTAAAGAAGACAATATCAAAATAAGTTTAATCAGGTTAAGAAATGAATCCAATGAAACCAGAAAATTAAGCCTGTATTACTATATAAGGCCTGTATTGGGGGTAACAGATGAGGAAACTGAAAAGCTGCTGGAAACAGATGTTAAAGATGATGTGCTTATTGTAAGGAATACTGCAAACAGTGAATTCAAGGGAAGCACTATGTTTGTTGGCTCATCGGAGAGTATAGATTCCTATACTGGAGATAGGATAGAGTTTTTGGGCACCATACCAAATTATGAGATGCCAGAAGGATTAAAAAGGCAAAGACTGTCCAATACCCTTGGATTAGGCTATAATCCCTGCATTGCCTTTAAGGTCAATTTGCTCCTTTCTCCTGGAGAAGAGAAGGAATTGACACTGTTAATGGGAGAATCTAATGAGATCAATGAAGGACTTCAGCTAATAAATAAATACAGGGATGTACAGCTGTCCAAAAAAGCATTGGAAGAAGTTAAAGCCTTGTGGGATGAAATCCTTTCCAGGATATATATAGAAACTCCAGATGATACATTAAACTTCATGATGAACAGCTGGCTTATGTACCAGACCATAGCAAGCCGTATATGGGGTAGAACAGGGTTTTATCAGGTTGGAGGTGCTTTTGGAGCAAGGGATCAGATGCAGGATGTGACAAATATTATCTATCACATGTCTGATTTGACTAAAAATCAGATTATAAGAAACTGCGCACATCAATACAAGGAAGGAGATATTCAACACTGGTGGCATCCTATACCTGGAAGTGAAGTGCATAAAGGAATAAGAAGCAAATATACAGATGACCTTTTGTGGCTGCCATTAGGTGTAGCTAAATATATAAAGGTAACTGGAGATACTGATATACTGAATGAAAGGATACCTTTTATAGAAAGCGGGATTTTGAAGGAAAATGAAGAGGAAAGATATGAGGTTCCCAAAATATCCCAGGACACAGGCACAGTCTATGAACACTGCATAAGAGCAATTGACAGGTCCCTAAGATTTGGTAAAAGAGGATTGCCCCTCATGGGGGGAGGAGACTGGAATGATGGAATGAACAAGGTAGGATACAAAGGAAAGGGAGAGTCAGTATGGATGGGGTGGTTTTTAGCCACAGTTTTGAAAAGCTTTATTCCAGTATGTGAGATTATGAAAGATGAAGAAAGAATTAGAAAATATGAGGAAGCAATATCTGCATTAAAGAAATCCCTTGAGGAAAATGCTTGGGATGGGGAATGGTATAGAAGAGCTTATTTTGACAACGGCACTCCATTAGGCTCCAGGGAAAATAGTGAATGCATAATAGATTCCATAGCTCAATCATGGGCAGTGATATCAGGACTTGGAGATGAAAAAAGGGTTAGAATTGCCTTGAATTCAGTTGAGAAGTACCTGATAGATGAAAATTCAGGTACAATATCGCTTCTTTCCCCTCCATTTGACTCTGCTGAATTAGACCCTGGGTATATTAAATCCTATGTGCCTGGGGTTAGAGAAAATGGAGGACAGTATACCCACGCAGCAATTTGGGTTGTAAAAGCCTTTGCAATGATGGGTGATGGAGATAGAGCCTATAGCTTGTTTAAAATGATAAACCCCATCAACCACAGCAGAACTTTTCTAGAGGCTTCCAATTATAAGGTAGAACCCTATGTAGTGGCTGCTGATGTGTATACCAATCCTCAGCATAAGGGACGTGGAGGATGGACCTGGTATACCGGTTCCTCTGGCTGGATGTACATTGTGGGATTAGAGGACATAATAGGATTCTCCATTGAGAAAAACAGGCTGTATATTAACCCATGTATTCCAAAAAGCTGGAGAGGATTTAATATTCGGTATAGATACGGAAATACCATGTATCTGATTGAAGTTAAAAATGAGAACAAGGTAAATAAAGGGGTAAAAAACATTTTTGTTGATAATGTGGAGATTAATGAAAAATTTGTTGAGCTTACTGATGATGGAAATGAACACCATGTATTGGTCAATATGGAATAAAAACCTTCTTCTCTCTTAGCGAGGGAAGAAGGTTTTTTTACTCTTTTTCCTTTATAAGTCTGTTAAACAGTATCTCCTCTTCAAATTGCAGATGAGATATTATATTAATATGAAAATCCTTCAGCAGTTCATAAGCCCTGGCATATGTTGCACATCCATCACGGGGAGTTGTGTACCCATCTGTAATAGATATAAGCTTTTCCAATAGCTCCATTGTATTATCTTCTTTTGATCTGAATATATTTATCTCATTTATGGCTTTATCTAAAAGCTCTTCTATGGGCTTTCTGCTATATCTTTTTATAAGGGGAAATATTCTTGATTCCTGTCTAATAATGTGCTGCACCATGTTAATCTGAATCATGTTAAATAGCCTATGTACCTCAAATAATTCCTCATGCTCTAATCCATGGACCTTCATTATTGTTGTAGTCAATTTGCTCAGGTCTTTCATCTGATTGGACAGCTTTTCATGATAGTTTTCCAAAATATGTTCTACTACTTCTGCATATGATTTATCAAGCCAATGGCTTTTAAATTCCATTTACATCCCTCCATATACTCTTTAAATTGATTATACAATTAGTGTGATTTAAAAACTTTGATTTATATCAAAAATTTAAACCTTTATTCTATAGCAAATGGAGAATTAATATGATAAAATCATAAAAGCTTTATACACTAATCAAACGGAGGAAAGAGAAGATGTCTTCAATAAGAAATATGTTAAAAGACAAACTTTTTTTTAGTACATTAATTACAATAGCAATACCAATAACATTACAGAACTTAATAGCATCATCTGTTAACATGCTGGATACATTTATGATTTCCAGTTTAGGTGAAAAAAGCCTTGCAGCTGTAGGGCTTGCAAATCAGGTTTTCTTCTTTTATTCTTTGATAATATTTGGCATAGCATCAGGATCAGCCATATTCATAGCCCAGTTCTGGGGTAAAATGGATGAGAAGAATATTAAGAGAGTATTAGGATTAGCCTTGTTCACTTCTATTATAGTAGGATTGATATTTACAGTTGCAGTTCTTATTGCGCCAGATAGCATTATGAGAATATTTAGTAGTGACAATGAGGTTATTAAGCTTGGAGCAGATTATTTAGTAATTGTAATATTTTCCTATATCGTATTTGGAGCTGGATTTACTTTCCAAATATCATCCAGAAGTACAGGGAATGCTAAAATGCCCATGGTTGCAAGTATTATATCTTTTTTTGTAAATCTGGTATTTAACTATATATTGATATATGGCCATTTGAGTTTTCCAAGGCTGGAAGTAAAAGGCGCAGCCTATGCTACTCTATTGGCAAGAGTAGTTGAGCTGTTGCTGGTAGTATATGCAATTTACTCATCAGAAGGACCTTTAAAAGGAACCATAAAGGAGTTTACCGATTGGAACAGGGATTTTGTGTACAAGTATTTCAAAACTTCGTCCCCAGTAATCATAAATGAAACATTCTGGTCCTTAGGAAATGTACTATATTCCATAGCATATGCTAAAATAGGAACGGAGGCAGCTGCAGCCATACAGATTTTAAGCGTGGTACAGAACCTTTTCATGGTATTTACAAGGGGAGTGGGAAATGCATGTACAGTTATGGTAGGCAATAAAATAGGAGCTGATGAAGAGGATACTGCCATTGAATATGCTAACAGGTTTTTATTTATATCAGCTGTATTGGGTCTATTATTAGGATTAATTCTGATTTTTACCTCAGATTTGATATTGATGTTTTTTAGGGATTTGTCACCACAATTAAGGCATACGTCTAAAATGCTTTTGATTATTCTAGGTATATTCTTTGCTGTTAAAACAGTAAATGGAACCATAATAGTTGGTATATTAAGGAGTGGAGGAGATACCAGATTTTCTATGCTTCTGGAAATGGGGTCAGTTTGGCTTGCAGGAGTCCCATTAGCCTTTATAGGTTCTATGGTGTTAAAGTTGCCTGTATATCTTGTTACACCCTTAGCTTATTCTGAGGAGATTGTCAAAATTTTAATAGGATTATTCAGAGTTCATTCAAAAAAATGGGTAGTAAATGTGACCAGAGGAATGTAACTGAAAAACTAATAGAAGAAATATATTAAAGCAAACTATATCTTGAATAAAAAAATTTTTTATGTTATATTTGTCTTGTCAGGATTTGTTAATTGTATAACAATAATGGTATGATAGTAGAGCATTTATAGCTGCTAGTTATAAGATTAACTATCCTTTATTAATTATTGGGTTTTATATATAATTAATAATGTATTGCAATTAAGCAGTAATGTGTTCACTTATGTAAGTGAGAGATGACCAGGGTAGGAACTACCCGAGTGAAGCTCTCTCCATATACAATATGGAGAGGTTCAAAATATATAATATTTGTGAGGGAGGAGTTATAATTGTTTAAAATTGTTGAAAAGAGATTTCTTGCCCCAAACATAGTATCCATGGACATACTTGCTCCAAGAGTGGCTAATTCTGCTCAACCTGGTCAGTTTGTCATAGTAATAGCTGATGAAGTAGGAGAACGTGTACCATTGACAATTTGTGATTATGACAAGGAAAAGGGAACAGTAAATATTGTTATTCAATCCATAGGAGCTTCAACAAAGAAAATTGCACAATTTGAAGAAGGGGATTATTTAAGGGATTTTGTAGGACCTCTAGGAAGGCCATCTGATTATGTACATGAAGACCTGGAAGAGGTTAAGAAGAGAAAATACCTGTTTGTAGCAGGAGGTGTGGGAACAGCTCCGGTATATCCTCAAGTAAAATGGTTTAAAGAACACAATATTGATGTAGATGTAATTATAGGTGCTAAGACTAAAGAATTGGTAATCCTTGAGGACAAGATGAGAGAAGTAGCTGGTAACCTATATGTATGTACAGATGATGGCAGCTATGGATTTAGTGGCATGGTAACTGCAATGATTGAAGAGCTTGTAGTAAATCAGGGCAAACACTATGATGTAGTAATTGCCATTGGACCTATGATTATGATGAAATTCGTTTGTCTGCTTACTAAGAAGCTTGGATTAAAGACCATTGTAAGCTTAAATCCAATTATGGTTGATGGTACAGGAATGTGTGGCGCTTGCAGGGTAAATGTAGGCGGAGAAACCAAATTTGCCTGTGTAGATGGTCCAGAGTTTGACGGACATCTTGTTGACTGGGATTTAGCGTTGAAGAGGCTGGCTCAGTATAAGAAAGAAGAAGAGGAGTTGGCAAAAAGAGGAGAAACAAAAGTATGTACATGCCACCAGGGAGGTGCTAACTAATGGATATGTTTAAAAGAGTACCAATTTCAGAGCAAGATCCAAAGGTAAGGGCAACAAACTTTGATGAAGTTTGTTTAGGATATACCGAAGAGGAAGCAATGGCTGAAGCAAGCAGATGTTTACAGTGCAAGCATCACCCTTGTGTTGGCAATTGCCCTGTAGGTATTGACATTCCAAGATTTATTAAGCATATAGCTGAAGGCAACTTTGCAGAGGCAGCCCATGTATTGGCAGAATATACTGCATTGCCTGCAGTTTGCGGTAGGGTTTGCCCTCAGGAAACACAATGCGAACAAAAATGTGTTCGTGGAATTAAGGGGGAAGCAGTTTCTATAGGAAAGCTGGAGAGATTTGCAGCAGACTGGGCACGTGAGCACAATATTGAAGTAGGAAAGACTAAGGAGAAGAATGGATTTAAAGTTGCTGTTATAGGCTCTGGACCTGCAGGGATTACATGTGCAGGAGATTTGGCAAAGGAAGGATATGAAGTAACCATATTTGAAGTCCTTCATGAACCAGGTGGAGTATTGGTATATGGAATTCCAGAGTTCAGGCTTCCAAAGGATAAGGTTGTTAAGCCAGAAATTGAAAACCTGAAGAAGCTGGGAGTTAAGATTGAAACAGATGTAATTGTTGGAAGAACAGTTACCATAGATGACCTAATGGAAAAGGAAGGATATCATGCTGTATTTATAGGTTCCGGAGCAGGACTTCCAAAGTTCATGGGAATTCCTGGTGAAAACCTGAATGGTGTATTTTCAGCTAATGAGTTCCTAACCCGTAACAACTTAATGAAGGCATACAGAGATGACCACGATACTCCTATTAAAGTGGGGAAAAAGGTTGCAGTAGTAGGCGGAGGAAACGTAGCAATGGATGCTGCCAGAACTGCATTGAGGCTTGGAGCAGATGTAACAATAGTATACAGGAGAACAGAAAAGGAATTACCAGCAAGGGTAGAAGAAGTTCACCATGCAAAGGAAGAAGGAGTTAAATTTGAAATGCTGACAAATCCTGTAGAAGTCATCGGAGATGAAAATGGATGGGTTAAAGCAATTAGATGCCAAAGAATGGAATTAGGAGAACCTGATGAATCAGGCAGGAGAAGACCTGTACCAATTAAAGGCTCTGAATTTGATATGGAAGTGGATACTGTAATAATGGCTCTGGGGACATCACCTAACCCACTGATTGCATCAACTACACGTGGATTGGAAGTAAACAAAAAGGGATGCTTGGTTGTAGATGAAAACGGGCAAACCACAAGAGAAGGTGTATTTGCCGGTGGAGATGCTGTAACAGGAGCAGCAACAGTTATACTGGCAATGGGAGCAGGCAAGGTTGCAGCAAGAGGCATAGATAAATATATAAAGGAAAAATACGGTGAAAAAGCCCAAGCATAGTTAAGCAAAAAAGAAATGTAAGTACCGGTTTTAGCCGGTACTTGTATTATTTTTTGATAATGAACTGAAGAAGTATTTACAATATTTTTAATTGTGCTATAATATTTAGAGCATCGAAATTATTGACAAGAGGTGGTGTCTATGGCTGAAGGGTTAACCAGTGCTGAAAAGCAAATTCGTAGGGATGTAATGAAGACTGCCGGACCTGTGTTAATAGAGGTATTGCTGAGTTCGCTGTTTGGAATGGTTGATATGGTAATGGTTGGAAGGATTCCCGATAAGGTGGAATCAGCAGCTTCCATTGCAGCTATAGGGCTGACAAATCAGGTAGTTTTCATTGCAGTATCCTTGATTCAAGCTTTAAATGTAGGTGCTACAGCTATGGTAGCCAGATATATTGGTGCTAATAAGGCTGATCGAATAGAAAATGTAGTAAGGCATGTGGTTTTATTAACCCAGTTGATTATTGCCATACCTGTTATCATACTCGGATTAAGCTTTTCAGAGGAGTTCATGAGACTTTTGGGTGCGGAGCAGGATACTATAATGTATGGAACAAATTATTTTAAGATTATTGTTCTGGGTTTATTGTTCCAGTCATTTAATTTGTCAATATATGCAGTTTTAAGGGGAGCTGGGGATACTAAAACTCCTATGAGTATAAACCTTAGAGCAAATTTCCTGAATGTAATTGGAAATGCAATACTCATATACGGGCTAATAGGAGCACCAAGATTAGGTGTAACCGGTGCTGGTGTTTCTACATCCCTTTCTCAGTTGATTGGATCAATAATGATTGTTACGCGTGTATTGAAACACAGGACAATAATAAGGATAAATTTTAAGGAAAGGTTTAAATTCAACAAGGATATAGTGTATAATTTAGTAAAAATTGGTGTGCCTGCCTCATTAGAGCAGATTGCCTTTAGAGTGGGCATATTATTATTTATAAGGATTGTTGCAACATTGGGAACTGTAGCTTATGCAACACATCAAATAGGGCTTAATATATTGAATTTCTCATTTACACCAGGGCAAGCCTTTGGAATTGCAGCTTCATCCTTAGTTGGAAGGAGTCTGGGTGCAGAAGAAAGGGATAAAGCTGAGAAGTACATAAAAGAGTGTAGAAGAATAGGCTCAGTTATTTCTACAGGAGTGGGAGTGGTATTCTTCTTCTTTGGATCCTTTATTGCAAGCTTATATACAACTGATCCGGTTATTATTCATGAAGCAGGAAATATATTGAAAGTTGCAGCAGTGGTACAGCCATTTCAATCCTCTCAACTTGTAGTTGCAGGAGGATTGAGAGGAGCAGGGGACACAGTATGGACTTTAATAGCCATTTTTGTAAGCGTTTTGATTATAAGGGTGGTTCTGGCATATTTGTTTATTAATGTTATAGGAACAGGATTAATAGGAGCATGGTATGCAATATTCATTGACCAGATAGTCAGATGGCTGCTTATAAGTATCCGCTTTAGAACAGGAAAATGGAAGTACATACACATAAGGTAATAAAAGCTTACTAAAGATGGAATCTTTAGTAAGCTTCATTTCACAATATTATATTTGATATTTTCAGCAAAGGTCCTGGCTTTATCCATAATACCCGGAACCTTTTCAATTGCCCCTTTGTCGTTTGCTGTAGCCATTAGTGCAAAATATGGTGGAAGCCTAAAGGTCTTGTTTATATTTAGGGCACTGATAAGTTGCCTGGCCAGCGCATCAGAACCTGAATGGCCTGATACGATTATTGAAAAAAGGGTTTTATCGTAAAATTTACTTTTTCTGAAAAGTGCAGTTAGCCTATTAATGACAGCCACCAGATTTGCCGATATCATGTCGTTATAGTTTGGGCATATAAATATAATTGCATCAGATTCAAGTATACTAGGGTATACTTCCTCTACAACTATGCCGCCATAGAAGCATTTTTCCTGCTGGCCATAATGCTTGCATGTAGTATAGGGGCATCCGGCACAGTCAACTACTTTTCCGTTTCCAACATTTATTTCGGATATATTCTCAGATTTTAGATTTGATTTTACCATTTTCCAAAGCAATAATGAATTGGATGTATTCCAGTTGCTTGAATGAAGAGCCAGTATCTTAGGATTTTCAATTTTTTTATAATTATCATTGAGAAATCTTAGCCCCAGTTCTCTACACTGCATAAAGCATATTTCTTCAGTTGTAATATTATATACTTTTATTAGAGGAATAAAGTTATCCAGATTTCCTGTAGCCTCAACAATGGGCCTTCCGGGAAATCTTAATCCCAGCAAATTGCTTTGAAATATTATGTATTGAGCACAGGTTTTAGTGTAAAGCTGGTAATTGCTGTGAATTAATACAATACCCTCTGAACCGAGAAGGGAATCATTTCCTCTGCTGATAAGGGTTATAAAGAAGTTATTAAGATTATTGCTTACTCCTGTTACCGGCAGTTCCACAGCAAATATAATCTTCTTGTTTTTCAGATCAGGGATATTGTTAAAATTGTCAATTACTTTATAATTAATTTTTTCTGTAGTCCTATCTATCATCTTTTTCAAAAATGGAGAGGGTTTTTCAGGCAGTATCAAGTAGAATTCCTTCATATTATTCTCACTAACCTTTCATAGCTTTCTTTTATCTTATTGTATAATCTATCCGGCAGTTTAAGCCTTTCTACTTCCAAATGGCCTTTTACCAGCCTTACCTTTGAGCCCATATAGCAGCTGCCCATATAAGTTGAACCATAGAACCATTCACCTTTAATTGTGGAGATAATTGAAAGGGCACCTGATGAAAGGCTGGGGGCCACATAGGGTTTATACCCAAATTCCCTTATTTCTCTATTGGCATTTACTGTTTTTTCAGTTAAGTAATTAGATATGTCCTCATTATAGTTATCTATGCTGTCTGCAACAACAAGACCCTGACCGTGAGGGCCAAATACTCTTCCTTCTCTTAGAAAGTGCATGGTTTTTTCGGATTTTTCTGCATAGAAGCATGCCCTTGCATTCATAACCCCAAGCCCATATCCTATTATCTGATTGGAGGCAAGCCCTTTGAAATCTAAACAGCCTGAAGAATCCTTATTGCTTTCCAGAAAAGCAACTTTGCATAAAAGGTCCACTGGGTCTGATACTACGGCAAATATTCCTTTAAAGCTTGAGTTCCTTGCTATTTGGGCATATTCTTTAATAATATTCCTATTGGATTCAAACTGAATCATTCTTACATCTTCTATTTTGCTTCCTACTGGAGGAACCCCTTTAGAGGCACAGAATATAAACATATGGCAGTCAAACAGCTGATTTTCTGTAATAGGCACTACTTTGGGGAATTCATATTGGCTGAAGGCTTTTCTTACCTGATTTATTTCATATTCCCAGCGCTTTAGCCTATTTACATTTCTATCATATATGCCTATTCTATCAATGCAATCCCCGCCTAGAAGTCTCAATCCTATTAGAAGAGTGCTTCCAACATCTCCTAGTGCAACAATATTTACATTCCACTTGCCCTTATATGTATCCTCTAAGGCTGTTTTCCAGTTTGGGTACTCTGTATTAATGGATATTACAGATTTATTTTTTATACTATCTATTATCCAGCTTGGTATGTGTGATGAATAATCCACATCATCCAATATAAGAAGCTCTAGCCCTTCACTGCTTTTAAATAGCAGTGAAGGGTCATTTACAATGAAGCTTCTCCTTGATTTAATAGGGTCCATTTTATTCAGAAAGTATATATTTCCATTGTTTAATTTTGCTTCATCTTCTGTTATAGCTTTAAGGTCTTCATATTTATAAAAGGACATTAAAATCTTATCATCATATTTATAGTAATAAACCATATATGCTCATCCTTCATCATCTTAATACTATATTTTCAATTCTTTTCAAATTCTCCAGGTCTTTTTCCAGATAATCCGTTGGCTTCAAATTACGCACTGAATCTGCATATATACATGTATCCGGCTTTCTGGGGAATGAGAATATCTTGCCCAGGTTTCTTATAATTAAGCTCTTTCCGTTAATCTCCTGATAGACCTTTTGTATTTCATCAAATATTTCTATGGTGTTTACCAGACATACCTCAGAAAATTCATATATGGATCTAATTGTGGCGCCCTTAATAAAGGATGGCGATACATAAGGCAGTATAAAGTTTATACTAGGTATAAGGTAATCCTGACCATACTCTTCTCTAAAAACTGCATCCCCTCCAATAAAGGGGTATTGGGCGCTTTCATTAAACCACAGTTTAAGGTTTGGAACAAAGTATGCACTGTCTACTTCAATATTTCTTGTTTTTCCCAATTCCTTTCCTCTGCCTGTCAGAATGCCAACAACCAGTTTTTTGATTTCTATGTTGTTATTTCTCAAAATGGGTTCTATTACATTCAATCTATAGCCCTTATGCAGCAGGTCGTCAACTAAAATAATGGGGCGGTTAAATGATGACAGCATCTTTGCTTGATTATCCAAACTCAAATAGTTTGGAAAGGCTCCAATGGTGAAGTTCTTAATTTCTGCATTAAATATTTTTTCAGTATGCATGGATTTAGTTACTGTATTAGGTAATATTCTTCCATTTAATATAGAGCCAAAGGGAACACACATGTAGGGGCCAAGAATTTTCCTATTTCCTTGCTCTATAGGTACTTCGTTTATATCACATATTATTTGAATTAGCTTGCTGTAAATCATATCCCTGTTATATACCAGTACCAGCTCTCCAGGGTAAAGGTTTGAAATAGCTTTTTTCAGTCTCTTTCTTGTTTTTTCTATAATGTTTGCTATGCTTTTATTGTTATCAAAAGGTGGTTTTAGCAGTGTTTCTATATCCTGGCTCAATGTTATGGGCTTGCTCATATCAACAATATATATGGGGTTGTTATTAAAGTAAAATGGTGTTTTTATAAACCCCTGGACAGTTAAATTCTCAATTATTTGATTTTGATCCTGGTAATTTGACAGGTTTACATATATAGCATTATTGTACTCCAATTCAACACATTTGGATAGAGTTTCATTCAGTATAACTTCTGAAAGGTAACTGCTTTTGTACTTTACGTATAATATAGGTATTAATGCAATTCTTCCCTTTAACCTTTCCCTGAAATATATTGTAATTTCAGTATCCTTAAACTCATCATACAGATTTGCATTTTTAATCCAGTAAAATACGGAAAAACCTAGAAGTGCATTGTTTATTGCATCTTTTAAAAGGAGTATATTCAAATCCTCTTTGCCTCTGAAACTCTGCAAACTGTTGATGTCAATTTCAGGACCAAAATTGTCATGAATATATTTTAGCAGTTTATCATCCATTTTATTGATGACTTCTATTTCTATAGTCTTTGTCTGAACAAGGGATTTAAAACGTGGCTCATTTAAATACAATCCGTATTTGTATATATATTGCAGAGCCAATGGGTCCATTTCCTTAGAAATATCCATATTCAAGTCTATAGCTCTCCTTATTTGGCTTGAACTTATATCTTCATATTTAGGAGGTAAAGATAGCCTTAAGATTTTTCCTCTTATTTCTTTAATCTTTTCTTCAACTGTTGATTTCTCATCATCAATGGAATTCAGGCTTTTTCTGTCAAAGATAATGTGGGAAAAGTCCTTTAAAATACCGTCCTTTTTATATGCACTGGCATTTACCAGCACATCAGTACCTACTACTATATATACTTCCTTATTTTTGAAAAGGTCTTTTAACTTGATTAAGTCATTATCATTATTGATATTAATTGGTATGTCGCTTGGAAACAGGTATATATCCATTTCATGTCCTATGGTCATGGATATAATATTTTTTCTATACTTATGAGGCTGCACTCTTTTAGACCATGAGAACTCATCAACAGCCAGATAGACTTCAAACCCATGATTCCTTATCTCCAGGGCTATTTCCTTATGGCTTAAACTAAAGGGATCGAAGCTTCCAGGGAAAAATGCAATTTTATCCTTTGATTCCAATTCAAATCTACCAAAATGGAATTCATAATCTGCTATAAACCTGTAAATATGGTTAAGGGATGCAGAATTTATTAGTAGCATAAACTCATCGTCTTCCATGTCATCCAAAAGGGTAAGTATTTTTTTTGCAATATATTTGAAAATATTTAATTTCTCCTTCAAATCCAGCTTCTTTGAGTTAAAAATATCCCATGCCAGTATCCTGAAGGCTTCCGTTTTAATGTCATAATCAAAGGATACCATGCCATTTAGTATTAAACTAATAAGCCTGACTAGCCTGTTTTTGTTGGTTATTTCATCCTCCTTGAATCTTGTTATATATACAGGATAGTTTTCAATTGCAATGCTTATGGTCTTCAGAAGAAGAAATACTAATTTAGTATTTGACTGTTTTATTTTCTCTTCAAAATCATCTATTACTTCATCCAATTCTTCAGGATGGAGATATAGCAAAAGCTCACCCAGATAGTTTGGTATAAACTTGGTGAACTGGTAATTTTCCATTTCCAATGCCCTTAATAGCTCTACAACTATATCATTCCTTTCCTCTAGGGACAGGAATTTAAATATGTTCAACAGAGTCAATCCGGCATAATTCCTTACTTTCTCCGCAGCGCTGACTTTAAGAAGGTTGCATAAGTGCATGCTTGTATGGAATCCAATTGTACCTGGAGATTTTTTCACCTGGTCATATAGTATATCTATATTTATTTTTTTATTAATCCATTCAGTTGCAGTTTTTAAGTTTTTAAGGAATATTACCGATATGTTTTCCTCATCCTTCTTATAGTTGTTTTTAAGCAATTCAATTATATTCTTCTGCATATCAAGATTAATGGCAATTCTGTACTTCAGATAGTTTTCAGCAACATTCTCTGAAGGTGAAAGATTGTTTAATATCCAGCTTTCAATTGATTTTTTGAAGCCTTGGTCTTTAATAAACCTTTGGCTTATTCTGTCTATAACGCTTAGAATAGTCAGACGAACTTCAAGTATATCCGAATCCAGCTGATGCAGGATATATTGGAGTATTTTTCTTAGGGCATTGGATTCTAAATGCTCCAGTGGAATATAGTTGATTGTCTGACAAAGATATAGCTGGCTTGTAGCTGGCATGGACTTAAATGTATCGTAATACTTAATTAATACTTTTGTATATTTTTCATAGTGTTCAGTTCTACAATTAGCAAATAGGGAGCTTATGATATTCTGTAAATTGTACAGCCATTCATTTTGAGATTCCACCAGCTTATGATCAGGAAACAATATCTTTTTTAGCATTTGATCCAATATAGTTTCACTTGATATACCATGTTTAACTACTTTGGCAGATTTAGGAATTTCCTTTCTATATTCCTCATCATATTTGCTGATTAAAAGTCCAATAAGCTCTGAAGCTTCTCTTCTGATATCATCCTCCCTGTGTAGCAACAGGTCAGTTACATAGTTTAATGTAACCATTTTCTGGTATTGTGTTAAATAGGTGGAGTATTCCTTAAAAATATACAGATACAGGCGGACTTTTCTCCAATTATATTCAGTTCTTGCCATTTCCAGAATACTGTTGAAGCTTTGGTCATCATACAGCTTTGATAACAGTCTTATATTGTGATTAATTGCCAGATACTTGAGATTTTTTATTATATCATCGCCATTTAACAGGGTATAAGGCTTAGACTGTTCATTTTTTAACTGGAAATTGTCATTTAATGTTGTGTCTACTCCAAGGTTTATAATATAATCTTCAAAGTCCTTTAATTTATTGTATACCTTTGCGTATCTTAACTCCTTATTTTTGTCCACATTATCAAGCTTATTGAGTATTACATCATATGCTTCCTTTAGAGAAAATACATGTATTTTCCCATTCTTGTTTTTGACTCTAAAATCAGAATATATGAGTATAAGGGATTCCAAAGGAAGATTTTCCAGTTCCAGATCCCAGGTTGAATGATTGGTTGCAATATGGCCTATTTTCTTCAGGTTGAATCTTTCAAACCATTTTTCAGTATAATAATAGTGAAGATAAGGTACTCTTTTGGCATCTGCATCTAAAACGCCGTATTTTCCAATATCATGTCCTAAAGATGAACCTGCTACAATTCCTAAATCGATAGGTAGGTTTAGCATTTTAATCTGTCTGGCTATATACAAGCTGACGTAATTTACTCCCAGTATATGTTCTAATGTGTTATGGCCTGTTAATGCCATATCCATTTTCATAAGCTCATAAATCCAGTTGTCAAGAAAAGCCTTCTTAAACATTTTATACTCGCCAGTACAGCTTTTTTCTTCCTCTTCCGTCAGAAACTCCAAAGGGTATACATATTTATTATCCTTTGCAGCATGCTTCATTTCATATTGTGATATAGATCTTAAGAGGTTTAAATAGAACAATACCAGAGGCTTTAAATCCTCATTGAAGCTTCTGTTGACCTTTTCAGGAAAAGAAAGGCTGAGAACCCAGTCAAAAATGTACCTTAGAATTTCCATTTTCGGTGCATTCCAGTATTTGCAATATATCGGATATAACAGATCAATAATGGATATGGCATCATACCTATTGTTGGTAACATTAAATTTAACTGATTTAATAAATTCGTCTCTAGACAGTTCATGAAGTATTTCCTGCCTGTAATGGCCTAAATAATCCTTGTTTGCCTCATCTGATATTAAATGATAAATTGACTCAAATGAATTCATATTATATTCTTTTCTTGGCCTCCCTTCCTGTTTCAGTATCGGCAATTCCTCCAAGGGCTGTTTCTCTTAAAGATTCAGGCAATAATTTACCTACTTTGTACATGGCTTCCACAACCTCATCAAAAGGTACAAGGCTTTTTACACCTGCTAGCGCTAAATCAGCAGAAATCAAGGCGTTAGCCACACCTGATGCATTTCGCAGTGCGCATGGGTATTCAACCAGCCCTGCTACAGGGTCACACACCAGCCCCATAACATTAATGATACAAAAGGAAGCAGCATCAAGAGATGATTCTACACTTCCTCCAGCCAGTTCCACTACTGCAGCTGCTGCCATTGCACTTGCAACTCCGCATTCTGCCTGGCATCCTCCTTCTGCACCTGAAACTGTAGCATTTCTTGCCACTATCTCGCCAATACCTGCAGCAGTGAAAAGACCAGATATAATATCTTCATCTGATAGGTTTAATCTATTTTTAACAGTAAATAAAGCAGCAGGAACTATTCCTGAGGCTCCTGCAGTGGGAGCTGCAACAATTTTTCCCATTGAAGCATTCACTTCTGAAGTAGACAAGGCCATTGCCATTGCAGAGTTTATAATATCTCCACAAATGGTCTTGTGTGTATTTTTATATTCTTCAACCTTTATTGCATTACCTCCGGTAAGCCTGCTTACGGAAACTACTTCCTTATCCAATGAATATTTTGAAGAGTTTTCCATGGTTTTTAATATTTC
Source organism: Tissierellia bacterium (assembly GCA_012839745.1). Taxonomy (GTDB): domain Bacteria; phylum Bacillota; class Clostridia; order Tissierellales; family Tepidimicrobiaceae; genus DUMS01. The sequence goes on from DUMS01000081.1 coordinate 77,888, forward strand.
TTTCATCCTGTTCATTAATTCATCATATTTAATGCCTGAGTTTAGTAGTTCTTTTTCTATTACGATTTCTGATATCTTTTTATTTTTTTCATTGCAAAGTTTAATTAGTTCAGAGCCTGTATTGAACATGTTATCACCTCTCAATAGGGTTTATACCTGTGATATATATTATTTCCTCCAAGGAAGCTATTTCATCAATTATGCCATCTTCAATGGCGCTATCCAGTTCAGTAATCATGGTGGCAATCTTGTTTTCCCTTGTGACTTTCATTGTGGCTATGTTTATGTCGTGATTTGACAGTATGGAGCTGATTCTGCTTATTACACCCTTTCTGTCATTGTATTTTATCAAAATAGTAGGATAGTCTCCAGAAAATTCAATGTCTGTTCCATTTATGTTTGTAATTATAACATTTCCACCACCAATTGAAGAACCAATTACATAATAATCTTCCAGGTTCTTATAGTGAAACAGTATTTTGACAGTATTAGGATGTACATACCCTAAATCCTCTTCTATAAACTCTATTTCAATGCCTTTGTCCTTTGCAATCTGCAAGGAATCCCTAATTCTTTCATCGGAAGGGTTCATTCCTAAGATTCCTGCAACTAAAGCCTTATCTGTGCCATGTCCCTTGTAGGTTTTTGCAAAAGAGCCATGTAGATAAAATGTAACCCTATAAAAAGAATCATCAGCCAGCTCTCTTGCTATTTTTCCTATTCTTGCTGCTCCAGCAGTATGAGAGCTGGAAGGGCCTATCATAATTGGTCCTAATATATCAAATACACTATAGTTCTTCATGTTTTACCTCCTCATATAAAGGTGTATTAATTTTAGCATTTTATTAGAATAAAGGCAATAAAAAAGGAGGACTATCCTCCTGTTGCTTGTACTAATTCTAAGTTAATTGCTTTTCTGCTTAGCTATTATATATATACCTGCAAGTATTAGTAGAATTGGCCAATACTTAATTAATCTAAAGACACTGAAAAATCTTGGAAATATAATATCTACTAGCATTATTCCACCTATAACAATAAGTATAATACCAATGAATAGTGGAGTGTTTCTTGTGCTTATATTTTCACTATAGTCATCATCAGTTATTTCATAATCCTCTGGAATTATTATGGCACATATTATATAAGTCAATATACCAGGTATAATTTTTACAGCAGAAAGAAACGCCCAACCAATTCTAACAATTACAGGATCTATGCTGAAATACTCGCCCAGACCGCCACAAACTCCTGATATAATTCTATCCCTTGATGACCTTGCAAGCTTTCTCTGCATTTAATCAACTCCCTATTAAAATCTCACTATTATTCTATCAGATATATCGGAAAAGGTGAAGAATGTATTATTTATTAATGAAAAGCATAGGTATGCTATTCTTCTTAAAAAACATTGTCATTTAATATATAATATAGTTGTAAATATGTTTTTAGGGAAATAATCATAAAAAGCTTTTTAAAAAGATAAAAAAACATCTGTCCAATATTTACTTTGATGGTATTGTAAGTGAAATCTCAGTGAAATATATAAATATTCACATATTTAATCCTTTGTGTTAACATTATAGAGAGAATACATAAATTCAGGAGGATTCTATGTTTAATATACTTTCATTAGTATTCAAATATGTATTTATAGTTATAATCTATATGTTTATATTCAGCATAATCAAGCTCATATATCTTGATATTAAGGGGATTCGCCCAATACCAGCTGATAGCGGTACTTATCTTAAGCTTATCAATAGAAAGGACACATTGCCTTTTAAGGTCAAGGAGTACTATCCACTTGAAGACAATGTATTTCTTGGCCGAGGCAATGATAATGAAATAGTAATAAAGGACCCATACATATCAAAAAAACACCTGAGAATAGTAAAGGATGAGGATGAATACTTTCTGGAGGATTTGAAAAGCGCTAATGGAACCTATGTAAATGGTGATAGGGTAATGGATGTGGTGAAGCTAAATAATGGAGATAGAATTTCCGTTGGTCAGGTGGAATTTTTATTTGTAAATAAAGAATAGGAGAATAATTATGTTAAATAGGGGAGTAAATTACAAGATACCTAGAAATCTGTTATTTTTGTTTGAGTCAATAGCTTTATTCCTGATGTTTATGTATTACAGGAATGCCCTTGACAGGTCAACTATAATATATGGATTAAGCCTGATATTTATTATTTATATTTCCAACTTGATTTTATCGAAAATTGTCTCTGGAGATAACTATATATTCCTGATTGTAACAATGCTGGCAAGCATAGGAATAATAATGATTTACAGGATAAATTATGAACAGGGCTTTAAGCAGATAATATGGATTAGCTTAGGAATTGTGCTTTTTTTTGCTACCTATTTTATAGTAAAGAGGATTAAGGGATGGGAAAAATTATTTTTATACTATTGTTTAGCTTCCGTATTTCTATTTTTGGCAACTTTGTTATTGGGAAGAAGGTTTAAGGGTGCAATAAACTGGATTTCCATTGGAGGAATCAGCTTTCAGCCAACGGAAATAATCAAGATTCTGGCCATACTGATGATAGCCTCGTATTATACTAATTATGATAGATTTAAGGAGAAAAAGTGGGGGCGTTACTATTTAATAGGTATAATGTACCTATTTGTATTCTTCCTGTTTCTCCAGAGGGATTTAGGCAGTGTATTAATTTTTTGTTCTTTATTTTTAGCTCTTCAATATATTTATGATGAAAACAGAAAGCTGGTATTAGCCAACATTGTTGTGCTTATGTTTAGTGGCCTTTTGGGATATGTAATTTTTCCCCATGTTAGAATAAGATTTGAGACATGGATAAATCCATGGGAGTATATAGATACTATTGGCTATCAGATAACTCAGTCCCTGTTTGCTATATCTGAAGGAGGTTTTTTTGGAACAGGGTTAGGCTTGGGACATCCGGATTTCATACCGGAAGTATCAAAGGATTTCATATTTTCTGCTATATGCGAGGAAATGGGCATATTGACGGGAATAGGAGTAATAATGCTTTTTATGATTTTAGTGTATAGAGGTTTCAAGATTTCAATAAATCAAAGGAATAAGTTCTTCAGAATTGTTGCATTAGGCATAAGCATATTGTTTGGAATACAATCATTTATAATATTTGGAGGAGTTATAAATATGATTCCCTTAACTGGAATCACAATTCCTTTCGTCAGCTATGGAGGCAGTTCCATGTTATCCAGCTTTATTGCTCTGGGTATCCTGCAGGTTGCTTCGGAGGAGCTGGATATTGAGGAGGATTAATATGGAAAAGGAGATTAAAAGGATAATAACAGTACTGGCAGGTATATGTATTCTCTTCGTGAGCCTTGTGGTCTATTTAACCTATTTTCAGATATTTAAAGCTGATAAAGTTAAGAATAGCAGCTATAATAAAAGGCTTTGGATAAATGAGGAGAAAATATTGCGAGGCTCAATAATAGACAGGAATGGGAAAATATTAGCTTATAGCGAGCTTAATGGAGAGACATATGCCAGGGTATACAATTATGGCAGCCTCTACAGCCACATAATAGGATACAGCTATAGAGATTATGGCAAATCCAATTTGGAGCTTTATTATAACAATGTTCTTTTGAATACCAGTGAATCAGCTGCATTGAATGAGTTAAAGAATCTAGTAGAGCCAAACAGTGAAGGCAACACATTGAAATTGACCATAGACCATCACCTGCAGGAGTATTCCAGAAATCAAATGAAAGGTAAAAAAGGTGCAATTGTAGCCATGAATCCGTCAACTGGAGAGATATATGCCATGGTAAGTCTTCCCGATTTCAATCCCAGCACCTTGAGGGAGGATTGGGGGAATATTGTAGAGGATGAAAACAGCCCTCTTTTAAATAGAGCCATATCCGGATTGTATCAGCCAGGCTCTACATTTAAGGTTGTTACAGCAATCTCAGCTTTAGAAAACAATATGTACATGGAAGATTATGAATGTACCGGAACTGCTGTAGTAGATGGATATCCATTAAAGGATTATGACGGGAAAGGGCATGGCACTGTTAACCTTAATGAGGCACTGATATATTCATGTAATCCGTATTTTGCAGAAACTGGAATAAAGCTTGGAATAGACAGATTGTCGGAAACTGCAGAGAAATTCTTGCTAAACAGGGAAATACCCTTTGACCTTCCAGTAAAGAAATCCCTTTTTCCAAAGAAGGGGAACATTGGAAAAACAGATGTTGCAGCTGCAAGCATTGGACAAGGAAAGGTATTGGTAACCCCTTTAAATATGGCGCTTATAGCGTCAGGCATTGCCAACAAGGGAGATATTATGAAGCCTGTTCTGGTTAAAGAGGTAATATCCAAGGATGGGAAAGTAATAGACAGTTTTAAGGCTGAGATGATTTCTAGAGCAACAGATATATTTACTGCCAACGAATTGAAAAACATGATGGTTGATGTGGTAAATAAAGGAACCGGGAAAAACGCCAGAATAAGCAATATAAGGGTTGCAGGTAAGACTGGTACTGCTGAAAACCCATCAGGAAATGATCATGCGTGGTTTATAGGGTTTGCACCAGCAGATGACCCTAAAATAGCCATTGCAGTCATACTTGAGGAGGAAGGCTCCACTGGAGGGCAGAAGGCAGCGCCTATTGCAAGAAATATAATGTTGGAGGCTTTAAATACCATTAACAATTAAATGAAAGGGGAGTTATAAGCATATGGAAAAACTGGAATTAAAGGAAAGAAAGGATATCCCAAAGGAATATAAATGGGATATTGAATCCATGTATGAAAGCGTGGAACAGTGGGAAAGGGATTTACAATATGTATTGACAAAAGTAGAGGATTTCAGCAAGTATAAAGGAAATATCAGTACTTCTGGACAAGTCTTATTGGAATCACTGAGTGAACAAATGGAGTTATTAAGGAAGGTAAACAATATATTTACATATGCAAACATGAGATTAGACGAGGATACTAGAATAAGCTCTTCACAGGAAATGCTTGACAGGGCTCTATCTGCCTATGTAAAAGTACAGGAAAAGACTTCATTTATGACTCCAGAAATACTAAAAATAGATGAAACTACCCTTAACAGATTTTTGGAAGAAACTGAAGGCCTTAAGCTGTACGAGCAGCATCTGAGAAATATTTTAAGAAGAAGGGACCACGTATTGTCATCTGAAGAGGAAAACATTCTGGCTCAAATGGGTGAAATTTGCAGTTTTCCGGAAAAAGCATACAGCATGATGAATAATGCTGATATCAAATTCCCCAAGATAACAGATGAACAGGGAGTAGAAGTTGAGATAACCCAGAGCAATTTCATTCCTCTTATGGAAAGCAAAAATAGGGATGTTCGAATGAAAGCATTTGAAGGCTTATATTCCACCTATGAGAGCTTTAAGAATACCTATGCCCAATTGTTAAATGGAAATGTAAAGGCAAATATTATAAACGCCAGGATAAGGAAATACAATTCTGCTTTGGAAGCTTCCCTGGACGAAAACAATATTCCGGTATCAGTTTATAAGAATTTGATTAACTCTGTTCATAATAATCTGGATAGCATGTATAAGTACATGGATATAAGAAAAAGGGCTTTGGAGGTTGAAGAGCTTCATATGTATGATTTGTACACTCCAATTGTAAAGGATGTGGATTTCAATATTCCTTATGAAGAAGGGAAGGAGCTCATAATAAAAGGCCTTCAGCCATTAAAGGATGAATATATTGGCATTGTAAAGGAAGGGTTTAATAATGGCTGGATAGATGTATATGAAAACAAGGGAAAGAGGTCTGGTGCTTATTCAAGTGGTACCTATGATTCAAAGCCATTTATACTTACTAATTACCACAACACGCTGGATAGCGTATTTACTTTAGCCCATGAAATGGGACATTCTATTCACAGCTATCTGTCAAACAAACATCAGCCTTATGTGTATAGCGATTACAGCATTTTCCTTGCTGAAGTGGCATCAACTACAAACGAAGCGCTTCTCCTCGACTATATGCTTAAGAATGTGAAGGATGACAGGGAAAAGCTGTATCTTTTGAATCACTATCTGGAACAGTTTAGAACCACAGTATTTAGGCAGACCATGTTTGCTGAATTTGAAATGATAATACATGAACATGTTGAAAAGGGTGGAGCATTAACTGCAGACTATCTATGTGAAACATATAAGAAGTTAAATGAAAAATACTACGGGCCAAATATGGTGGTGGATGACCTTATTGCAATGGAGTGGGCAAGAATACCCCATTTCTATTACAATTTCTATGTATTCCAGTATGCAACAGGTTTCTCTGCAGCAGTAGCATTGTCACAGATGATATTAAATGAAGGAGATAAGGCAGTGGATAGGTATTTGAACTTCCTTAGGAGCGGACGTTCGGATTATCCAATAAATATTCTTAAATCAGCAGGTGTGGATATGACAACTGAAGAGCCAGTGAACAATGCATTGAAGGTATTTAAAGAGCTGGTTGAAGAAATGGATAAATTGATATAAAGGGCAAGCTTGATGCTTGCCCTTATGTTTATAGGAACTTGCTTTTTAAATTGTTCCAATACATATTTTTATCAAAGTTTAGTTTAGAGATGGTTTTTTCCGGAATATAAAACTTCATTTCCATTATATCGTTATACTTTAATTCCATTCCATCCACAACAACCAGTATAGAGTTTTCATATCGGTATTCAGGCTTTATTGTAATGGTTATGTCTCCAGGAACAATAGTGCTGTTTAGCAGAGACCTGTATACTCTGGAGCTGATGGGGGACAATGGAGTTATCTGCAGTGTATTAAGGGAAGGGTATACTATACTACCTCCACTGGAGTAGTTGTATCCCGTGCTTCCTGCAGGAGTAGATATGATGATGCCATCGCCTGAAAACCTCTCAAGATGATTGTCATCAATAAATACTTCCAGATGAACTACTTTTGATTTTATCCCCTTAATGACTATCTCATTAATTCCCAGAAGATGGAATGAATTATTTTTTGTAGTTATATCAGATTTGACCAAAAAAATCTTTTCAACTACGTAGTCCCTATTTACATACCTTTCGATGAACTCATCTATGTTATCAGGAAGTATTTCCTGAAAAAATCCCAGATGTCCAGTATTTATACCGATAAAAGGTATATCGGGGAAATTATATCTGTGAATTGCCCTCAAAAATGCTCCATCCCCGCCTATGCATATATTTAGTTCAGCATTATCATCATATGTTTTTGGAATGAAAAAACCCTTTTTGATGAGCTTTTCCTTTAATATATGATAAGTCTTAATTGATGATTCATCATTATTATAGATTATATTTATTATTCTATTATCATTAGCCAATTAATTCTCCTCCAAACTTTATGTACCTTTGTCATAAATTTGCTATAATTATTTATATCTATATTATACATCAATATTACTAATATTTGGAGGCATGTATGAAATTATTCAATAATAGTGAAAATATGATGACAATACATGTAGATAGGGATGGGGTGGATTTAGAGGAATTTTTGAAGGAAGGCTATGATATTTCCAGCAGATTGTTTAAGAAGATGTATAGAAGAAACCTTATTTTAGTAAATGGACAATTTCAGAAAAAGAATATAGTTTTAAATAAGGGAGATATGGTAACCCTGGTAGTTGAAGATGAATCTGATGATACTCCTCCTGAGGCTATACCACTGGATATAGTATATGAAAATGATGATGTGATTATAATAAATAAACAGCCCTATATTGTAGTTCACCAGACTAAAAGCCATCAGACCAATACAATAGCCAACGGAATAAGCCATTATTTTAAATACAGGGGAATCAAAAGAAAAATCAGGTTTGTTAACAGACTGGATATGAATACATCAGGGATTCTCATTGTGGCAAAATCAGCTTTTGCACATCAGCAGATGGCTTTGCAGTTTGATAGAAGGGAAGTGGAGAAAAAATATCTGGCAGTTGTTTCCGGTGTGATTAAAGAGGATGAAGGAACAATTGATTTGCCCATAGGAAGGGAAGAGGACAGGTCAGTAAGAAAAATAGTTACAGAAGATGGAAAACAGGCCATAACAAAGTACAAGGTTATAGAAAGGTATAGTGATGCAACTCTGTTGGATGTACAGATATTTACCGGAAAGAGCCATCAGATAAGAGTGCATTTAAGCTATATAGGGCATCCTATAATTGGGGATACTCTATATCATGAACCTCATGAATATATTGACAGGCAGGCGTTACATTCATATTATCTAAAAATAAGACTTCCCAGGGAAAAGGAAAAAAGGACTTTTATAGCGGAAATGCCTGAGGATATGAAAAAGCTCATAGAATATCTGAAAAAGCAAGAAAATCTTTAGTGCATATTGGACTAAAGATTTTCCTTTTTTTCATCTTTTTTTTCTTTCTGGTCACCTGTTGTATCCAGAGCTTTTAAAATATTCATCATTCTTGTCATTTCCTTGATTTTTTTCATTTCTTTTTCATCCTTGTCTTGCAGTAGAGGTTCAACAAGCTTGAAGATGCTGTTTGTATCCTTCATAATGTCAGGATTTGACGAAATATAGCTGAACATATTCATCATTTTATTAAGTCTGTCTATTTTCAATATTATGTCAGCACCAGCCCCTAACCTGTTAATATCCTCTTTTGCAAAATCCTTCTGTATAGTATTGGCTATGTAGCTTAAGCGTTTTTGCAAATTCTCAACAGGTATGGATTCGGTAACATAAAGCATATCCTTTTTACATATAAAATCGAAAACTTCATAAAGCTTTACTATTTTTTCCGTTATCATTATTGCTTTATTTATTGACGGTAAATACTCTTCAGGAAAATATGGCCCTATTTTTTTAATCAATTTAATTTTTTCAGTAGTGGTCTTTATATCTATGTAAAGAGTATTTCTAGTATTTGGAAAATGGGGGGATTTATCTTTTCCCTTCATCATGATAAAAAGGATGAACAATAGGGCAATATTATTCATTTTAGGCCCTCCTATAGGCAATATATAATCATATTATGCATTCAGATGCAAAAAGTTGATTGATTTTTTGGGAATCTGTTAGATTCATCATGAAATGATTTTTAATTTAAAATAAGTCTCTGATAGTAATATTAGAGATATATTCTACATAGATATAATTAGAATATATTGGGAGGGATAATATGGATAAGGATCGTGACATAAAGAAGTCCTTGGAGGACTTTAAGGATATTGATCTAAAAGAAGAACATCTTGAAATCATTGGGGATTTGGCTGAAGCTTATTCGGGTAAAAGCGAAGATGATATATTTGTTGAGATAATAAAACTAAATGAAGAGATGAAATCGGAAATGGACCCTGAGGAATATAAAGCAGTATTTGAAAAACTGGAGAGAATAAGACCATTTCTTGATGATGAACAACAGAAGAAGCTGGATAGAATACTGAAGGTGCTGAAAAGAGAATAAATGGGTATTAAATGGGATTCTTTCGTTTCATAAATAAAGGAAGAATCTCATTTTTTGACAATTATACAAAATGGACAAAATACAGTGATTCATGTTATAATCTTATACAGTATTATGTAAACCAAGGAGGAAAAGTCATGAAATTAAATGGGAAGATAAAACTAGCAATAGCTTTTATTATTACCATTGCACTGTTTATATGCATATACTTCTATTTGTATAGAAATAACGAAGCTAAGGATATTTCATATATAGAGTTTATGGAATACGTTGAAAGCGGAGAGGTAAAAGAGGTAAAACTAAATTCTTCTCCAAAACTGACTGGCAAGCTGAAAAACGGTACTGAGTTTATAACTGATAATCCCCGTACTGAAAACTTTAAGGAAAAGCTTTTATTATCCAATGTAGAAGTAATTGAAAATACCAGTGGAGGTATAGCCGGGCAGATAATACCCGTTGTATTCATGCTGGCAGGGGTCGGAGTAGTGCTATATATTATAAGGAATGGTTCAAAGCAGGCGGAAAAGGAAATGGCCAACATGGCAAATATGGAGGCTGAAACTTCACTGTCAAAAAGGATTACCTTTGATGATGTGGCAGGCAATGAAGAAGCTAAGGAATCCTTAAAAGAACTGGTTGATTTTATTAGAGAGCCTGAAAAGTACGCAAAATATGGCGCAAGGATGCCTAGAGGTGTTATACTGTATGGCCCTCCTGGAACTGGGAAAACTTTGCTGGCAAAAGCATTGGCTTCAGAAGCCGGGGTGCCATTTTATGCTGTATCAGGTTCAGATTTTATACAGGTTTATGCCGGCCTTGGGGCAAGCAGAATTAGAGAACTTTTTAAAAAAGCAAAGGAAGTAGGCAAAAGCGTAATATTCATTGATGAAATTGACGCATTGGGGAAGGCAAGAAAAGGAGCTAATTCAAATGCAGGCAGCGAAGAAGGGGACAGGACTTTAAATGCGCTGTTGACAGAGATGTCAGGTTTTAAGGAAAATGAAGGAATAATAGTAATAGCAGCTACTAACAGAATAGACACATTGGATGAAGCTCTTTTGAGACCGGGAAGGTTTGACAGGCAGATAGAAATTGGTCTTCCGGATGTAAATGCAAGGTATAATATATTAAGGCTTCACAGCAAAAACAAGCCTATATCAAAGGATGTAGACTTAAGAAAGGTAGCATTGGAAACTGTATATTTCAGCGGTGCAAAACTGGAGAATCTCTTAAATGAATCTGCAATGATTGCTGCAAGAAACAAGGATAATATGATAACCATGGAGCATATTAACAAAGCTTATTTTAATGTACTGGTTGGAGAAGAAAAGAAGGATAGAAGCAGCATAACAAAGGAAGACAAAGAGATAACTGCATATCATGAAGCTGGACATGCATTGGTTACTAAAAGGGTATCCAAAAAGAATAAGGTTACTAAAGTAAGTATAATACCAAGCACAAAAGGTATGGGTGGTTTTAGCTTGAATATACCTCCAGATAAGATGTATCAGACAAAGAAGGATATTGAAAATAATATTAAGATTGCACTGGGAGGAAGAGCAGCGGAGGAAATTATATTTGGTGCAGATTACATTACCACAGGTGCATCTTCAGACCTGAAAAAAGCCACTGAAATGACAATATCTATGATTGGGTCCTATGGAATGGATAGTGACCTTGGGCTAATTTCCTATGATGTAATTGCAAACAGCAATATAGCAATGGATTCTCGATTAGTTGAAAGGGCTAAAGCAATACTAAATAGCTTTTATGAGGAAGTTAAAAATATTTTATTGCAAAATAAGGAATATTTAGATGCATTAGCGCACAAACTGATAATGGAAGAATCACTTAATGAAGAACAAATTGACAAAATTTTGGATTTTTAGGAAAAATATATTAGTATAAACTATTGTTGCAACTTGCATATAATGCTATAAAAGGTTATAATAAATATAGAATAAATATTCTGCGGTGTTCGTTAGTCCGAATAATTCAACCGACGTAGTAGATAAGGGAGTTCGAGTTTAGCAGTCTAGAACAGGCCTATATAATAATAGGAAGTTCGAAGCTGTTAACAGGGCACCCACCTTGTGAGAGGCGGGTGTGAATTAGTCGGATAACGGCATTGCGGGATGCAAAAGTCTCTTAGGATTTATCCTAAGAGATTTTTGCATATTAAGGAATTGTTTTAGAAATAATACAATATAAATAATTTGAAAGGCAGATGAAATATGAAGTATGTATGCCCTCTATGCAATGGACTCTATACAGTACAAAGGAACTGCATAAAGTGCAATGGCTCTATGGATGATCAGGGTGCAGTAGTAAATTACCACGACAATTACAGCCCATATCTATTGGATGAAATAACTAATAATGTTGACGGGGTGAGAAAAGACCAGTGTCTGCATCTATTCCGCTGCACTGATTGCGGATTTGAAGAAAGCTATGCAATTCAAAGAGAAATTTATTAGTCAATAAATACAGGGAACTTCTTTCTCTCCCTAAATATATATATATTTTTGAAACCTAAGTATTTGAGAAACTTTCTAACACTTTCATACTCATAATTAAGGTGTTCCGGTGTATGGGCGTCGGAGCCTATAGTGATTATTTCACCTCCTAATTCCTTGTATAATTTTAATATATCAGCCTTTGGATGGAAATAATCGAGTCCGTATCTTAAGCCTGCAGTGTTTATCTCTATTCCTTTTTTTGCTGAGATGATTTTTTTCATTACCTTTTCAACTTTACTGGAATATGTATTAAATTCAGGTATTAGTCCAGGGGTATCAAAGTACCTGTCAATATAGTCAATATGACCTAAAACATCATAATTATCATAGCTTTCTATACACTGATACATATAATCATAGTATGCATTTATAGCTTCTAAAGGGCTTTTACCCTTTGTATAATTATCATAATGAATGTCAAGTGTATCTATGGCATGAATGGATAGTATTACAAAATCAAAGGGGTTGTTTTTTATTAGCTCATCATATCTTTTTTTCAGCTCAGGTTTAATTCCTATTTCAACACCTGCCAGCACCTCTATTTTATTTTTATAGTTATACTTAACCTGTTTTGCCTTTTTAAAGTAATCATATGGTATAAATCCAATATCAATTCTATCCTTTCCGGTTTCCAAATCTATATGGTCTGTAAAGCAGATGCATCTCATATTCTTTTCAATTGCCTTTTCCGCAAAATCTTCCATAGAGTACCTGCCGTCTACAGAGAATTCGCTATGTGTATGAAAGTCATACATATATATCACTCCTGTCATTAAGTTAAAATGCACTTTATATTCTATTATAAATGTTTTATATAATTTTTAAATATTTATTGCAGTTTTTGATTATTTAATTACATATATAAAGTGCTATTTACACAAAATAATGATAAATCAATTATATATTTAGGAGGGTATATATGGAATTAAATACAAAAGAAATTATAAAGAAGAAGATACTGGATGCTCAGGAAATGGTAAGGGATTATGAGATGTATTCCAAAAAGGTACAGGATGCAGAAGTTGCAGATTTGTTTAAAAGCTTTGCTGAAGAATCAGGATATCAGGCAAAAAAACTACAAGAGCTTTTGAAAAAATTAGATAATAAGTAATATCAGCATAAAAACAGTTTATTTTTATCCACAAAGGGTATAGAATATATATATAAGAAGGGGGGAATAGTATGAAACTGTTGGAACTAATAAATGAAAAAAGAGAAAGGGACAGAAGACAGAAAAGATTGGACACAGTAAGGAATATAGCTTTGGGCTCGGTTGTAGGAATGATAGCAGGTATTATGCTGGCTCCTAAATCTGGAAAGGAAACAAGACAGGATATTGTTCAAAAAACTAAGGAAATAAAGGAAAATACCAAAAATACAATAAAGGATTCAATAGGTACAGTTAAGGAAGTAGAAGAAAAAGTAAAGGAAAGAGTTAAGGAGTTTAAAGACAGGGACATGTTCGAAATTGATATAGAAAACGAAGAGCCAATTGAGGATCCTATTGAAGACCTTGTTGAAGAAGAGTAGCAGGTGATTAATATGACTGCTACATTGACTATTCAGGATTTATTCAGACTGATACTCTATTTACTGGGCATAGGCGCATTAGTTTATATTATAGTATTGATAAAGAATTTAAATAATGCCATAACTGGAATCAAGAACATATTAAACCGCAATGAAAAAGAAATAGACACTACAATAAAGCAGCTGCCTTATATTGCTCAAAACATCAATTCTATTTCAGAGGAAGCAAAGAACTTTGTAAAATCTGTATCTCCAGAAGCTGAGAAGCTAGTAAGCAATGCGAGTTCTCTTTCGGAAAAGCTGGACAATACCAGCAGCAAGGTGTTTAATGCCATAAATGAAGTAAGCGAAAGCATATGTTCTACAGCAACAACCATAGAGCATAACATAAAAAATGCAAATGATTACATAGAATTAATAATGGATATAATAGGTATTATAAAAAGTGCATTAAATAGGAAAAAATGAGAACCTTAAAGGTTCTCATTTTATATTGAATAAATTTGAGTAGTAATTTAACGTATTGTCAATAGAATAATTATTGATATACTATATATAAAAGATAATGAATATTTTAAGCAGTTTCCCTTGGAAATACATTTTAATGATAATATATTGGGAAGGTTGATAAGATGCAAAGGGTTAAAGTAATATGCAATCCATCCTCTGGAAGACAGATTATACAAAAAAAGGCTGATTCTCTTTGTAATCTTTTGATAAATAATGGCTATGTTGTAGCTAAGTTCAATACAAAAGCAAAAGATGATGCAATGAATGAAACAATTAAGACTGTAAAGGAAGGATGGGACTCAATAATAGTTTTTGGAGGAGATGGGACAGTTAACGAAGTAGCTAAGGGAATTGCCATAAGCGGAAAGAAAATACCTGTAGGTATAATGTCCTCTGGTACTGTTAATGATTTTGCAAATTATATGAAGTTCCCAAAGGATATAGATAATTTTTTCAAAATGATTAAAAATGGTAAAGTTATGGATGTAGACCTGGGCAAGGTGAATGATGAATACTTTATTAATGTAGCTGCAAGCGGATTGCTGACTGATATAGGATACAAGGTATCACCTGAGATAAAAGCTATATTTGGGAAAATGGCATACTACATAGAAGGATTAAAAGAGATACCAAAGAGCAGGTTTAAACCTATAAGAGTGAGATTTGAAAGCCATGAGTTTACAAGTGAAGAGGATATACTACTATATCTGATATCCAACACAGCATCTATTGGAGGATTCAGGAAAATTGCTCCTGATGCTGATGTTACAGATGGATATTTAGATGTAGTTATAATAAAGAAATCAGAAGTACAGGATTTGGCACAGATATTTATCAGCATATTTAGCGGAGAACATATAAATCACCCAAATGTTGTATATTTTAAATCAAAAAAGATAAGTGTGCAATCACTGGAAGATGAAGAAATAACCATAGATATAGATGGGGAATATGGCGGGAAGCTACCTGCAGTATATGAAGTTTTACCTAAGTCTTTTCAAATTTTTGTACCATAGCAAGTTTAAGTGGGGAGGTGTTTTAATGATAGATAATGGAATATCCCAAAATGTAATCAATATTGAAAAGTATTTGAGAAAAGTAGAGTATATAATACGAAAAAAGGGAAGGGAAATATTAAGCGATTTCAATATTACAATACCGCAGTTTACGGCTTTGCAGATACTTATTAATAATGAAGGAATGACTATCGGAGAACTAAGCCAGAAGATGGCATTGGCATGTAGTACTATAACTGACTTAGTTGACAGAATGGAAAGGAACGAATTGGTAATAAGGAAAAAGGATGAAAAGGATAAAAGAGTTGTAAGGATTGAAGTACTTCCAAAGGGACATGAGATAGTAGAAAAAGTATTGGAAAAACGTGTTATGTTTCTGGATTCCAAGATGAAGGGATTATCAGAGGAGGAAAAGCTATCATTGGATAAAGGCTTAAAATCCTTGTATGATGCTATGCAGGAAAACTTGTAATTAAAGTGAATTGCAGATAGAGGGGAAACAGCATGAAAATAATTGACAATAGGTATAAAGTAAATAGATTGATTAATGAAAATGCCTATAACAGCATATATGAAGTTGTTGATTTATGGGATAGCGATAGAAGGCTATTCCTTAAGCTGTATGATACTGAAAGACAATACAGGTTAATTGAGTATTTTATAAACAATTTTATTACCTTTTCAAGAATAAAGCATAGGAACTTGTTGGCTAGCAAGCAATTTTCCATTTTAAAAACAATAGATGGTAAAAAGGTTAGAGTTAAACAGTACTATTCTACATCAGAATTTATTGGTACTCCTAGTATAGATAAGTTAGATAGGGACATGCCTTTAAGCAATAAGATCAACATTATATTGCAGATATGTTCGGTATTAGACTTTTTACACTATAGAGGAATAGTGTACAAGCATTTAAGCCCTACAAATATTTTTCTGGATGGCGAAGGAATAGTAAAATTAAAGGATATAGCAAGTATTTACGAAAATGATATAAACGCTAATTACGACAACATGACCAGATTTTTCATTGCTCCCGAAATCATAATTCAGCAGGAAGAAAACGCAGATGCAAGTGCTGATAAATATTCTTTGGGGCAGCTTATGATTTATCTGTTTACAGATAATTTTTATAATAACAAGAGGACTAATTATAATTACACCAATAATGAAATGGATGAAGCACAGAAACGCTTTCTTGATGAAGTGATAAATAACCTTACAAATACGAATAGCTCTCTAAGAAGTATAAATATTAAAAATTTAATTAATGATATAAAAAAAGTATTCAATTTGGATTATGAGCATGATTTGGTTAAAGAAAGAGGCATATTGAATTTCAAAACCAGAATAATTGGCAGAGATAAAGAGCTAAAAAGGATATTGGATATAGACAATGATTTCATCAGTGGCTTTAGTTACAAGAGGTTAATACTGGTAAATGGAGTCAGAGGTGTGGGTAAAACCAGATTTTTAAATGAAATAATATTTCTTCTAAATATGAAAGGTAGAGATATATACAATATTGAAATCACTTCCAACAACAACTTTGATTTAATGCCTATAACCAATATATTACGTCAGATTATTAAAGATACGCCAATAAATATTCAGGAAAAGTATGCCAGGGAATTTATAGATATACTTCCAGAATTAAAGCTTAAACTCAATAACAAGATTAATTATGATTTAGATAGACCTACAAATAGATTAAGGCTATATGATAGAATAACCAACTACTTTGAAGATTTTACAAAGCAAAGGGAAACTCCTGTATATTTAATAATTGACAATATAGGAGAAGCCAGCGTAGACTTTTTATTTTTGCTTGATTACGTTATACGAAATATAACAAGTGGAAATTTAAAGGTTATAGCATCGTTAAATAAGCAGATAATTCCCAAAGATTCAATAAAATTGAATATTTTGGAAAGATGGCTGGAGGAAAAATATACTGAATCCATTAGCTTATCAAATTTGAACTTAAATGAGATAGGGAAATTTCTGCAGCAAATTCTTGGTATTAATTACATGCCTTTGAATTTTTCTGCAGTTATGTTAAAGGAAAGTAAAGGGAATCCAAAGCATATTGAATACATGTTGAAAGATTTATACGCCAAAGGAGAACTTTATTTTCATAAAGACGGTTTTTGGGATGTAAAAGCACAAAAGTATTCAGATATATATTTTCCATCCAGTTTAGATGAAGCTGTAAAGAACCAGATTGGGATTGTAGAGAAAGAGTACATGAGTATAATGAAGGTAGTATCGTGCTTTCAGGGTTCCATTTCAAAAACAATATTATATAACATGGTAGAATTGGACAATGATGAATTGGAAGCCAAACTCCAGGCACTGACTACAATGAGATTAATAGATGAAATGGTGTCGGATTGGGGGTATAGCTATTCAATTAATAATATTGAACTGAAAAAACTCATATACTATCGAATCCCTAAAAAGGAAAGGATAAAGATACACGAGAGAATAGCCGGTATTCTAGAGGACAAGTATAAGGAAAACATAGACTTGATTATGGAGGAATTGATTTATCAGCTAGTATCGTCAAACCAGAGAGAAAAGGCTATTAAGTTAATTCTGAATAAAGTAAAGAATGAAAAAAGCAAATTCGGACTCCAGGCATTGTATCTGTGGGATGAAGCCTATGAAATAGCTAAGGATGCAAGAAAAGATTTAAAAATTGAGATATTGGAATCATTGGCAAGAATATATTTTATGAGAGGAGAAAATGATAAGGCTATAAAGACATATGAAGAATTATATGAGGAATCAATTAAAATTAACAATTTAAAACATGCTGCCATTGCGAAACTAGGAATTGGAGAAATATATTTCCAGAAAAACCTCATAAACAAGGCCAAGGAAAAAGCAATTGAAGGATTTAAGATATCCGAAGAAATAGAATATAAATATGGAATAGCAAGATCAAAGATATTATACTGTAGAATATTATCAAATCTGAACAAATTTGACCAATTGGATAAAAATCTATCAGACCTACTGGAATACTCAATAAAAAATGAATTAATAGATATTATGGGGGATATTTATAACATTAAAGGTTTATTAGAATATTATAAAGGTAATATTGAAAAAGCTATTGAGTACTATAATAAGAGTATTGATTATTTTAATAAATCAGGTGAGTATATATATTCAACTAAACCAATGAATAATATAGCAATCATTTATTCTGACCGTGGCGATTATAAAAAAGCCATGGAATACTATGAGGAAATTCTGAGTATTGTGGATAAAGCTGGCATACCCAATGTTAAACTCACCTGTCTAAATAATATTGGGGAAATATATATAAAACTGGGTAGCTTTACAAAAGCTAAATCTTATATTGAAGAGGCGAAAAATTTAGCTTCCGATATTGAGGATATTAGTGGGAAATTTATAACCAGTATAAATTTAGGGCTTATATATCTTAACAATTATGACTACCAAAATAGCTATAACATATATATGGAGTTAAAAAAAAATTTCTCGGATTATGAGAACTTCAGCATAGATTTGCTAAGCCAGTACTTTGATTTTTTGGGTGAATTCTACTTCTATTTGGGAAAATGGGAAGAAGCAAGGCAATGGTCAATTAAGACGATGGAAATTTGTAAAAATTATGATGAGTTATCATACTTGGTATCAGAATCCAGAATAGCATTTATTGATTTTTATAATAAAGGCAAATATGACCGCAAGAAATTTGAATCTATTAGATCTAAATTTAGCAGCATTAATTTCAGCTTTTATAGAAGAAGATTTCTTATAGAATCAGCCATGATAGCGTTTGTCAATAAGGAATACGATTATGCACTTGATATTTTAGAAGAAGACAGCCTGCTAAAAGATGAATATCCATCATTTTATTTAGATAGCTTGAAAAAAATACTGTTATATACAGTTAGAAATGATGAGGAATCCAGAATAAACTTAGAAAAGCTAGGGGAAGAACTGAAGAGCGAAAATCTTATTTCAGCAAAGATACTATATAATGTAATAATGGGGAACAAATCATATAAAGACGGAAATTACTATAAAGCTTTTAACTATATTTCAGAAGCAATAGACCTGGTTTTTAGAATTGTAAGTGATATTCCAGAGGTTGAATTTCAGATAAGCTTTATTAAGAGAACCAGGGTTGACAGCATAAAGAAACTGTTTTTCGATATAATTGAAAAGGTATTTGGTGAAAAATTAGATTATTGTCTGGTTGAAAACCTCAATGCAAAGAACAATATTGACAAGTATTTTGATTACAGTTCACTGCTGGGAGTAATGAATGAAGCTCAGTTTACAAAATTAGTTGAGAATAATGCATTATATAGCCATACCAGAGATATAAAAGATGTTTTTTCTCTTATGAAGAGGTTAAACAATGATTATAAACACAACCTGCATATGATTTTGGAATTCCTGTCAAAGGAGACTTTAGCACAAAGAGGCTATGTATTAATGTATGATGAGGAATTAAACAGATATAGCCCTATTGTAGTATTGGGAGGCACTCTGGACTTTAAACCAAATAAGAACCTGTTGTCTTTAGCTAACAGATATAAAAATGGAATTCTATTGAGTGCTTCATTGGAATCCAATGTCGTAGGCCTATATAGGGAGTTTTTGCCTAAGGGAATAAAAGCATTGATATGCGTCCCTATTAGAGTAAATGAAGAAGATTTAATAAAAAAAGATAGAAGGAAAAGCGGATATGACAGCTACCAAAGGCATATTGGATATATATATCTTGAAACTGACAGATTATTTAACAGATTTGATAAGACAAGGCATAGATTGATTGAAGTGTTGACAAGCATTTTATATATTAATATGGATAACTATAGGCTGCAGCTGTTATCTTCCATTGATAAATTAACAGGTACCTATACCAGAAAATATTTTGAGGTAGAAATGAATAAAACTATTAATGAAGCCAAACGTCTTCAACAGTCCTTTGGGCTTCTGCTGGTGGATATAGATAACTTCAAGTTGTTCAATGATACTTATGGTCATAGAATAGGTGATGAAGTACTTTCAAAGGTAGGGAATTATCTTGCTAATAATACTAGGAAGACTGATATTGTGGCAAGATATGGAGGAGAGGAATTCATAATTATTTTAAATAATGTAGATGAAGAACAAGCCTTTGCAATAGGAGATAAATTAAGAAAAGGGGTTGCAAATTTAAGCATTTCTTCCATTAAACAGAATATTACAATAAGCATTGGAATAAGTTTATTCCCAAAACACAGCCAATTTAAGGAAGAGCTTATCATAAAGGCAGATCAGGCTTTATATAATGCAAAAGATAAGGGAAAGAATAGAATTGAAATGTGGAATCCAAATTTAACCAACACGTTAAATAGAGTAGATAGATTAGCTGGAATATTAACAGGCAATACTAACTCAGATGAAAGGAATATACTTGCTGTATTGGATGTAATCAACATCGCTAAAGACATTAAAAACAGGAAAAAAAAGATTTTTGAGTTCCTGGGCAGAATTACAGAAACTATGGAAGCAGAAAGCTCAAGCCTTATTGAAATTGATAATGAGCAAAATATCTCCCAGATATATTCAAGGTCAAGGTTAAAACAGGAATGGGTTATAAACCCATATATTAATATGGAAATAGTGAAAAGGGTAATTAAGAATAAAAAAGGCGAGTTCCTCATTGACTGGGATGAAGATTATGCAAAAGATAAGGTGTTAAATACACCCAATTGGCAGTCGGTTATGGCAATACCAATAATAATCAAGAGCAGGATAAAAGGAGTAGGGTATATGACTGTACCCATTAAAGAGAAGGAGTTTGATTATAATAGCTATAATCTAGCAAAAATGTTATGGGATTTGTTTGCATTATCCTATTATTAATATATAATATAATCAACTAACGGAAATAATGAATTAGTATTATGCAAAGTTAATAATAGGAGGGGTATAGGTGGCAGTAACAATAAAAGATGTTGCAAAAAAAGCAGGTGTGTCCATTTCTACAGTATCCAGGGTTATAAACAATTCTAAGCCAGTTAGCTTAGAGGTAAGAAAAAAGGTGTTGGATGCCATAAAAGAGCTTGGATATAAACCAAATGAAGTTGCCAGAAGCCTTGTGACCAGAAGGTCAAGATTAATAGGAGTGATAGTAACCGATATTGGCAATTCATATATAGCTGAAATGGTTAGAGGTATAGAAGAAGTAGGCAGAATGTATAACTACGATATAATACTTTCAAGCAGTTATGGAAATAAGGATACAGAAAAGAAATTTGTACAGCTTTTGATGAGCAAGCAGGTAGAAGGAATAATATTGATTTCAGAAGAAAAGGATAATGAAGTTATAGAAGAAATGATTGGTAAAAAAATACCCTTTATATATTTAAACAGATATTATTTAAATGATAAAACAACTTCTGTATCCATTGACAACGAATTAGCCAGTTTCGATATGACAAAATATATTTTGGATTTAGGCCACAGAAATATAATGTATATAACCTATGATGAAAATGAGGAGTATTCTATTGAAAAATATAAAGTAGCCGGATATAATAAAGCCATGGAAGAAGGAAATGGAGAGGGATTTGTATTTCATGCAAATGGATACAGGATACAGGATGGGTATAGCATAGGGCAAAAAGTTCTTAATTTTGCAAGGGAAAAATCCGTAACTTGTGTTTTTTGCTGTCATGATGAGCTGGCAATTGGATTAATGAGCTTTTTCTATGATAACAATGTCAAAATACCGGAAGATATTTCTGTATGCGGTTTTGGAGATTTAAAGATTGCATCGATATACAGGCCAAGGCTTACAACTGTAAGAGAGCCATATTATGATATTGGAGCAGTAGCTATAAGAAGAATTATTAAAGTAATAAATAATGAAAAGGTTGATAAGGAAAATATATACCTTCCAGCACAAATAATGAAGAGGGAAAGCTGTGAAAAAGTCAGATAAAAATCAAAATAAAAAGGATAATGGGACATTTGCACGCAGGCTGGCTATGATTCTAATTTTTATTAGTGTTGTAGTGTCTGTAGCCCTTGCCTTGGCAATGAACAGAAAAAGCCTTGTGGCTTTTAGTGATAGCATGTTTTTGACTGGTGTATTCTTATTTATTGTATCCATAACACTCAACCTGATAAAGAGTATATATGCATTTATGAAGAAGGAGTTTTTTTCCAGAGGACAAATTATTTCAAGAGTTTTCTTGGCAGTAGGAATAGTAAATATATTAGCTTCAATCATATTTGCTTTTTTGGCGTAAGATGGTGATATATATGAGAGCTTTTATAGCATTTGACTTTCCAGAACAATTGAAGAACCAGCTTTATCAGATACAAAACCTACTAAAAAACATATCTTATGGGGGAAGTTGGGTCAGCAAAGATAATTTCCATATAACCCTGAAATTTTTAGGTGAAATAGAAGAAGGATATGTTGAGGGAATTGGCAGGGTACTTAAAACCATATCCTTAAGCAATGTACCTATAAATATCAAAGTAAACAATATAGGGTATTTTAATAGAAAAAACAATGAATATGGAATAGTATGGCTTGGGCTGGAAGGAGACATGGATAGATTAAATGCCATTTATGATTTTATTGAGGATAATATGAATCAAATGGGATTTCCCAAAGAAAGGCGAAAATTTAGCCCTCATATTACATTGGTAAGGAGAATGAGGACTAATATGGATTTTAATAAGGTAAGAAATATTATAGTACCCTATTTAGGAAATCAATATAAGTTGGATAATATTGCTTTGATGAAGAGTGAGGTAATTATGAATAAAAGAGTATATACTCCAATTGTATCTTCCAAGTTAATAGACCATAATAATAACCGCAGATGATTCTGTGGTTATTTTGCGCTTTAGCATATTAATATATAAAATTGCGTACTATTGATGAATGGAGGCAAGCAAAATGAACAAAGTATTAATCGATGGAAACAGATTAAGCCTTATGGAGTTCGTAAATGTTGCAAGATATGGATATAAAGTTGAGCTAACACAGGATGCAATAGAGAGAGTAAATAGTTCCAGAAGAATTGTTGATGAATTCGTAGATAATGAAAAGGCTGTTTATGGAATCACCACAGGATTTGGCAAATTCAGTGATGTTTCCATAACAAAAGAAGAGACAAGATTATTGCAGAAAAACTTAATAATGAGCCATGCCTGCGGTGTAGGCGCACCATTGGAAGAAGAAATCGTAAGGGGGATAATGCTTTTAAGAGCCAATGCACTGGCTAAAGGCTATTCTGGTATCAGGCTTTCCACATTGAATACCTTGATAGAGATGTTAAATAAGAGAGTACATCCTGTTATACCGGAAAAAGGCTCATTGGGCTCCAGTGGGGATTTAGCTCCTCTAAGCCATATGGTACTGGTTATGATGGGAGAAGGCGAAGCTGTTTACAATGGAGAAGTCCTATCAGGCAGTGAAGCCATGAACAGAGCTGGAATAAAGCCTGTAGAGCTAACTGCAAAAGAAGGGTTGGCTTTAATAAATGGCACTCAGGTTATGACTTCAATTGGTGCACTGACATTATATGACAGTATTAATCTTATTAAACATGCAGATATAACAGCTGCATTAACCATTGAAGCTTTAAATGGCATAATAGATGCATATGACTATAAGGTTCATATGGTAAGGCCCCATAAGGGACAGATAAGCACTGCAAAAAATCTGTTAAAATTGCTGGAAGGAAGCAAGATGACAAAAAAACAGGGAGAAGTAAGGGTTCAGGATGCCTATGCTTTAAGGTGTATACCCCAAATACATGGAGCAAGCAGGGATGCTCTAGATTATGTATTGGATAAAGTTCTGATAGAGTTTAATTCTGCCACCGATAACCCATTGATATTCACAGATTCCAAGGAAGTCATATCAGGAGGAAATTTCCATGGCCAGCCAATGGCACTAAGCTTTGACTTCTTGGGAATAGCATTGTCGGAAATTGCCAATATATCTGAAAGAAGGCTTGAAAGACTGGTAAACCCAGCATTAAGCGGCCTGCCTGCTTTTCTTACAAGAAAGGGAGGGCTTAATTCAGGGTTTATGATAGTCCAGTATTCAGCAGCATCACTGGTATCAGAAAACAAGATACTGGCACATCCAGCTAGTGTGGATTCCATTCCATCTTCTGCAAATCAGGAGGACCATGTTTCCATGGGAACAATTGCTGCAAGAAAATCCAGGGAGATACTAAATAATTCAAGAAAGGTACTGGCTATGGAATTATTAGCAGCTTGTCAGGCCATTGACTTAAGAGGTAAAAAGACCCTGGGAAAGGGGACAGAAGTAGCATATAATATAATCAGGGAATGTATACCGGAAGTAGAGGAAGATAGAGTGATGTATAAGGACATAAATACATGTGAAGATATCATTAAGTCCAATGAAATCCTCAATAAAGTACAGGAGAAAATAGGTAATTTATTATAAATAGGAGGGTTTTAAATGATTAACAATATTGATGTATCAAATTCAATGACAATAAAGCTAAGCGACATATTTAAAGAGCTGCCACCTAAGCCTAAGTTTGTTGAAGGAATAAGAAGGGCGCCTAAGAGGGAGTTTAATCTGTCAAAGAGGGAAACAGAAATTGCTCTCAAAAATGCATTAAGGTATATTCCAGAAGAATGGCATGAAGAACTGGCTCCAGAGTTTTTAGATGAATTACTGACCCGTGGAAGGATTTATGGCTACAGGTTTAGACCAGAAGGCAGAATCATGGGCAAACCTATTGATGAGTATAAGGGAAAATGCATTGAAGGAAAAGCCTTTCAGGTAATGATTGACAACAATTTGGATTTTGAAGTTGCACTGTATCCATATGAACTGGTTACATATGGAGAAACAGGGCAAGTTTGTCAGAACTGGATGCAGTACAGATTGATTAAAAGGTATTTAGAGGAGCTAACTGATGAGCAGACGCTGGTTGTAGCTTCAGGACACCCATTAGGATTATTCAGATCAAGCAAAAATAGCCCAAGAGTCATTATAACCAATTCATTGATGGTGGGAATGTTTGATGACCAAGAGCATTGGATTAAAGCTGCAGCAATGGGGGTAGCCAACTATGGTCAGATGACAGCAGGAGGATGGATGTATATAGGGCCTCAGGGAATTGTTCACGGCACTTATAATACAATTCTAAATGCAGGAAGGATAAAATTAGGAATAAAAGAGGATTTAAGAGGGCATCTGTTTGTAAGCTCAGGTTTGGGAGGCATGAGCGGTGCACAGGGAAAGGCAGTAAAAATAGCAAGAGGAGTTGGAATAATTGCTGAAGTAGATTATTCAAGAATAAAGACAAGACTGGACCAGGGCTGGATTGATACTGTAATTGACAATATTGAGGAAGCATTTAAAGTAGCTAAGGAATATATGGATAGGAAGGAATCCATTGCAATTGCATATTACGGAAATATAGTTGACTTACTTGAGTATGCAGTAAAGAACAACATTCATATTGAGCTTTTATCAGACCAGACTTCATGTCATGCGCCATATGATGGAGGATATTGTCCACAGGGAATTACATTTGAGGAAAGAACAGAACTGTTGAGGGCTGATAAAGAAAAGTTTGTTGAATTGGTAAATAGGTCTTTAGTGCATCATTTTGAGTTAATTAAAGAACTTGTAAACAGGGGAACATACTTCTTTGACTACGGCAACAGCTTCATGAAGGCAGTATTTGATGCAGGAGCTAAGGAAATAGCAAAAAATGGAGTTGATGAAAGCGAAGGATTCATATTCCCATCCTATGTAGAGGATATAATGGGACCAATGCTGTTTGACTATGGATATGGGCCCTTCAGATGGGTATGCTTAAGCGGGAAGCCTGAGGACCTGCTGAAAACAGACAAGGCAGCTATGGAATGTATTGATCCAAACAGAAGGTTCCAGGACAGAGACAATTGGGTTTGGATTAGGGATGCAGATAAGAATAAGCTGGTAGTAGGAACTCAAGCCAGAATACTATATCAGGATGCGTTGGGAAGAATGAAAATAGCTCTTAAATTTAACGAAATGGTAAGGAATGGAGAAATAGGGCCTGTTATGCTTGGAAGGGACCATCACGATACAGGAGGAACTGATTCTCCATTTAGAGAAACAGCAAATATAAAGGATGGCAGCAATATAATGGCTGATATGGCTGTACATTGCTTTGCAGGAAATGCTGCAAGAGGAATGAGTTTAGTTGCCCTACACAATGGCGGTGGCGTAGGAATTGGCAAATCAATAAACGGAGGCTTTGGATTGGTACTTGATGGAAGTGAAAGGGTTGATAATATAATTAAATCTGCTATACCATGGGATGTTATGGTAGGAGTAGCCAGAAGGTCATGGGCTATGAATGAGAATTCCATGGAAACAGCGATAGAATATAATAAAAAGTTCGGTGATACAGACCATATTACAATTCCATATATACCTGATGAAAATCTTGTTAAGAAGCTGGTTGATGAAATGTATGACGAAGCAATAAGAAAATAGAGGAGGATATACATGGCAAGATTAATAGAATGTGTACCCAATTTTAGCGAAGGAAGAAACAAAGAAGTAGTAGAAAGAATTGTGGATGAGATAAGAAGGATGGAGGAAGTCAAGCTATTAGACTATTCTATGGACAAGGACCACAACAGAAGTGTTGTAACATTCGTTGGAGAGCCAGAAAGGGTAATTGAGGCAGCTTTTAATGCCTGCAGGGTTGCGTCTGAACTTATAGACATGACAAAGCACCAGGGAGGGCACCCTAGAATGGGAGCAACTGATGTAATACCATTGATACCTATATCTGATGTAACAGAGGAAGAGTGTATAGAATACTCTAAAAGATTGGCAAAGAGAATAGGGGAAGAGTTAAACATCCCAGTATTTCTCTATGAAAAATCTGCCACGTCTAAGGAAAGGGAAAATTTAGCAGATATTAGAAGAGGCCAATATGAAGGCATGGCTGAAAAATTAAAGGATGAAAAATGGAAGCCCGACTTTGGCCCTGACGAATTGAATATTAAGGCTGGAGTAACTGCTGTAGGAGTAAGGCCTCCATTAATTGCATTTAATGTAAACCTGGGAACAAACAATGTTGAAATTGCAAAGAAGATTGCCAAGGTTGTCAGGGCAAAAACTGGAGGATTTACCTATTGTAAGGCAATAGGCCTTGAAATCAAGGAAAGAAACATAGTGCAGGTATCCATGAACATGGTGGACTATACTAAAACTTCATTGTATAGGGTTTTTGATACCATTGAAAGAGAAGCCATGAGGTATGGAGTAAACGTAATTGGAAGCGAGATAATTGGGCTAGTGCCAATGCAAGCCCTGGTAGATGTTGCAGATTATTATTTAAGGCTGGAAAATTTTAGCTCAGACCAAATACTTGAAAAGAGAATATTCGAGTAAGGTGGATAAAATGAAAGCTGATCTGGTTATTAAGAATATAAAGAAGCTATATACTTTAAAGGGACCTAACAGGGCCAGAATAAAGGATGAAATGAAGGAAGTAGGCTTAATTGAAGATGGTGTAATTGCAGTAAAGGACGATTCGATAATATATGTAGGCCAGGGGGAACTGCCAAAGGATTTTGAAACACATGAAAATACAGTAGTAATAGATGCCAGGGATAAAACTGTAATTCCTGGATTGGTAGACTCACATACCCATTTAGTACACAGCGGTTCCAGGGAAAACGAGCTGGCTATGAAGCTTAGAGGTGCAAAATACTTGGAAATATTGGCAGCGGGAGGCGGAATCCATAGCACAGTTGAAGCAACCAGAAATGCTACATTCTCTGAACTCTATAATCAGGCCAAAAAAAGCCTGGATATAATGCTTTCCTATGGGGTAACTACTGTTGAAGCAAAAAGCGGATATGGGATTGATGATTTTGATACTGAATTAAAGCAAATGGAAGTGGCTGTGAAGCTAAATGAAGACCATCCTGTAGATGTAGTATCTACCTTTCTGGGTGCCCATGCTGTACCTAAAAGGTATAAAGATAACCCGGATGATTTTGTAAGGATATTGATAGATGATATGATACCAGAAGTATCCAGAAGAAAACTGGCAGTATTCTGTGATGTATTTTGCGAAGAAGGAGTATTTGATATAGCGCAGACAAGAAAAATACTGGAAGCGGGGCTACAATATGGACTAATTCCCAAAATACATGCAGATGAAATAGAACCCATGGGAGGAGCAGAATTAGCAGCAGAGATAGGTTGCATATCTGCTGACCATCTGGTTGCTGCCAGTGAAAGAGGAATTGAAATGATGGCTGAAAAAGGTGTAATAGCAAACTTGCTTCCCGGAACAAGCTTTTACTTACAGTCAGGGAAACATGCTAGAGCCAGAAAAATGATAGACTCAGGGGTACCAGTATCTATATCTACAGACTACAACCCTGGAAGCTGCCCTACAGAAAACATGCAGCTTGTTATGAGCTTTGCTTCACTATTATATAAAATGACCCCTGAGGAGGTATTAACTGCTTCTACAATAAATGGAGCAGCATCATTGAAATTGGAAAATAAAATAGGAAGTATTGAAGTAGGGAAAAAAGCAGATATATTGGTATTGGATTCACCTAATTTTGATTATGTAATATATCATTTTGGAATAAACCATACCTTATATGTAATTAAAAATGGGAAATTAGTCCTTGATAGACAAAAAGGCTTTTAACTGCGGGTTAAAAGCCTTTTTTTCAACCAAAAAAGACAAATTTTGAAAAAACATGTAGAAGGATATGTGGATTTTATGTAGAATAATAAGTATGAACATGTTTAAGGAAGGTGGTAATATTGTCAGAATTGCAATATGTTGTTTTTAATTTAAATCAAGAGGAATTTGGAATAGATATAATGAAGGTAAAAGAAGTAATATCATATGAGGAACCAGCTTACATCCCCAATTCCCCAAATTTTATTGAAGGTGTTATAAACTATAGGGGAAAGGTTATACCTGTTATTAATTTGAAGAAAAGATTTGAAATGAAGAAAACAGATATACCAGCTGATGCAAAGGTTATAGTGATTAGTTTTAACAACAGGGAAATTGGTTTTGTAGTAGATGATGTTACGAGGACAATAAGATTGCGGGAAGAAGCAATAGACTCCATGCCTGATACTATAGAGACTATAAGCAGGAGATTTATTACAGGTATAGGGAGAATTGATGATAAAAGGCTAATTATTCTGTTAAATTTGCACAATGTTTTAACTGATGATGAAAAAGCACAGATAGAAGAAATGGAAATCTAAAGATGAGGTGGAATTTGGTGGGGGACAAGATTATTAGCGTAAAAAGGATTAATGACATATTGCAGAATACCATCCATTCCATAGAAAACAGCAAAGAAGAAATAGTAAATATTGTGGACCAGGCAAGAGAAAATGTGAAGCTGTTGGAAGATGAGTTAATTCAGATTAAAGAAAAGGTAGATGAAATTATAAGAGAAGTTGATGAGCTGGAAATAGAAGAGAAAAAAAGAAGAATACATCTTTCCAATGTCAATAAAAACTTTCATATGTATTCTCAGGAGGAATTGCAGGAGGCTTATGATTTAGCAAACGAGATAAGAATTAAATTGTTTATAAAAAGGGAAGAGGAAAAAAACATTATACAGAAGAGAAAAGAGCTGGAAGTAAGATTAAAATCTGCAAGGGAAGTTTTAAATAAGGCAGAAAAAGCGTGGAAATCTGTAAGTGTTGTTACGGAATATTTAAGAGGCAATTTAAATGAAATAGTATTCACTGTAGATCACTTAAGTAAGAAAAAAACCTTAGGTATAAAGATAATAGAGGCACAGGAAGAGGAAAAACAAAGGCTTGCCAGGGATATACATGATGGCCCTGCTCAGTCAATAGCCAATATTTTAGTTAAGGCAGAAGTATGTGAGAGATTGGCAGATATTGATAAGGATAAGTTTAAGGAGGAACTAAACAATCTAAAGGATATTATAAGGATGACCTTGAAGGATATCAGAAAGACAATATATGATTTAAGGCCAATGTCTCTGGATGACTTGGGATTGATACCAACTTTGCAGAGATATGTGCAGAAATTTATAGAGTATACGGGAATTAACGTTGAGCTGAAAGTATTTGGACAGGTTTCTGCTCTTAACTCATCTGTTGAAATAGCTGTGTTTAGAATAATTCAGGAAGCGTTAAGCAATATATACAAGCATTCAAAAGCTACTGAAGCAATAATTATTATTGAATTTTCACAAAAAAGGCTTAATCTGGTTATTGCAGATAACGGAATTGGTTTTAATTTCAGTGAAGCATGCAATAATGAAGCAGAATATGGAGGATACGGATTAGTTAATATGAGAGAAAGAGTAGAACTATTAGGAGGAAATATGACAATAAAGTCTGCACCAGGAAAAGGTACTAAAATTAGCTTTTACATAACGTTGCCAGAGGAGGAAAAATAAATTGAAAAAGTCAGGTAAGATTTCTGTAATGATATCAGATGATCATGCTTTAATAAGAGAAGGACTTAAACAGTTAATAGAACTTGAAAAGGATATTGTTGTAGTTTGTCAGTCGGGAGATGGGTATGAAACTATTGAAAAGGTTTTGAAATACAAACCAGATGTACTGCTTTTGGATATAAATATGCCTAAACTAAATGGAATCGATGTTTTAAGAAGATTAAAGGATTTAGGGATAGAGACAAAGATCATAATGCTGACAATTCATGATGATAAGGAATACCTCTTTGAGACTATAAAAATGGGAGCAGACGGATATGTATTAAAGGATTCAGATGCAGATGGCCTTATAAAAGCAATAAGGGATGTTAGAGAAGGGAAAAATTACATACAGCCAAGCATTGCTTCTATGTTAAATGAAAAATCGGATGTAACTGATAGTGAAACTTATAATAGATTAAAGAAAATAGAGTCTTTAACTAATAGAGAATACGAAGTATTAACCTTGATTGCTGAAGGGTTGAACAACAAAGAGATTGCTGATAAACTGTTTATAAGCGAAAAAACGGTAAAAAATCATGTATCAAGCATTTTGAAGAAATTAGATGTCAATGACAGAATACAAGCTGCTATATTTGCTTTCAAAAATAACATTAAGAAAATATGATGATAAAGAAACCAAGGAATGCCCTTGGTTCTTTAAGCATATTAATTATTGCTTTTTTATATAATCTAAAACAAAGGATTTGAATGCTTCATTTAAAGGTGAAAGCTGCCTTTTTTTATGGTATACAAAATAGAATTTTCTTTTTAATTCAAGTCCTTCAACATAATATGCTTTATATTTTCCGATTTCAACATCCTGTAAGACACCACGCTTTGACATAAAGCTAACTCCTAATCCAAGAGAAACCAATTCTTTAATGGTTTCCGTATCCTCTATATATCCCAATATGTTTAAATTGTCAATACTTATGCCTTTGCTTTTTAAACAGTTTAACAAAATATGCCTTGTGCCTGAACCTTCTTCTCTGAGCAGAATTTTTTCTTTAAGTATTTCTTCGATGGTTAGAACAGAATAATTGGGTTTATTAAAGTGCTCTGTATTAGGAGCAATCAGTACTAGCTCATCAACAACCATATCTATGTATTCCAGCTTATTTGAAATAAAGCTTGCTCCTACTATGCCGAAATCCGTGTCCCCTTCCAAAATGGAGTTGATAATATCCTTGGAGTCCTTATTGCTTATTGTATAAGTTACTTCAGGATATTTCTTTGAGAAGCTGGCCAGTATTTTAGGCAATATGTACTTTCTGGGAACAGAACTGGAATATATATAAAGATGGCCCTGTACACGGCCTTTATAGGAACCTAAGTCGAATTTAGCCATTTCACATGTATTTATGATATTTATTGCATATTTGTAGAATAAATTGCCTGCATCAGTGAGAGATATATTTTTACCGGAGCGGTTAATAAGTATTGTTCCCAATTCTTTTTCAAGATTCTGTATATGATTAGTTACAGTAGGCTGAGTTATGTATAGTTTTTCTGCAGCTTTAGAAAAGCTCTTAAAGTTAGCTACATGAACAAAGGTTTCAAGTTGTCGTATATCCATTAATAACAATCCTTTCTCAATCAATATTATGAATTAAGTCATATAATATACTGATGTATATAACACTAATTATCATTAAAGCAAAAGGTATGGAAGTTTTTATACCTTAGGTACACTGCGCATACAAGAAAATGTTTACAGTTACAATATAATCTTATCATATTTTTATGATATTTACAATTCACCTTCTTGTCAAAGAGGATGGAAAAAGTATTTCAAAGGGAATTAAAATATTATTCCAATGTTATTGACAAAGGGTTAAAAAGTTGCTATAGTATAATAGCTGTCGAAAACAAAGCAAAACAAGCTGAACAAAAAATGAAAAAAGGTATTGACAGCGATTAAAAAATCTGTTATAGTGTAAAAGTCAGTTGCTTAAAACTGACAACAAAATGAACCATGATAACTAAACAGTGTGAAGTACTTTGAGCAAAGTCAAAAGAGCTAAGGGAACTTTTTTAATGAGAGTTTGATCCTGGCTCAGGACGAACGCTGGCGGCGTGCCTAACACATGCAAGTCGAGCGATCTGGCACTCAATTTCTTTTGAAATTGAGTGC
>DUMS01000082.1 GCA_012839745.1 Tissierellia bacterium
AATACAGGGCTTTCCGGCATCCCAGCCGCCAAAAAGCACATTTTCGGCAGATGGCAAATCACCTGAAAGCCCTGTATTCAGGCCGTTTTTCAGGCGCTTATTTGTTTTTTACATTTGTCATCAATACCACGCACTCAACATGTGGCGTTCTTGGAAACATATCCATAAGCTTAACCTTTTCCGCCTTGTACCTCCTTTCCATAAATACCTTTAAATCCCTCACTAGAGTTACCGGATTGCAGCTTACATATACAAAGGTATCAGGATTAAAATCTATAATCTTATTTATTGCCTTTGGGTGAATTCCATCCCTTGGCGGGTCAATTATTACAACATCAGGTTTTTCTTTTAAATTATCAACTTCCTTTAAAACATCTCCTGCTATGAACTCTATATTATTCAGTCCATTTAATTCTGCATTTTCACGGGCCTTTACAACTGCTTCCTCTACTATCTCTATGGCAACTACCTTTTTAGCAACTGTAGCCATAATCTGAGCAATGGTTCCTGTGCCTGAATACAGGTCAAATACTACCTTATCAGCAATATCCCCGGCAAATTCCCTTGCAATGGAATACAATCTTTCTGCTCCAAAGGTATTTGTCTGGAAAAAGGAAAATGGAGATATTTTAAACTTTAATCCCAGAATTTCCTCAGTTATGTAATCCCTGCCGTATAAAAGGCTTAGCTTATCTGCCTTTACAATGTCACCCAAACCATCGTTTATGGTATGAAGTATCCCTGTAATCCTTCCCTTAAGGCCCCTTAGTGCCAATAGCTCCTCTACAAATCCATCTGTATCTATAGTTCCCTGACTTGTAGTTACCAGATTAATTAATATTTCCCCTGTAGATAGTGCTTTTCTTACAACTAAATGCCTTAGTACTCCCTCATGGCTCCTTTTATTATAATAAGGGATATTCTGTTCCCTAAAGTACTCCATGGTTTTCTTTCTTATTGCAGTAAAATCCTCATCTGCAATATTGCAGGCATCGCTGTCTACTACCTCATAAAACCTTCCTCTTTTATTCAGCCCCAGTACCAAGGACCCTCCTTTTTCTGAATCGCCAAAAGTATATTCCATCTTGTTCCTATACCCTTCTACATTTGGGCTTCTCTCTATTCCTAAAAAATCAAAACCCTCTATATTCTCCTTCCTGAACAGGTCCAAAACCAGCTCCTTCTTAAGCTCCAGCTCATCTTCATACAACAAGGTCTGGTAAGTACATCCTCCACATTCGTCTTCATAATCACAGGACAGGTTTTTTTCCAATGGAGACCTTTCCAATACTTCCAATAGCTTTCCTTCAATATAATCCTTCTTCTTTCTTCCTAAAAGGACTTTAACCCTCTGCCCCTTTATTCCGCCTTTGAATATAACTGTTTTCCCCTCATAATCTGCCACTGATTTATTTGGAAA
This sequence comes from Tissierellia bacterium, assembly GCA_012839745.1. Classification (GTDB taxonomy): domain Bacteria; phylum Bacillota; class Clostridia; order Tissierellales; family Tepidimicrobiaceae; genus DUMS01. The sequence continues at coordinate 1,421 of DUMS01000082.1, forward strand.
CATATTATCTATTATCAAAGTTTCTATTATCTTCTTTTTCTTAGCCATACTCTCACTCCCTCCCAGTTATTATACCAGTATTAGTGCAAAAAAATAAGGGGTATTAAACCCCATATGAAATCTATTATTCAATTATAATCTCCTCCACATGCTTTATCCATCTCTCGCTGAATGGATCACGCCTTATTACCAGACGTAAAGGGCCATCGCCTCCTCTTTTCTTGGACTTCATAGGCTTTCCATCCCTTTCATAGGTCAGATAAACATTATTTGGCTCGTTAATTTCTTCAACCTTCAGTATTACCCTATATCCATCTGAAGCATTGAAGGTTATTCTTTCAGCACTGGAAATATCGATTCCCAACGCTGAAAAAAGCTTTTCAAGCTCAATTCCCTTGTATTCAGTTTCAACAGGCTTTTCGCCACTGCTTCTTATTACAGCAGGGAAAGTAACTGAATCCTCAAAGGAGTATATGTATTCTCCTTTGATAGTTTTCACGTCATCTCCATTTACAATCCTTAATGTTACCTCTTCTTCCCTTGTCAGCAGGAATACCAGTAGAATAACAATTATTGCTGCTATTGGAACAGCTTTTTTTATATTCATATTAACCACCTTATTTCCCTTCCAATGCTTGACTTATCCCACGTCTTACTGCATTTAAGAATCCCCTGCTGGTAGTTGTAGCACCACTTATGGCATCTACACCTATGCTCTGCCTTTCTACTATCTCCCTGGACAGGGTTCTAAATACTTCCTCATAATATCCTGTAGTTTCATTGTGGGATATTACATTGATACCCTTTATTCTGCCATCCTCAACCAATACCTCAACCTTCATATTGCCACCAAATCCTATGCCTGTTCCGGTATATAGCCCATCCTTTAACCCTTCAATCTGCACAAAGGCCTCATTGCCAGCTCTGAAACCTATAAGTGGAAGGAATATAAATATAGCAATTAAAATTGCCAGTGCTGCATTTACATAAGCCCTACTGTTAATTCCTTTTCTTCCAAACTTCAGGCTATGTCCTTCAGTTCCCTTTATGCAATTGGTATTAACGCACTCCATGCACCTGATGCATTCAGGAGATATTTCATCGCCCTTTGGTCCTTCAATACCCACAGGACAGCTTTTCAGGCAATGGGTACATCCGCTGCAGCTTTGTCCCCTTCTAAGCCTTGATGGCCCAATGGCAGTAAGAAGTGCCTGAAAGGCTCCAAGGGGACAGAATACCCTGCAGAAAATTCTCCTGACAAAAAGAGAAACTGCGGATATCAACAGCAATACTATAAATCCTATCCTTATATTAAATCCTAAAAACAGGTTTAAATAGGCTATCCAGGGAGAATAGGGAGATACAATATTCCCAAGCCCCAATATACTTAGTACGATTACCGCAATTAATACAAAATACTTTATCATTTCCGGGTGAAAATATTTCCACCTCTTTAGCTTTATTTCCCTTATGCGAAGCCTACCTCCCAGATACTTAAAAAAATCCTGCAGAGCTCCTATGGGGCATACATATCCACAGAAGAACCTTCCCATAAGGAACGCAGAAATGACTATGGCAACAGTCAGGGCTATGGAGTTGGATATTCCCCTAAACCTGTAGGATGCATCTGTAAAGGCTGATTTCAATGCGCTCCACCCTCCATAGGGGTTCATATCCCCTATGGATAACAGCTTAAAGTCAGTATATTCGTTTATACACAGATAATATATTATCATAATAGCTATTACTGCTAAAGTAATAGCTATTTGAATTATACTTCGCTTTTTTAGCCTCATCTTTTCTCAATCCTCAACAGATTATTTAGTATTTCCTCATTTTCTTTGTAAAGGGATACACTATCCTCATTTTGAACTAAATAGCATTGAAGTATTTCATCAGATATAAGTTCAGCAGCCCTTTCATCAGTACTAACAGCAATAAATGAGTTTTCCTTATTCCACCTCATGCCTGCTGTCAGCAGCACATCCTCAAGGAGCATTCCTTCCTTCCCGCCTATATCCTTAGTCCTTACCACCTCTGCCATCATTTCAGGAAATATGACTGCATCCTTTGTAGTGGAAAAGTGAGTCATGTGTTTGACATTCATGCCCAACTTGAAATTAGGAGATATGTTCATAGGTGCATTATCCCCTTCAACCTTTATATAGTACCTTTGCTTTACTAAGGAAATGGTCTCATTCTTTATAAGGCCATCCACAGCAGCCATGGTGAAAAATCCTTTTTCATCTACCACATCAAACTTCCTTAATATCTTCCCTACTTCTATGGCCTTGTCCTTGCTGCCATAGTATTCATAATAATAGGGTTCAATGTCCTCCGTCAATGGCTCAAATATGTGAACCTTGTCTATGTCCTTTGGAGATATTTCACTGTAAAGGTCTATATTTGATACCATCTTCACCCAATATGGCCCCAGCTCCTTAGGGACTACCAGCCTAATAGGCTTTTCCTCTTCCTTTATAGGCTTTCCATCTATTTCCCATGCAAGTATTACATCTCCTGACTCCAGCTTTTCCTTATCAATCAGCGTATAGTATCCGTCCCTTCCTGTAACTCCAATGCCTGCAAAATCACTTAGATCCAATCCTTCTTCCTCAAGCACATCCCTTAGGGTTGGCCCCTTTACCCTCATTTCCGTTTCTGTACCTGTGGTATTTATAAGCACTACATCCATTTCAATCTGCTTATACTCCTTAATTCTCTCTACATCTATCCTCATGGAGCCATCATCCCAGTTTATAGCAAAGCTGTTAGTCTCCTTACTCCACATTTCCTGAGGCACTACATCCGGTACACTTGCCATTTCCACTCCATTGTTTAAGTATTGATAGGCTCCAATGGCTGCATTTACTGCATTGACCACTGCCTGGGAGCTGATGGTGGCTCCTGTAACCTGGATTATGTCATGTGGGTCTTCCTTTTCCAGCACTACCAGGTTTAAATACTTGTCCACAGCAATGTTCATAAATCTCTCCAAAAACCAGTCCTTTTCAATATGTTCAGCATAATCTGGAGTTTCCTCATGCTGGAGTATCTGTATTCCTATAAGCTCATCGCTATCGCTGTCAATGGCCACCAATACATCAATGGGGCCGTTATAGCCTACACAGCTTGACACAAAGGCTTTCACCTTGCCGTCAATCTCATAAGCCCTTTTAACAGCAGGAAAGTTGAGGGAAATATACATATCATCGGAAATATACTTTACAAGCTCAATATCCTTGGAGCCGGGATAAAAGGACTCAACTATCTTTTCCTCCTGGGACATGGAATTGTTGGAAATAAATAAAACTACAACAAGTACAATAACTACAGCCAAAAATACAATATAGGATTTTCTGTTCTTCATAATATCATTCCCCTACTCAACAATAATGCGGTCTATGTTTGAAACCCATTGAGGCTTATTGATATCCCCCGGCTCCTTCTGCCCTACTACAAGCTTATATGGAGGTCCTTCTTCAACATCATATTCCTGGCCATTTTCCTCCCAGGCTATTATCATTGGCAGCTTTACATCCGGATTTGTCTCGTCTATGTAGTCCTGTCTTTTTACCTCATCAACTGTAAATTCCATTTCATATCCATCTGTTGCAACTATCCTGACTTTTGCAGCATCAGATGCTATTTGAGCCTTTTCAAGAAGCCCCCACAGCTTAACACCTTTGAACCTGGTATGCTGAGTAGTTCCAAAATTGTTCAAGGAATAGAAATCCCCTTCAAATATCAGGTTTTCCATAGCCTTTAATTCATCCAATGTTAAAGACAATGGATTCCCAACCTTGCCTTCCACCTTAAGTATATTTATGCCCTCTTCAGCAATTTCTTCCTCTTTCTCATTTTCTTCCTTTACTTCTGTACCTGTTTCCTTCTCTGGTACTGCCTCCCCAGACTTTGATTCTCCTTCAAAGGATGGTACACCTTTCCCTTCAGAGTTATCTTCTTGACCCTCTTTCATACCCTGAAGAGCTTCTTCATTGACATCAGTTGTTGATTCTTCCTGTTCCTCCCCTGTATCACCACTTATATCCTTTGATACTTCTTCATCCTTATTTTCATCTATTTCAGTTCCTTCTTCATTAGCTGCAGTAGTATTCTTATCCTTGCCACATCCTGACAAAGTCATGGATAAAGCTAATACAAATATAAGCAATATACTCAAAGCTTTAAACCTCTTCATAATACCCTCCTAATAAGTAATAAGGGAAGACTGTGTAATACTACACAGTCTAATCCCATTATTCTAGTTTTTTAAGAATTCCAACAGTATAGCTGCAGCTTCTCCTCTGGTAACTTCCCTTAGGTTATTTGAAAGTATTTTTTCCTCCAGCTCTTCAATATTTCCGTCTGAAATATTGTTCAGTATAGCCAGTACCTCCATCCTGGTAATAGCCTTATTAGGCCTGAAGGTTCCGTCATCATACCCAACAACAACTCCATTCTTCTTGGCAGCCGACAGGTACTCTAAATACCAGTCTCCAGCCTTTACATCCTTAAATGGAGAAGTTACTACTTCTTCTATATCATGGCCCAATATCCTTACTACCATAGTGACAAATTCAGCTCTTGTAATATTGTCATCTGGTCTAAATCTGTTGCCGCTACCACTTACATATCCCATAGTAGCCATGTTCTCAATATCAGCTCTGTATGGGCTGGACTCTATATCCTCAAATGTAACAGCCTTTGTATAGACTGCAGCTCCGCCATTGGTTCCTATAAACAGATTGCCGTTGTCGTAGTCAAGGAAATATACATTGTTCCATTTCTTTGATGGCAGCTTGTTTGAACCGTTTATCACTTCTACTACATTTCCTATTCCATCTAATTTAACAAGGCCACTAGATTTAGTTGCTATATAGATGTTGTCCCCTTCAGCCAGTAAAAATCTTATATCGTCATCCTCTCCAATTGATGGATACAAATCCTTAGCCTTATATACCGTCCTTTCACCATTTAATATATAGTCTACCTCTCCTTGTCCAAATCCATCTGCATTTCCTGACCTTACAACCCATACTCCGCCTTTTTCGTCCATGGATATGCTTCTTACCCAGTTCACATTAAAGTTTGAGCTGTCAAAGCCTTCATAGGTATCTACAGTTCCATCGGATTTAATATGCTGATATGCTCCTATATATTGTGCGTTATCACCTTCACCAACTACATTTGGATAGAAGCCAACCCATATTCCTCCCTGTCCATCTGGCTCAAGGGCATCTACTGAATAAGGCAGCAATCCTTCATCTTCCCCATAAACAGTCCAGTTGCCATCCTTGTCCACATATACAACTCCATTTTGGGTGCCTATCCACAATCCTCCATTTCCATCCAGTTCAAGCTCCTGAACGAAATTAGCTGGCAGCAATGAGTTTTCTGTATTAAACAGCTTCCAGGTGTCTCCTGTTTTTACCAGTACTCCCTGTGGTGTCAATGCTCCTCCCAGGGTAATCCAAAGCTCTCCATTCTCCCTTTGAGCAATGGCATAGCAGGTATCCACCTTAACTGTACCTAAGTTTTCAGTTTCTATTTCCTTTATTACAGTCCATTTTCCATTCTTGCTTCTAACTGCAAGGCCGCCATTATTTGTTCCAATCCACAGGTTTCCATCCTTATCATATTCCATGCTTCTTACACTGGCTTCAGGAAGCTCCTTACCAGTATCATTCCTATATGCTATCCATATCCTTCCTTCATCTTCCTCTACAGAAAACCTTGACAAATCCAGTTCCTTAACATCTTCCATCCTTGGTTCTTCGTAATCTCCAGTACCTACTACTATACAGTCAGTCCATTTAACCCACATGGATTTGCTTTCCTCAACAATAAGCCTTAATGGACCATTGGCATTGTTGTTTACATATCCAATAGAGCTTTCATCAGGTACAAGAGGATATCCGTCTACTGCATAGGCAATGATGATCTTCTTTAATTCGCCTTTGGAGTTTAATACTCCATTTTTAAGCTGCTCTGCACTTCTGATTATCTGATTGTAGTTTGGTCCGCTAAACACCCTGACACTTGGCACTTCTATGCCTTCCTTCAGCCCTACAACCTCTGTTATAAGGTCCCAAAGCACTATCCCTTCAAATTCGCGGATTCCATCGCCGGTATATACATCCCTTATTGCGTACTTCATCATTGATTCAAGCTGCCTCAAAGTAAAGGTCATAGGCTCCTTAACCTGTGATCCTGTTATCCTTAGAACAGGCCTGTCAAGGTATTCAGTATATACGCCATAGTTATGGTTCCAGCTTGACCTTTCATCTACTCCTGTCTGGGTGCTCTTGCCATCACCTGTTTTTCCTTCTCCCAATGAAATTGGCTCTCCACCGCCAATGATTATCTCTTTAAAGAACTGCACCTGATTTGAACCGTTTGCATCATTGTAGCTCTTCTTTCCAAATATTACCCTTAAAGGTCCGCCATCGTTTCCAAGTCCGGAATTATAGCCTTCATCTGTTGGCCTTGTAACATAGGGGTATCCGTTGAATCCATAGGCTACAAGTACAGGCATGCCTGTATAAAGTGGCTTGTCATTGGAACCATCGTATTTGCCATCGCCTAAGTCCAATGGATTCCTTTCATAATATCCATAAAGGGAGCTATCCTTTATTTCCCTAATGGTCATAGGCTGGAAGTTATAGCCATCTGCTGCTATAAACTGAACAGAGGTATTCTCGTCTATATTTGGATTTAAACCTGCCTTAAGAAGCAAATCCCACAGCGGAACTCCCTTGTAGGTATTGTAGTACCAGAAGTATTCGCTGTTGGAAAGGCTGTATTCAGCCTCATAGTGAAGGTCCTTCATGGCTTCAATATCTGATACCTTGTATTTTATCACCTTATCCATTGCATTCCCGTGGATTAGTATTTCATAGTCTGTATACTTTGGATCATCATAAGGTGGATAGGTATGCTCATATATGTTTTTAGCATCCTTTTCCTCTATGTAGATATAGGCTACATTGGAAAACTCCCTAGCAGTGGATTGGTCCTGCTTATATACAAGCTTAAAACATCCGTTGTCGTTACGCTTATCCTCCTTATAACCTACATCCGTATCCAGATACACCAGAGGAACTTCATTTATTCCGTAGGCTATCAGATAGTTTTCAGTCTCTTCAACAGGTACTGTTAATATTACCTTCCTTGATTTATCCTTGAATATTGCATTCCCTGCATTGTCCCTAACCTTTACATAATTGTCGATAAGGTATTTGGCATTTATACCTTCATAGGTGTTTTGGACTACCTTGTTGCCCATCTTTTCATAGTAGTCTCCTCTTTCCTGTCCTTCAACATCCTCTTCAATCTGCCTTAAGGATATGGCCCTGTATCCTTCAACTCCAGGCCCTTCAATGGTAAATGTAGCACCTGTAATGGCATCTACATTATATGGTGCGCCATCATAGCTTATATGCTTATATGTGGAATCCAATCCTATTCCTTTATTTTCCTTTGGACTGTCTTCTCCAATGGTTATCTTTACTATCCCTTTCCCCCACTTTGACAGGTTCATATCGTCAATGCCGGTTTGCCCAAATACAAGCTTTGGAAAGCCTTTATCCAAATCTGCTTCAGTTATTTCCCTGTCAGTCCATGTAACAGGTGGTGAAAACTTATTCTTTGGAAAATCAGCCAATTCAGCAGTATATCTGGCTATCATTGGCATTATTTCAGTTTTGCTTCTTTCAGTAAAGTCGCTGAAAAAGTAGGTATTTCTAAGCTCGCTTATGGTCTTTGTAAATTCAAATCCATCAGAACATGTAAACTTCACTACATAATCCCTGTCAGTCTTAAGGTTTCCCTCTCCAATGAGCTCAAACAGGTCATATCCCTTAGCCTTTATTATCTTGTGGAATCCCAGGCTATTGTTTCCGGAATATATTCTTTCTATCAGCTTATACTTACTCCAGTCCTTTTCTGTAATTATAACCTCTTCATATACACCTGTACCTGTAATAATCAGGTCTGCATTTGCTGCTTCAGCATAGGACCTAAAATATGCACCCTGGCTTACTATAAGCAAAAATGCCAGCAAAAATGTAACAATTCTTTTATGGAACCTCTTCATAAAACCCCTCCTTTATGCAAATGAGCGAAAGCCAAAGCCATCGCTCATTTGTATTTACATATAAATACCATATCTATTTAAATAAGGTATTGTATATTACAACAGCTGCCTCTGCCCTGTTTACTACCTTCTTAGGCTCAAAATAATGTTCAGCTATTTCAGCAAATACTCCCTGAGCCTCAAGCCATGCCACTTCATGGGCTACCCAGTCAGGAACCAGTTCCTTATCCAAGTAATTTGATTTTTCCATTACAAACTTGTCCATTTTAGCTCTATCTACTATACCTGCTATAACAGCGCCTCTGCCAGCTACTGCTGCCATTTCCTGCCTGTTTATAGGCTGATTTGGCCTAAAGCTTCCATCACCGTATCCATCAAATAGCCCATGTTCATAGGCAGTCTGTACATAGTCAGCAAACCAGTCAGTCTCCTTCACATCAGTAAATGCTCCTTTGTATTTAACTTTTTCATAACCTAAAGCCTCTACCATTATCTTGCAGAATTGAGCCCTTGTAAATTCTCTTTCTGGAGCATATATGTTGTTGCCTACTCCTTCAATTATTCCCCTGCTGTAAAGATGCTGTATTGCCTTCTTGGCAAATTCAAATTCCTCTGTAATATCTGTAAATATATATTCTGCAGGTATTTCTTCAACTGGTTTTTCCTCTTCTGATTGAGCTGGTACCATAGCCTCTCCAACTGTAATCCTTACTACCAGCTTAAATACTGTTCCAAATTCATTTTCCTGTCTAACCTTTCTGTAAACAGCAATCTCTTCATTATCCGGGTTTTCGTCGTTGTCTATGGCTTCTCCATTTATTTCATAGGCCAGTACATATTTTAGATCTTCATTGAATATGTCCTCCAGATATTGTGGATCAACTGGGTAGCCATCAGAAGTTTCAAAGTTTACCACTGCATTCTCATAAGTCACACCAGCTAATTCTCTCAGCACATATGCCAAGCTGACACCTTTTACATGTACTGACTTTTGTCCCGATTTGCTGTAATATATGTATTCTTCATCAATTTGAGCTTCCTCAGGCATATTCCTTAAATCCTCCAGACTTAATTTAAGTACTGTATCCCCTGCCACAATTTCCACAGCATAAGCTTCTTCTGCAAACACAGCAAAGCTTGGAAGTACCAATAATACTGCTAGTAAAAGCATCATCAATCTGGATTTTCTCTTAAACATACTTAACTCCACCTTTCTTTTTTATTTTAAATCTCGCTTATATAGGCGAGAGTATTACTGCTGACCCTTAGTTAAAGTGGAATTAAAGAAACAAAATAAACAGTACTCCCAATGGAAATACTGCTTAAGCTCTGTTCTCCTTTCCACTGGGAGGCTTGACCGTTTCCAATCAAACCCTAACGGCAATAAAACCATAAACCTAAGTTCACAGGTTATATTGCTCGGAGAAAACTATCAGTTTTTGATAACAGCTTGTCTATCATAAATAATGATATAACAAATTCTGCGCTTAATCAATATTATTTGGAATATTTAATCTTTTTCAACTTTTCTCCACATATCACTTTCTTTCAGTGTTAAATTTATCTATAATAAGAATATAACAAAATTTCACTTTATCCAACAAAAGTTCGAAATATTACAAATTATATAGTAATCTAATGTTATAATACTTAAGAGGTGTTGCTATGGAAGATAATATAAAATGTATAAGTACATCCTGTACATTGGACTGCTGGGATTCATGTTCCATTGTAGCCAAAGTTAAAGACAATAAAGTTCTGGCCATAAAGGGAGACCCAAGAAATCACGTAACAGGCAGCTTTTTGTGCAAAAAGGGAATGAAACATATAGATATGATGAACCACCCCGACAGACTAAGAAAGCCCCTTGTAAAGGAAAATAATGAGTGGAAGGAAACCACATGGGATGAAGCTCTGGACCTGGTGGCATACAGACTTGATGAGCTAAGAAAAACATATCCTACCACAGCCCTCCTTCACTGGAATCATGGAGGAAATGTTGGGCTTTTAAAGAATATAGAAAGCAGGTTCTTCAATGCCTATGGCGGAGTAACGGTTCCCGTTGGAAGCCTTTGCGCCGGAGCAGGCAATGAAGCTCAAAGATATGATTTTGGCAGACCCTTAAGCCATGACATTAAGGATGTTGTAAACTCAAAAACTATAATCATCTGGGGAAGAAACCCCATGAATACAGGCGTTCATATGGTTCCTTTTCTAAAGGAAGCCAAAAAAAAGGGAGCATTTATCATACTTATAGACCCTATAGAGACAGAGACAAGAAAATTGGCAGACTTCTACATAGCACCATATCCCGGAACAGATGGGGCTCTGGCTCTGACCATTGCCAATGTATTGATTAAGGAAGGATTAGCTGATAATGAATTCATAAGCAAATATACTTTGGGCTTTGAGGAGTTTAAGGAATATGTAGACCAGTTCACCCTGGAAGAAGGATCATCAATTACCGGAGTACCCAAGGAAGACATACTGTTTGTTGCAGAAAAATACAGCAGAAATAAACCTTCCGCCATAATTTCAGGATTTGGGGTTCAAAGGTATACAAATGGAGGATATACCATAAGGGCTATTGATGCTTTAGGTGCAATAACAGGAAACATTGGCATTAAAGGTGGAGGAGTAAACTACAACAACCGCATAATGGATGATTATGTTGACTATGACTTCCTATTAGGTGAATCCTTAAGAAAGCACCACAGAACTGTTACCAGGCCTAAATTTGCTGATTTCCTGTTAACTGAAAAAGACCCTGAAGTAAAAATACTCTTCATTACCAGGGCAAACCCCATAACCCAGTGCATGGACACTCAGAAGATGATAAAGGCCTTTGAAAAGGTTGAGTTCAAGGTAACTATCGACATGTTTAAGACGGATACTGCCAACCTTTCGGATGTCATACTGCCCTGCAGGCATTTCCTGGAGGATGTAAATGTAATATGCCCTTCAGCATGCCACAATTACCTGAATTTATGCAACCCAGTTGTTGAACCAGACCCCTGGGTGCCTTCAGAACTTTGGATTTTCAATGAATTGGCAAAAAGGTTAAACCTTGATAACTTCCCCATTAAGGACCATTACTGGTGGATTGGAAGGGTACTTAAGCCTCTCAAGGAGTTAAAAGGCATTTCTTTAGAAGATTTGAAAAATGGGCCAATAGATATAGCAGGTGCTGATAGGATCCCCTGGGAAGACAGAAAATTCAAAACCCCCAGCGGAAAATTCGAGTTCTATTCCACTACAGCAAAAGAGGAAGGCTTCGAACCGCTGCCTATATATAAGCCTATTTCAGTCAGACCCAGCAAGGAATATCCTTTTTACCTGTTAACTCCGCATACTAAAGATTCCCTCCATTCGCAGCATTTTGTAATGACTGGTGAAGGTGAAATTCCTGTTGCGTATATAAATAGGGAAGTAGCATTAGAATTAAATCTATTGGAAGGTGACCTTGCAGAAGTCTATACTGAAACCGGAAGCCTTAAGTGTAAAATTGAATACAGTGAAAACCTTAGAAATGACGTAATAATGATATACGAGGGCTGGTGGCTGCAGAAAGGGGGAGGGGTAAACAAGCTCATCCCTGAAAAGTATTCCGGCATAGGAAAGCATGCCGCCTACTATGAATGCGTATGTAATAATCGGGTAGGAGGAAAATAATTAATTTATTTTCCGACCTCCCACACCACCGTACATACCGTTCGGTATACGGCGGTTTCATAGTTTACACTCTAACATCAAGGTAATATTTAAGAAAGCTTAAA
>DUMS01000083.1 GCA_012839745.1 Tissierellia bacterium
GGCAGGTTCATCAAGAATCAGAGGCCCCTGAATTTTAGGTTTGTGGATTTGCAAAAAAGCAATGCGTAAGGCTAATGAAATGATATCCACAACCCCTCCTCCTCTGGACAGTTCAGGCTTGGTCTTGATTATTGAATCATCTTCCTTGGTTATTACATAAAATTCAGCATTAGGTTTATTGCGGAGTTCTTCTATTTCTATTTTAAACTCTATATTGTTTTCGAAAATATATTGTAAACAATTAGTAACCAACGACTCTATTTGTATCTTAGCCTGGTTTCTTGCAAATTCTGATGTTTTTTGGAGCAGTATAACAACCTTCTCCAATAGCTCTATTTTAGATTGAATATCCTCTATCTGTTTTTTATGATCATCAATTTGTTCCAACACTTTTTCCTTTTTACCCTGCTCACGGGAAATAAAATTTTCTATATCTGATAAGTATCTATCCAAATCATCATAATTTCTCACCATATAATCACATCTTCTCCAATATATCTTTTGGTAATAGTTCATTTGCTTCTTTAAACAGTGTATCAATTTCTTTTGTAAGTTTATTTATTTCCTCTTCCAAATCCTCCGGATTAACACCTAATTCCTTCAATTCTTTCAATATTTCCTGTTGCTGGTTATTAAGCTGTTCTAATCTTGCTTCAACCTTATATTTTAAATTTTTTGCCTTATCCAGATTCTCTTTCAAGAGGCTTAATTCCTTTTCATAGTTTTTCAATTCAGATTCCTCCTTCGCTATTTATAGCTGTTAATAATATATTCAATCCTTTCCTTGCTTATGGAGCTAAAACATACAGGGCAGATTTCTAGGTTGTTTAATGCTTCCTTATATCTATTTAACAAATTTTCTATATCTTTTTCGATGTCATCTATTTTTTTATGAGTATTTTCCAAATTTGTTCTGTTATCATCATATTGAGATTTAAGCATCAATAACCTCTCCAAACGCATGCATTTAAGTTCTATTAAGTCTTTTGTATTGCTAACTGGCTCCATGACTGACAGCTTCTGGGCATATAACCTTCCCAATGCTAAACTTTTATTAACCTTATCAAACTTTGCCTTTAAATTAATGGTGTTACTCAATACACTGTATTTTTTTTCTATTAATCCAATATTTCTATTAACTAAATCCAAGTTTTTCAGCTTATTTATAATATAAACGCAATTAGATATATTCTTCTTAACATTACTATATCTAACATATAATTCAGTAAGCTTTGCAAGCCTTTCTCCTTTAACGGATAACATATTGTATATATCTTCTACTTCTTTTATGTGAGTCAAAGCCCCAATAATCATTTTGTCCTTTTCTATACTGCTTTTTATTGCATTTAGTTTTTCATATCTGTCAAACATATATATATAATCCTTAATCTTTATCTCCAAATTCTTTTCAATAGCTGCAATCCTATCCAGTGACTTCAATTTGAATAAATGCTTTTCGCATAAAAGCATGTTGTTGTTTATATATTCTAAAAGCTGCTTTTTTTCAGTAAGCACAGTTATTTTCTTCTGTTTGTCGTTAATAATGGCTTTTATTTCCCTTAATCTATTAGCTTTTAATATCAAATCCTCCAGGTAATCATATTCTTTTAGTTCCGCATTTAATTTTTCTAAATCTTCTTCATGATTTCTTTTCCTTGACTTTAAATTTTTTATATCCTTTAAAGTATCACTTAATGCATCATCTATTATGTGGACACCTACCAGTCTTCCAATTGCATTGGCCTTTGTAGATGCAGTTTGGGATAGTAAAAAAGGGCCCTCCAGCTGTTCTCCTATATTAATTAAATTAGATACGTTGCTATCCAGCAATATTTTATTAATGGATGTCAATCTTACAACTTCCTCAGGTAAATTTTTCCCAAATCCTTCCAGTATGGTTTCATTGCCATCGCTATCATATATATAATAATAATTTTTGCCTCTATTCCTATATCTTTTCAGTTTCACATTATTGCTAAAGACTACAGTTACGCTGCATTCGGATTCTCCTTCTCTGACAAAGTAATCCCCTGTAGGCTCATTAAATAATGCCCACTTTATTCCTCTTATTATGGCAGTCTTACCTTGGTCTGACGGACCTACAATAACATTCAAGTGCTTGTCAAATTCTATTTCAGTGTATTTATGGGATTGAAAATTCTCAAGTATAACTTTTCTTATGTAGTTCATCTATATCTCATCTCCAATGTTTCTCATTTGAGCATTTGAAATCCTTTTTAATGCTTCCTTTTTTACTTCATCTGAAACATTTTCTGCATTTGAAACTTCCATGAGTATTTCATTTATTTCTAGTTTGTCAAAGTTTATTGCTGCATCAATAGATTGCTTGAAATCAAAAAGCCTTTCACTCTTAAAAATATGATTTTCTATTTCCTCCCTATCCAATACTTCTTCCCCTTTAAGAGCAGTTTTTAATGGTATAAGTTTCATATTTATAGAATCTTTAAGTTCAATAAAAACAACCTTTGGATGTCTTTCTATTTCCCTCAAACTATTTGTAATTCTGATTAGGCTGCCTGGATTAACAAAATACTTATTGTTGGTTTCAACTATACCAAATCCGGAATGATAGTGACCTGCAAGTGTAATATCTGCCTTTGTATCCAAAATATCATCTATTAATGTATATGGTACACCTTTTATAAAAGGCTTATTTAACAGCATACCGTGAACCATGTGGATTGAAAAATCAGCATCCGGGCTCACTTCATTCACTATATATTCACCCTTATACCCTTCATGGTCTATATTATAAGTATATGGCTGACCTGTTAGCTGTACTCTGACTCCCCCTTTATTTAAATATATGACCTCATTCTCCTTTATTATTCTAACAACGTTTAATGCATCCAGCAGCCCAAGTATGGTTCTGCCTATTGTATTGGGGTTATGTCCATATACATCATGGTTGCCGCTGATAATATATATAGGGACATTATAGCTATTCAAAATTGATGCAAAATTGCTTACTATTGAAATGGAAACATCAGGCCTATCAAATAAATCCCCTCCATGCAGCACATAGTCAATATTGTAATCCTTAATAATCTGTCCTACTTCATTCAGTTTTCTTTCCAAAGTTTCCTGTAAATTGTCTTTTCTATTTTTAGGTGTTGTACCCCTGATATGAGTATCAGTGAAATATAAAAGTCTCAATAATAACACTCCTTATAAATAAACCTCCAAGCGGAGGTTTATCTAAAATTAGTCTTCAGTTATATTTTTTCATCTAAATTTTTATCTTCATTTTTGCTAACTGGTATTGGCTCCAATTTATATTTTTCCCTTATCATGTTTTCTATTTCCCTTGAAATTTCAGGATTCTCCTTTAAGAAGTCCTTAGCGTTTTCTCTCCCTTGTCCAAGCTTATAGTCTTTATAGCTATACCATGAACCGGATTTGTTTATAATATTAGCTTCAACACCAGCATCCAATATATTGCCTTCATTTGATATTCCTGTGCCATACATTATATCAAATTCAGCCTGTTTAAAAGGAGGAGCAACCTTATTCTTGACAACCCTTACTCTGGTTCTATTTCCTATTACTTCTTCACCCTGCTTGATTGAATCAACCTTTCTGACATCTAAACGAACGCTGGCATAGAACTTCAATGCTCTACCACCAGTTGTAGTTTCAGGATTACCGAACATTATTCCTACTTTATCCCTTAACTGATTAATAAAAATTACAATAGTCTTGGATTTGTTGATTGCTCCTGCTAATTTTCTCAAAGCCTGTGACATAAGCCTTGCTTGCAGACCCATGTGGCTATCTCCCATTTCTCCTTCTATTTCTGCCTTTGGCACCAAAGCAGCAACAGAGTCTATTACAACAATATCTACAGCCCCGCTTCTCACCAATGCCTCGGCAATTTCCAATGCCTGTTCGCCAGTATCTGGCTGTGATACAATAAGGTTCTCAACATCAACGCCTAAATTTCTTGCATAATTTGGGTCAAGAGCATGCTCAGCATCTATAAATGCTGCTATGCCGTCCCTTTTTTGTGCTTCTGCAATTGCATGCAAAGCTACTGTGGTTTTGCCTGATGATTCAGGTCCGTATATTTCAATTATTCGTCCTCTGGGGAAACCACCAATGCCTAATGCAATATCCAGACTTAAAGCTCCAGTAGGTATTACTTCCATTTTAGTAGTTTCCTTATCACCTAGCCTCATTATTGAGCCTTTCCCGAACTGTTTTTCAATTTGTGACATAGCTATACTTAAAGCCTTTTTCTTATCTTCCATGTTTGCCATACTATCCCAGTAAAACTGGTTCACCACCTTTCCTCTTCTAGAACTAATGTTCTAGTATAATTTTATAATATTTCCTTATTTAAGTCAAAGATAATTTTACATGTTTAATAGAAATTTCCTTAATTCGTTAAATGCTTTTAATGCAGCTTTGTTCTGAATGGATATCCTGTCTCCGTTTAATCTTGTTTTTATAACCTTTGACTTGTCCCTGGAGGCAATTCCGATGTAAACAAGTCCTACTGGCTCATCTTCACCAGAAGGTGGACCGGCATACCCTGTTATTGATAGGGCTATATCAACATTTGTTTTATCCATCAGGCCTTTAGCCATTTCCAGCGCAGTTTCCTCACTTACAGCACTATATCTATCCAGTGTAAGTCTACTTACATTAAGTTCTTCCATCTTTGACATATTACTATAAGTTACTATTCCTCTATCAAATACCTCAGACACACCAGGAATCTGCGTAAACCTTGAAGAAACCAAACCTCCAGTACAGGATTCGGCAAATGCTATTTTGTAGTTCTTTTCCTTTAAAATTTTAAAAACTACTTCCTCTATGCCTTCATCATTATAGCTATATATGCTTTCACCAATCCTATCCTTTATTTTTGCTACAGTTTCTTCTAATAATTTCATAACCTCAGATTCATTATCCCCTCTTGCCACAATTTTAATATCAACTAAGCCATCTCCAGCATAGGTTGCAACTGTAGGGTTATCATTTTTTTCTATTATATCCTTTATAATGGTTTCAAGATTTGATTCTCCAATACCTATGGTTTTAAGAGTAACTACCTTTATTATATAATCCTGTTTTATCAGTGGCATTACATATTTATCAAACATATGCTTCATTTCTCTGGGTGGCCCAGGCAACAATACTACTGTCTTGCCATCCTTTTCAATAAATATTCCCGGTGCAGTTCCTAGATCATTTTTTATTGGCTTGCTTCCTTCTGGTATATAAGCCTGCTTTATATTATTTGGTGTCATAACCTTGTTTGTTTTATTAAAATAACTTCTAATATCATCTTCTATGCTATTATCTAATACAAGCTCTAAACCTAAAGCTTCACTTACCACTTCCTTGGTAAAATCATCACCGGTAGGGCCTAACCCTCCTGTAAATATCAGCAAATCGGCTCTTTTTAGTCCTATATCTATTACTTCCTTCAATTGATCCCTGTTATCCTTTAAAGTAGTATGATATAACACATCAATACCAATTTCTGAAAGACGTTTAGTCAAATATTGGGAATTAGTGTTTAATGTACTCCCCAATATAAGCTCACTTCCAACAGCAATTATTTCTGCTTTCATATATCTCCCCTTACTTATCTCCAGATTTTAAAACATGTCTGTTTCTAAAAATATAATCTACTCCCGATGTAACAGTAAAAAACAAGGAAACATACAGCATTAATACATCAAAGGGAAAGTTTACTAATGAAAAAGGAAAATTGTTCAAAAGTAAAGCAATTATAGCTATTAATTGGGTAATAGTTTTTATCTTTCCCAGAGGGCTTGCAGCAATGGTTATACCTTCAGAGGCTGCAATGGTTCTAAAACCTGTTATAGTAAACTCTCTTGCTATGATTATTACCACTATCCATGATGGTATTTTATCCATTTGTACTAAAGATATTAATGCAGCTGAAACCAGCAACTTATCAGCTAGAGGGTCTATAAACTTGCCAAAGGTTGTAACCAGATTTCTGCTCCTTGCAATATAGCCATCCAGGCTATCAGTCAAGGAAGCTATTGCAAAAATTGCAGCTGCTATATAGTTGCTGTATTTGAGGCTAGAAAACAAAATTATCATAAACAATGGAATCATCATTACACGTATTATGGTTATCTTATTAGCCAAATTCATTAAATAATCTCTCCTATCAAATCATATTCTAAACAATCAGTAGCTATGGCTTTTACAAACTGCCCAATACTAAGCTCTCTATCAGACTTAACAAAGAATACACCATCAATTTCCGGACCATCCATATAGGTTCTTCCTATATATAGACCTTCTTCATCAATGTCTTCTATTAATACCTCATATACATTGCCTACTCTTTCTTTATTTAGTGAATATGAGATATTGGATTGCATTTCCATAATTCTGTTTCTTCTTAACTCCTTAATTTCCTCATCTACTTGACCTTCATAGCTATATGCAGGTGTTCCTTCTTCCCTGGAATAACAGAATACACCAAGCTTATCAAATTTAGTGCTTTCTATAAACTGGCATAATTCTTCAAAACTTGATTCATCTTCACCAGGGAATCCTACAATGAATGTTGTCCTTATTATTATGTCGGGTATTCTTTCTCTTAAGGTATTAATTAAATAAATTATCCTTTCTTTTGTTGTTTTCCTGTTCATTCTTTCTAAGATATAGTTGTTTATATGCTGTAGAGGCATATCAACATATTTTACAACTTTATCATTATTTTTTATGGAGTCTATCAATTTTGAATCAATATGATCAGGATATAAGTAAAACAGCCTTATCCACTTTATTCCATTTATTTTATTCAGCTTATCCAAAAGCTCACTAAGCTTATATTCCCCATATATGTCTATACCATAGCAAGATGTATTCTGTCCAATTAGTATGATTTCCTTTACACCATTGGATGCCAGGTATTCTACCTCTCTGATAATATCTTCCATCCTCCTGCTCCTGTATTTTCCCCTTAATTTAGGTATAATACAATAAGTACAAAAATTATTGCATCCTTCAGATATTTTTACGTATTCTGTTGTTCTGAAACTCTGTCTGGGTATCTGTTCCAGATATTTTTCGTTGATATTCCTGTTTAAAACTACTTTCCTTTCTCCACTTTCCAATTTCTCAATTACGGTAACTACATCCTTTATATTGCCGGTACCTATTATTCCATCTACTTCCTCTATTTCTTCCATTAGTTCTTTTGAATATCTTTCTGCCAAGCAGCCTGCCAATATTAAATATTTGCATTTTCCATTGGTTTTATATCTGGTCATTTCCCATATAGCCTCTATTGATTCCTCCTTTGCAGATTCAATAAACCCACAGGTATTAACCAGTATGACATCTGCTTTATCCAATGAATTAACAACCCTATAATCATTGTTTTTAAGTATTCCCATCATTAATTCAGAATCTATTTCGTTTTTTGAACAGCCTAATGTTACAATTGATACATTCATTTTCATCTATTTCCTCTCCTTAGTTAATGATTCTAATTCTTCTTTAGTTATCAATACCTTTCTGGGTTTACTCCCTTCGTAACCTCCAACTATTCCTCTTTCCTCCATTTGGTCTATAATTCTAGCAGCTCTGGCATATCCAATCTTAAGCCTTCTTTGCAACAGTGATATAGACGCTTGTCCTTCTTCAACCACTAATGAAATAGCATCTAATAGCAGGTCATCTAACTCGTCATTTAATCTGTTTGATTCAGTTTCACTTGTTATGCTTTCCATTACATCAGCATCATATTCAGTATTATATTGTTCCTTTAAATAATCAACTACTCTTTTAACTTCTAAATCGCTTATAAAAGCCCCTTGAATACGAATAGGCTTTGATAGATTTGAAGGGAAGAAAAGCATATCTCCTTTTCCCAGCAACTTTTCAGCTCCAGCCATATCTAATATAGTCCTTGAATCTATCTGAGAAGATACAGCAAAGGATATTCTCGAAGGAATATTTGCTTTAATTGTTCCTGTAATAACATCTACAGACGGCCTTTGAGTGGCAATTATAAGATGCATACCAGCAGCCCTGGCCATCTGTGCCAGCCTGCATATATAGTCTTCTATTTCTTGTGCTGCAACCATCATCAAGTCAGCCAACTCATCTATGATGATAACAATATTGGGCAGTCTGTTATCTTCATCATTACCCAGCCTTTCATTGTAAGACTTAATATCTCTTACGTTGTTCTTAGCAAACAGCTTATACCTTCTCTCCATTTCGCTAACTGCCCAGCTTAAAGAAGTAGCAGCTTTTCTTGGATCAGTCACAACCGGTATCAAAAGATGTGGAATACCATTATATATGTTAAGCTCTACAACCTTTGGATCAATCAGCAGCAATTTTACATCGTTTGGATTGGATTTGTACAAAATGCTCATAATGATGGTATTTATACAAACACTTTTACCAGACCCGGTAGCACCTGCTATCAATAAATGAGGCATTGAATCAATACTTGATATTATTGGTTTGCCGGTAATATCCTTACCTAAAGCCAATGGCATATTGCTTTCAAGAGAAACAAACTCATCAGACATTAGAATTTCCTTTAATGTAACACTATCTTTAATTTTATTTGGCACCTCAATACCTACTGCAGCTTTGCCAGGAATTGGAGCTACAATCCTTATGTCTGATGCAGCAAGGCTTAATGCCAAATCATTTGAAAGATTTACAATTCTGCTTACCTTTACGCCTGGAGCAGGCTGCAATTCATAGCATGTAATAGTAGGTCCTCTGTCTATTTGAATTATTTTAGCGTCAATTCCAAAGTTTTTCATTGTTTCTTCTATTATTTTTGCATTGTTTATTATCTCCTTTTTGTAGTTTAAATCTACTTTTTTCTCTATATCATTCAATAAATCCAAAGGGGGCAATGTATAATTTGATACCTTCATCCTTGAGTCAATTTTAATCTCATCGTCATTTACATTTTTATCTATTTCTTCAGAAATCCTTATGCTATTATCCTCTAAAACATAGTTATGTATTACTATATCCTTACGCTCTTTATTATCAATATCCTTTAAATTCCCTTGTTCTGTAATACTATTTGATTTTGATTTACTATTTCCCTTATTGAGTTTAAATGAACTATTATGCCGGGTTTTAAACCTTAGAATAATCCTATTGATAATTACACTGATTTTAATTTCTGTAAACAGCAATATCAATATTAAAACTAACAGAAAAATAATGATGTTAGATCCCAGTGGGCCAAACAGTTTGTACATAATAAAGCCAAGGCCACTACCAATTAGTCCGCCACCTAATCCTTCCTTGCTCAGTTCCAGTGACTTGGATATTTTATCAGAAAAGCTGTTTCCATCTACATTATTTACATCCATCAGTATCAGAAAGCATAAGAATATTCCTATCAGATATAAGGATTTTATATCATTATTAAACTCAACCTTATTAATAATGAATAATACTCCTACGGCTATAATAATAATCGGAAATATATACCCTCCGAATCCCATAAGGGTAAAGAATATATTTCTTAAGATTACACCTACAATGCCTGTCTTATTGCTGAATAAACTTATGGCTGATAGAATACCAAATGTAATAATTATTATTCCCGTTATTTCTCTGCTGAATTTCTTACCTCTATTGATTTTACTGGTATTTACTTTCATCTTTTTCTTATTCAAAAAACTCACCTCTTATGTACATCATTCGCCCCTTATTTATTCTCAAATTTATTATATCACTAATCAATATAGTTTATATAAAATAACAAATAAACATTTAAAATAATAAACCTTTGGAAATTCCCCCTTTATTCTCATGTTATTATAGCATAAAATAAGTTTATATACTAATTCTTTTTCTCATCTATTAATTCATATAATTTCTTTAAAGCATCACTAAATCCTCCAACTTCATCAATTAATCCACAGTCTACAGCTTCCTCACCTATAAGTATTGTTCCTACGTCATTAGCCATTTCATCAGTTGCATACATTAAGTTCTTTAGTTTATCCTCTTTTATTTTCGACGTTCTTAGAATAAAGCTTGTTATTCTCTTCTGCATTTTTTCAAAATATCTGTATGTCTGTGGCACTCCTATAACCAATCCGGTGGTCCTTATGGGATGAATTGTCATTGCTGCAGTAGGAACAATAAAAGAATAATCAGCAGCTGTAGCCAATGGGACACCTATGCTGTGCCCTCCCCCTAATATTAAGGATACCTTTGGCTTATCTATGCTATTTATCATTTCACTTAAAGCCAATCCAGCTTCCACATCTCCTCCTGCAGTATTTAATATTATCAAAATACCTTCAACTTTAGGGTCTTGTTTAGCTGCAATGAGCATTGGTATTATATGCTCATATTTAGTAGCCTTCTTGCCTGATGGTAATACATTATGCCCCTCTATTTCCCCTATTATGGTTATGAATTGAATATTTTTACTTATATCAGGTATGCTTGGCATTCCTATTTCATTGACATTATCTACTGCTTCGTTATTATTCTCATTATTATCATTATTGTTAAGGTCATTGCTTGTGTTTTGAAATATAAATATGTCTTTTTTCACTTTTAAACCTCCATTACATTGTTATATGTAGAATATATTGTTTGCTATTTTCATTATTATATGCCTGTATAAATAAAAAAGCCTGACACTAAATCAGGCAATGGCTTATATATCTTCAACTTCTATTATTATCATATCCTGGCCAATTTTTCTAATTGACTCCCAAGGTATTTCAAATTCCTGGCTGCCTCCAAATAATCTAAGTTGAAATCTCCTTTCAGGAATTAATAATGATATTATTTTTCCTGTCTTTTCATCTACAATTATATCTGAATCTGCAATGATTCCAAGCCTTTCACCATTGTTTAAATTAACTAATTCCTTTCCTCCCAGTTCACTTAAAAGCAATTATATCATCTCCTTGTTTTGGTTTTAATATATTATATGAAATGAATTTTAATGTATGTTATATCACTTATGATAATATTAATTATGACTATATTATATACGTTAACAACTGAAAAACAAAATAATAGTTATTTAGAATTACTGGTTAGCAATAAAAGTTTATAATTTACGCAAGAACCATTTATATATATGGAATTTACTATATTATTTTAATGATCTTGGGTTTTACGGATTATTATATCATTTATGATAATATTAGTTATGAGTATGTTGCAGCTATTAATCCTTAAATAAGAAATAGTTAACATAATAATATTATGTTAACTATTTCTTATAATAATAGAATCTATATAAACGTAGTTATTAAAAACTTATGAGTTTCTCACTAATGATTAAGAATCTATTTAATGCCAGTGCTT
The DNA here is from genome assembly GCA_012839745.1 of Tissierellia bacterium. Lineage (GTDB taxonomy): Bacteria > Bacillota > Clostridia > Tissierellales > Tepidimicrobiaceae > DUMS01. The sequence goes on from DUMS01000083.1 coordinate 11,344, forward strand.
CCAAAACCCCCACGCACTTCATTACCCAAATCTTCAACTTCTTCAAACTCTATTGGAGGTTGATGCTTCATAATTCGAAACTGACAGATTCTATCGTTTACATGTATTTCAGTATCACGCAGTGCTATTGCAGGAAATTTCCAGACATCCTCATTTGAACAGTAGCTTTCATCTATAACACCAAAACTATTTGCTTGTATAATTCCAAAGTTTTTATATGTGCTGCTTCTTGGCACTATATGAGCCTCATATCCCTTTGGCAATTCCATTGCCACTCCTAAGGATATTAACCTAAACTCTCCTTTTTTCATCACCACATCTTCAGCTGCCCTTAAATCAATCCAATCGCTTTTGCCGTCAATGTATCTTAGTTTTTCAATTTTATCGCTAACATACTTTATTTTAATCTTTTCCATATGCCACCCTCCTCTTCGTTGGTATATCAATTAAAAAATATTTCCTTAAGCCTGTCATTGATAAACGCAGAGTCTTGAATATTGCCTATATATGCAATATTAAATTTGTTTCTATCCAATACTTTTCTTGCAACCCTTTCTATATCATCCATATTTACTTTATCAATTTTTTTTAGCACATCCTCCGGAGTTAGAATCTCATTTAACAACAGCTCAGATTTGCCAATCTCCAGCATTCTGTTGAAAGTTGATTCCATTCCCAATATATAATTGCTCTTTAATTGTTCCTTTGATTTTGCCAGTTCTGATTTGCTCATCAATTTCTCTTTAAATACATCTATCTCATCACTTATAAGCTTGGCTACATTTAATATTTCTTCCTGCCCTAGTGCTGCATAAATAGTAAATATCCCGGATTCCTGGAAGGATACTGGAGCAGAATATACTGAATACGCCAATCCCTTCTCTTCTCTTATTTTCTGAAATAATATTGAGCTCATGCTGCCGCCAAATGTATTATTAATAAGGTGCAAAGGGTATAGGTCATCGCTATCCCTTCTTATACCTTCCATTCCTAAGCAAAAGCTAACCTGTTCAAATTCTCTCTGCTTGGATATAATTCCTTGTTCCAATCTGGGAAGATAATAAGCCTTTTTGGCTGCTTTTGATTTTAACGACGAATTCCTGCAAAAATAATAATTGAGAATACTCATCATTTCTTTATATTCAAAATTACCTACTACTGATATGACCATGTTATCAGATGTATAATGGTTGTGATAGTAATCTAAAAGAGTTTTCCTGTTTATATTGCTTACAGTATCTTCAGTTCCCAAAATAGGAAAGGAAAGAGGGGTGTCCTTGAACATTATTTCGTGAAGCATATCAAATACTATATCTTCCGGTGAATCCAAGTACATCTTTATTTCCTCTAATACTACTTTTTTCTCATTTTCAATATCCTCTTCAGAAAATTTGGGGTTGTTTATCATATCCGACAGTATATCTATTGCAATCTGCAAATGTTTGTCCAACACTTTAATATAAAAACAAGTATACTCACTGCCGGTAAAAGCATTCATTTGTCCACCCACATTGTCTATAGCCTCAGCTATTTCCTTTGCAGTCCTCTTCTCTGTCCCTTTAAAAACCATATGCTCTATGAAATGGGAAATTCCATTAATATCCTTGCTTTCATCTTTGGTTCCAGTATTAACAAATACTCCAACTGATATAGAGTTTACATATGGTATGTTTTCCATTACCACTCTAAATCCATTGTCCAATATTTCTTTAATATACAAGCCAGTAATTCCTCCTTATTTAATTTTTTACTACATCACTTATTTTACCAATCTTATAACCCTTATCAAGTACATAAGATATTATTTCAGGAAGAGCCTTTACAGTTTCTTCAGTAGGGTGTATTAATACAATTGCTGATTTATGAATCTTTTGTATTACTCTGTTTTTTATCTTTTCTTTATTACTGTCTTCTCTCCAGTCTATTGTATCAATACTCCACATTATTATATCATAATTTAAATCCTTACAAGCTTTAATTGTATAATCATTGTAAGCTCCAGCTGGTGGTGCAAAATACTTAGGCTTAAACCCTAATATCCTTTCTATGACATCACCAGCTTTTAATATTTCCTCTTTATTTTTTTCATAGCTCAATTGATCATAATTAATATGATTGTATCCATGATTACCTATCTCATGTCCTGCATCATAAATAGCCTTTAATAGCTCAGGATTTTCATTAGCCCATCTTCCAGTTACAAAGAAAGTTATTTTAATATCATGTTGAGATAAAATATCCAACATAGGCATAATATGTTCATTACCCCAATCCACATTACATGCAAAAGCCATTACTTTATCATCTACATTGCCTTTATAATATACGTCAGGATTAAAAGTTTCTTCAGTTCTATTATAAAATGAAATTAATAATAAAATTATTAAGACTATTATAAAAACTAACAACAAAATATGTAAATTTCTCTTCTTAATTATCAGTATTCTCATCGATACCCCTCCATATATTCTTCTAACTCAATTATATTCAGAGGGGCTTGGCAATATTTATTATTTATAAATTAAAAACATGAACCTGTTGGGTTCATGCAATGTATTTTATTTATTGTGTTTTGTTGTATTTTTTTGCTTATCTTCCTTAGGAAGTACAGCTTTTCTTGAAAGGTTTATTCTGCCCTGATTATCTATTTCTATTACCTTAACGAGTATTTCGTCTCCAACAGATAATACATCTTCAACCTTTTCTACTCTTTCATGGGCTATGTTTGAAATATGCAACAAGCCTTCCTTTCCATTTAATATTTCTACAAAGGCACCAAATGATACTATTCTTGCTACCCTTCCAACATATATTTCTCCTACTTCAACTTCCTTTACCACATTATTTATCAAATCAACTGCTCTTTCTCCATCATCTTTATTGTTGGCTGCAATTAGTATTTTTCCATCATCATCTATATCAATCTTTACATTTGTTTCGTCTATTATCTTGTTTATCATTTTTCCGCCAGGTCCAATTATATCCCTAATCTTCTCAGGATTAACCTGCATCTTGAATATCCTTGGTGCATAAGGAGATAGCTGTTCTCGCGGTTTTGAAATTGTTTCACTCATTTTTTTCAGTATATATAATCTTCCCTGCCTTGCTCTTTCAAGGGCTTCTTCCAATATATTCTTGTCTATACCGGATATTTTTATATCCATCTGTATGGCGGTAATGCCATCTTCAGTACCTGCTACTTTGAAGTCCATATCTCCAAGGTGGTCTTCTATTCCTTGTATATCTGAAAGTATTACAGTCTTATTCTCTGCTTTAATCAATCCCATTGCTATACCTGCCACAGGTTTCTTTATAGGCACACCTGCATCAAGCAATGCTAATGTACTGCCACATACACTTGCTTGGGATGTTGAACCATTTGAGCTTAATACTTCAGATACCAGCCTAATGGTATATGGAAATTCATCTTCTGATGGAATAACTGGTTCCAAAGCTCTCTCGGCTAAAGCTCCATGCCCTATTTCACGCCTTCCAGGCCCTCTTAAGACTCTTGTTTCCCCAACACTGTAAGGTGGAAAATTATAATGGTGCATATATCTCTTTGATTCCTCTTCTCCTATACCATCAATAATTTGAACATCGCTTGCTGCTCCCAAAGTTGCCACAGTTAGAACCTGTGTTTGACCTCTTGTAAACAGCCCTGATCCATGTGCTCTAGGCAACAATCCCACTTCAGAGGTAATAGGCCTTATCTCATCTATTTTCCTGTTATCTGGCCTTATCTCTTCTTCAATAATAAGCCTTCTTACTTCTTCTTTTAGTATTTTATCTAATACTTCCCTAATATCCTTTTCATTGTCAGGGTACTTTTCAATGAAATATTCTGCTGTTTCCTCCATTACTTTATCTATGTTTTCTTCCCTTTCAGTTTTGTCTACAGTGCGAATTGCGCCAATTAATTTTTCCTTTGCATATTCCCTTACTTCTTTTTCTATTTGTTCGTCGGGTTTGAACACAATATAGCTTTGCTTTTCTTTCCCAACTTCCTTCTGTATTCCTTCAATAAATTCACAAAGCTTCTTTATTTCCTCATGTGCAAACATTATAGCATCTAGCATTATCTTTTCAGGGATTTCCTTTGCACCTGCCTCAACCATCATAATGGCATCCTTTGTCCCTGAAACAGTAAGATTCAGATCAGATTTCTCCCTTTGTTCTGCATTTGGATTTAATATCAGCTCTCCATTCACATATCCAACAGCAACAGACCCTGTTGGTCCATTAAATGGTATATCAGAAATTGATAGGGCAATAGATGAGCCAATCATACTTACGATATCAGGTGTATGGTCCTGATCAACGGAGAGAACTGTTGCTATTATTTGTACATCATTTCTATATCCTTCAGGGAAAAGTGGCCTTATGGGCCGGTCTATAAGTCGTGCAGTTAATATAGCTTTATCACTTGGTTTTCCTTCTCTTTTTATAAATCCTCCAGGAATTTTCCCCACTGCATATAATCTTTCTTCAAATTCAACACTTAATGGGAAAAAGTCAATTCCTTCCCTTGGTTCCTTAGATGCTGTGGCAGTCACCAATACTACAGTATCTCCATATCGTAGTAAACAAGCTCCATTAGCTTGCTCTGCTACCTTACCTATGGTAACTACAAGGTCACTGCCAGCAAGATTATACTTAAACTGCCTTTCCATGTCTTACCTCCTTACTAACTTTACTATTATTATAACCTTTTATTGATTAATAACACCAGTTTTATTTATTAATATTATTCATAATGAATAGAGCGGGATATTCCCCCGCTCTTGTTAGCCTCTTATGTCTAATTTTTGAATTAGTTCACGATACCTTTCAATATCCTTCTTCTCCAAATACCTTAGTAAGCCTCTTCTTTGCCCTATCATCTTGAAAAGTCCTCTTCTTGAATGATGGTCCTTCTTATGAGTTTTTAAATGCTCTGTTAGCTGATTAATCCTGTAAGTTAATAATGCAATCTGTACTTCTGGTGAACCTGTATCATTCTCGTGAACCTTATACTCTTCAATAATTCTTGCCTTTTCTTCTTTGCTTAATGACATGTAATAACCTCCTCTAAATTTAACTTAACCATTAACTAAGTATATCGCCGAGGAAACGATAAACATAGTTAAAGGTACACAATTCATCAAAATAATTTTAGCACATATTTCTTTAATTGTAAATATTATAAGCTGTTTTTTATATACCTCAAATCCTTGTACATTTGTTCCTTAAGCTCTTCAACTGTATTAAATTTTATATCGTCTCTTATAAACTCTATAAACTCAACTTCTATAGTTTGACCATATATGTCCCCAGAAAAACCCAGCATATACGTTTCTATTTTCAGCTCTTTTTCATTAAATGTTGGATTATAACCTATATTGGTTAAACTTACAAATTTGCTACTGCCTAGGGTGGTAAAGGTTTTATAAACTCCTGTTTTAGGGATAACATATCTATCAGCTAAACGGATATTTGCCGTGGGAAAGCCTAATTTTCTACCTCTGCTTCTACCTCTGATAACAGTTCCTATAAGGCTGAAATTCCTCCCTAGAAATCTGTTAGCCTTTTTTATGTTTCCACTTCTAATTAAGTTCCTTATAGATGTGCTGCTTACAATTTCATTCTCAATATACACAGGGTCTATTATATTTACTTCAAAACCATTTCTTTTGCCATATTTTTTAAGGTACTCACTGTTTCCCTGTGCTTTATATCCAAACCTATAGTCGAATCCGACAGTAATTAGCCTTGCATTTAATCTTCCTAGCACTATATCGTTAATAAACATATCGGGAGACAGCCTCATAATATCCTCATTAAAATCCATTGCATACACAACTTCAATACCTAATCCTTCAAGTATTTTCATCTTTTGCTCATAGGTTGTAAGAATATCTATTTCAGAACTTTTTTTATCCTTTAAAATTGTTTTGGTATGGTTTCTAAATATGAGCACTGAAGGTATTAAACTTTTCTCTTTAGCTTTCTCAATATTATCATTCAATAAATACTGATGACCGACATGTATGCCATCAAAATTTCCAAGGGCTACAGCTGTAGCATAATTATTTTTGCTTTTGTTCATTGCATCAATTATTTCCATATATATCACCTTATATGAGAACTTTATCCATCTTTATATTAAAGCCATTATCTGACTGTATTATTCTTCCAACGCCAATAAACTTATTATTGCAATAAACTCTGAGATAGTCATTTGTATTAAGATGAATTTCAACGGGTACCTTAGCTCCATTTACAAGCTTACTGAAAAATTTTTCATCGACTACAATTGATTCCATATGCTTTAATCCTTCGTCCATTGGCAAAACTATAGATTTCAATTCATCATTATCAATGCCTTTTAAACAATCTAAGCCAACACTATCTTCTATGGTAAAGTTACCTACCCCAACTCTAATGAGATATGACATATATCCATATATACCCAGAAACTCTCCAATATCATTGCAAAGAGTCCTAATATAGGTACCTCTTGAGCATTTTACATAGAAAATAACTTTATTGTCCATTATTTTCATAATATTTAAATCATATATTATTGCTTTTCTTGGCTTCCTCTCTACCACTTCACCTTTTCTGGCTATTTCATATAACCTTTGTCCATTATGCTTTAATGCAGAATACATGGGAGGAATCTGTTCAATTTCCCCTTTAAATCTATCAAAGGCTCTATATATATCATCCTCACTGACTTTTTTGTTTGAATACTTCAATATTTTCCCTTCAGAATCCTGTGTGTCAGTAGAATAACCTAATGTCAATTCTGCAATGTATTCCTTGGGAAGGTTTAGCAAGTATTCGCTGATTCTGGTACCTTTCCCAATGCAAACAGGTAAAACTCCTGCTGCATTTGGATCTAAGGTACCTGTATGGCCAACTTTTTTCATTTTAAATATTCTTCTTATTTCCCTTATTACATCATGTGAAGTCATTCCCTTTGGTTTAAATACGTTGACTATGCCATCCATTCGATCACCTGAAATCCTTTAATATCTCTTCTAGGACCATTTTCTTTGCAGTTTCCAGATTTCCATATATAGTACATCCAGCAGCTCGAACGTGTCCTCCACCACCAAATTTTGTTGATATTTTTGCAACATCTACAAACCTTTTGCTCCTTAGACTAACTTTTATTTCATTCTCTGACATTTCCTTTAAAAGACAGGCTACTTCTATTGTATTGATATCTCTCACATAGGATACAATACCCTCTGAATCCTCCATGCTTGCATTAGTTTTGTAAAGCATCTCCTGGCTTACTACGACAACGCCCACTTTATCATCTGCATAAAGCTCCAGATTGCTTAAGGTTTCAAGGAATAGCTTAACCCTTTCTATAGGTATATTTTGATAAATATTCATGTTTATACTGTTTATATCTATTCCTGTTTCTATTAATTCTGCAACTATCGTATGGGTTTCATAAGTGGTATTGCTGTACATAAACCTTCCTGTATCCGTATTTATACCGGTATACAGGCAACTGGCCATGTCCTTGTCAATTTCTACATCCATATATTTAATAAATTTATAAACAATTTCACACGTTGAACCAGATGAAGACAGTACAATATTAATATCACCAAAGTTTTCATTTGTAATATGATGGTCAATACAGATAACTGACTTTGCTTTTGACAAAAACTCTGCACCAATTCCCAACCTTTTCGTATCGCTGCTGTCCAGTGCAATAAAAAGGTCTACTTCCTCATTTATATCCTGCTCCTTAATCATATCTATGCCAGGTAAAAAGAGGAAATCTGAAGGAATATCATCTACCCTGATTATATTTACATTAGCTTTTTCCTTCAGCTTTTTTATAGCCATAGCTAAAGCCAGAATTGAACCTAAACTATCTCCATCTGGTTGTATATGGGAACATATGAATATATTATCATATCTATTAATCAATCTTAAAGCATCTTCCATATTTTTTTTAAGCTGATCAATCACCGTTATCTCCTCTTTTTTTCTCATCTTCTTTGTGTATTTTGTCTATTAGCTTAGATATATATAAGCTGTGTTCTATTGATTCATCAATATGAAAAACTGGTTCAGGTGCATGCCTTAAATCTATTCTGTTTCCAATTTCCCTTCTGATAAACCCTCTTGCACTTTTAAGTCCTTCTAAAGTGTTTTGCTTATCATCATCATTGCCCATAATGCTTATATATATATTTGCATAGCTTAAATCATTGGTGACTTCTACTTTAGTAACGCTAGTAAAAGGGTTTATCCTTGGGTCCTTTATTTCTCTTTGTATTAATTCCGATACTACCCTTTTGACTTCTTCTGAAATTCTGTTTAATCTCTTCTTGTTCATAAGAATACACCTCTTATTCAACTTCTTTCATGATATAAGCTTCCAAAATATCTCCTTCTTTAATATCATTGTAGTTTTCCAAACCTAAACCGCCTTCATATCCGGTAGCAATTTCCCTTACATCATCCTTAAACCTTTTCAGAGAGGATACTTTACCTTCAAATACTACTACATCATTTCTTAACAGCCTAATAGTGCTGTTTCTGGTTATTTTACCCTGTTGAACGTAAATTCCAGCAACTGTTCCCACATTTGGAACTTTAAATGTAGCTCTTACTTCTGCTCTTCCTATAACCTCTTCTACTAATTTAGGTTCCAGCATTCCCTTTATTGCTGCTTTTATATCATCTATTGCTTCATAAATGACTCTATAAGTCCTAACATCGACTTTTTCAATCTTTGCCATATCCAAAGCACTAGATGTAGGTCTAACATTAAAGCCTATTATTATGGCATTTGAAGCTGAAGCCAACATAACATCGCTTTCAGTAATTCCACCGACTCCTCCATGTATAACATTTATTCTGACTTCATCATTTCCCAGCTTCTCCAATGACTGCTTAATAGCATCTATTGTTCCCTTTGTATCAGCTTTTATTATTACATTAAGGTCTTTGATTTCACCCTGTTGAATTCTATCAAACAGGTCATCCAAAGATACTTTTTGTGTATCCTTAAGCTGTTCCTCTCTCATTTGCTCTTTCTTCATTTCAGCATACTCTCTAGCAATCTTTTCATCTTTTACTGCATACAGCTTATCTCCTGGTTGTGGCACATCTGAAAGCCCAAGTATTGCAACAGGAATAGATGGACCTGCGCTTTTTACCTTTCTTCCCTTATCATCAAACATTGCCCTGACTCTTCCACTGGTACTTTCACATACTATCATATCTCCTACATGCAATGTTCCCTTTTCAATTATGGCTGTAGCAACTGGCCCTCTTCCTTTATCTAATTGTGCTTCTATGACAGTTCCTACTGCAAGCCTATCAGGATTAGCTTTCAGTTCCTGCATTTCTGCAACAAGCAATATCATTTCCAGCAGTTCATCAATTCCTTGGCCCTTTATGGCAGAAACAGGTACAGTAATAGTATCTCCTCCCCATTCTTCCGGAACAAGTCCCTGCTCTACCAGTTCCTGTTTTACCCTATCAGGATTTGCTTCTGGTTTGTCCATTTTGTTAATGGCTACTATAATTGGAACATTTGCTGCTTTAGCATGGTTAATAGCCTCTATTGTTTGAGGCATAACCCCATCATCTGCAGCTACTACTAAAACAGCAATATCTGTTACTTGTGCTCCCCTTGCCCTCATGGATGTAAAAGCTTCATGACCAGGTGTATCTAGGAATACTATTTTTTTGTCGCCTACCTCTACTACTGAAGCTCCAATATGCTGTGTTATTCCTCCGGCTTCCTGTTTGGTAACAGAAGTTTTCCTTATGGAATCCAGCAATGACGTTTTGCCATGGTCTACATGGCCCATTACTGTTACTATAGGTGCTCTTGGCTTTAGGTCTTCAGGATTATCCTCATAATCAAAATTAAATTTGTCTTCATCTTCAATTACACTGGATTTAACTAACTCAACTCCAAATTCTGTAGATACGATAGCTGCAGTTTCATAGTCAATGGATTCATTTATGCTTGCCATAATTCCAAGTCCTATTAATTTTGTTATCAGTTGGGCAGGGCTTATACCAATTTTTTCAGCAAGCTCTTTTACAGTAATGCTATCCTCAACTTCTATTTTTCTTAATTCACTCTTATTTTCCGGTTCTTTGTTTTGAATTTCCTTTTTCTCCTTTTTATTTTCAAATTTTAGCTCCACATTTGGTTCATTTTGCTTTTTCACCTTTTTTTTGCCTGAATTGCCTTTGTTCTTTTTTATTTCCCTTTCTTCCTCTATTAGTTCTCTAATCATTTCAGCTTCTTCTTTTTCCAAGGAACTCATATGACTGCTTACAGCTATATCCAGGTCCTTTATCTTTTCCATGAGTTCCTTGCTTGTCATCCTCAGTTCCTTTGCTAATTCATATACTCTTATTTTAATCAAACTAACACCCCCAATATTTTTAAGGTGATAATTGCTCTAATTAATTCTTCTCTTCTCTAATAATATCATATAATCTGTCAAAAACTTCATCAGTTACTTCAGCTTCTAATACTTTTGAAAGCCTTTTAGACTTTATTGCCTTTTCCAGACAATTCATATCCGGACAGATATAAGCACCTCTTCCGTTCATCTTACCAGTTAAATCCACTTCTACTTTACCTTCAGTATTTCTTACAATTCGTATCAGTTCTTTTTTTGGTTTTCCTTCATTGCAGGCAACACATCTTCTTAGAGGTATTTTTTTCTTTTTCATATTATCACCCCATTTTGCCAAATATTAATCTGATTTTTTGAGACTTTCCTTGTATTGACTTTCGCTTTTTATGTCAATTTTCCAGTTTGTCAGCTTTGCAGCTAATCTTGCATTCTGCCCTTCCTTTCCAATAGCCAGAGATAGCTGATAATCCGGAACAACTACCAGTGCTGATTTGGTTTTTTCATTTGCTTCAACGTGAATTACACTGGAAGGGCTCAAACTGTTGGCAATAAATTCTTCTATATTTTTACTCCATACTACAATATCTATTTTTTCTCCATTTAGCTCATCTACTATTGCCTTTACCCTACTACCCTTTATTCCTACACAGGCACCTACAGGTTCAACATTTGGGTCCTTTGAATAAACTGCTACTTTAGTTCTTGAACCTGCTTCTCTTGATATAGCATATATCTCTACAATACCCTCATGTATTTCCGGAACTTCCAGCTCAAACAATCTTTTAACCAGTCCAGGATGGGATCTGGAAAGAATTATCTGTGGCCCTTTTGTAGTCTTTTTTACCTCAAGTATATAAAGCTTTAGCCTGTCACCTTGATTATAGACTTCACCTTGTATCTGTTCAGAGGGAGGCAATATTCCTTCTGTCTTGCCCAAATCAATATATACATTATTTTTACTGATTCTTTGTACTAAACCTGTTATTATTTCATTTTCTCTATTAATGAATTCATCATATATAACATCCCTTTCGGCATCCTTAATTCTCTGCATTACTACCTGTTTTGCAGTTTGTGCTGCAATTCGTCCAAAGTTCCTCGGTGTAACTTCAACTGTAGCAATATCGCCTATCTTATATTTTTCATCTATTTTTCTAGCTTCTTCCAAATCTATTTCCAGTAGGGAATCACCTGCTATATCTACCACTTTCTTTTTGGCGTAAACGCTCACCTTTCCCGTATCCCTATCAACTTTTACCTCAACATTCTGTGCAGTACCAAAATTCTTCTTATAGCTGGATATGAGAGCTGCTTCTAAAGCTTCAAATATGATTTCCTTAGAAATTCCCTTACTTTTTTCAATCTCTTCAAGGGCCTCAATAAACTCTGCATTCATCAAATATACCCTCCCTTAGAATTTTAACGCTAATTTAATATTAGAAATAATATCCCTTGCAATTTCCTTTTCCTCTGAATTATCCATTTTTATTCTTATGCTGTTATCAGTGAAATCTACTAGCTCTCCAACATATTTCTTTTTGCCTTCCAAGCTTTTATACAGATTAACTTCAACTTCTTTTCCCAAATTTCTCCTTAAATCCTTATCTGTCTTCAAGGGCCTATCTAGCCCTGGAGATGAAACCTCCAAATAATAGCTTTCCTGAATAGGGTCTAATTCATCTAATTTATCTCCCACTGCTTCACTTACTCTTTGACAATCGTCAATTGTTATCCCTTCTCGTTTTCCTATATAAAACTTTAAGTAGTTTTCATTGTTTTCCTTTACGTATTCCAGGTCAACCAAATCATATCCCATCTCTTCAATTATAGGCTCGCAATGTTGTCTAATTGTACTTATTAAACGCTTATTTCCCATTTTATCACCTCCACAGGATTAATATGTAGTTTTTGTAATACCATAATAAATATACTTTCATAGGGCCCAGCAATTTAAATAAATAAGAGTGGGTTTTTCCCACTCTTTAGTTTATCGCCATATTATTGTCTCCTTACTTTACTAATAATATTATATCACAAAGCTTACAAAAATCAAATATTAAAAAGGCTAATCTGATTGCTTTCAGGCAAATCATTTAAACATCCCTGATCTTTTAATGCTTCAACAACAGTCTTGCTTACTTTGGTTCGCATTATCAAATCCTCAATTGATATGAATTTCCCTCTATTCCTTTCTTCTGCTATCTTTCTTGCTGCAGTTTCACCAACACCATCCAATGTTTTTAGAGGCGGGATAATTCCATTTTCCCCTATTATAAATTTATCGCTATCTGATTTGTATAAATCCAATGGCTCAAATTTATATCCCCTTGCATACATCTCCTGCACAACTTCCAAAACAGTAAGCAGGTTCTTTTCTTTGGCAGTCATATTGTTTGATATTATTTCAAGCTCTTTAATCTTATTGTTAACAGCTTCTTTCCCTTTTAGTATTAACTTGGCATCGAAATCCTGTGCTTTTGTAGTAAAATAAGTAGCATAAAAAGCTTCCGGATAGTGGACTTTAAAATAGGCTATCCTGAAGGACATCATAACATAGGCTACAGCGTGTGCCTTTGGAAACATGTATTTTATCTTTTCACAGGATTCAATGTACCACTCAGGCACATTGAAGCTTCGCATATATTCCTTATCCTCTTCAGTAAGCCCCTTACCTTTTCTTACCCTTTCCATTATCTTAAAAGCCCTCTTTTTATCAAGGCCACAGTATATCAGGTAAAGCATAATGTCATCTCTTGTTGATATTACTTTGCTTAAAGGAGCAATACCGTTTCTTACCAAGTCCTGTGCATTGTTTATCCAAACGTCAGTACCGTGTGATAATCCGCTTATTCTGACTAATTCAGCAAAAGTAGTAGGCTTTGTATCCATCAACATCTGTCTCACAAACTTGGTTCCAAATTCAGGTATACCTAAAGAACCAATATCCAGGTCCAGTTCATCCTTTATATTTAAAGGTTCAACGCTTGTAAATATTTTCATAGTTTCCTTATCATCCAAAGGAATGCGTCTTGGGTCTACCCCGGTAATATCCTCTAGCATTCTGATAATGGTAGGCACATCATGGCCTAAAATGTCAAGTTTCAATATTCTACCGCTTATGGAATGGTAGTCAAAATGGGTGGTAATAACACCCGATGATTTGTCATCTGCAGGGTATTGTATTGGAGTGAAATCGTGAATATCCTTGTTTTTAGGAACAATCATAACTCCTCCAGGGTGTTGACCTGATGTTCTCTTAATTCCCGTACACCCTTTTACAAGTCTGTTTATTTCAGCAGGATGTACACTTATTCCCTTTTCTTCAAAATACTTTTTTACAAACCCATAAGCAGTTTTATCAGCAATGGTTCCTATGGTTCCAGCTCTAAATACATATCCCTCTCCAAATAATTCCTCTGTATATTTATGAGCCTTGGCTTGATATTCACCTGCAAAGTTTAAGTCTATATCAGGTTCCTTATCTCCCTCAAAACCTAAAAATACTTCAAAGGGAATATCATGCCCGTCTTTTATCAATCTTGTATTGCAAACAGGGCAATCCTTATCAGGCAAATCAACTCCCGAACCTATTGTGCCATCCTCGAAGAATTCGCTGTATTTACAATTCGGGCAAACGTAATGAGGAACCAATGGGTTTACTTCAGTGATGCCACTCATGGTAGCAACAAATGAGGAACCTACAGAACCTCTTGAACCTACCAGATACCCATCTTTCAAGGACTTGGAAACCAGCTTTTGAGCAATAATATACATTACAGCATATCCATTCTTTATAATAGAATTCAGTTCCCTATCAAGCCTGTCTTTAACAATTTTTGGCAAGGGATCTCCATATATCTCAATTGCTCTTTCATAAGTAATCTTTTTCAGCTCCTCTTCTGCTCCCTCTATTACCGGAGGATAGGTGCCTTCTGGAATAGGCAGTATTTCCTCTACCATGTCACATATGGCATTTGTATTTTTAACAACAACTTCATAAGCAATATCTTCACCTAAATATTCAAATTCCTTTAACATCTCATCAGTTGTCTTAAAATAAAGGGGAGGCTGATAGTCAGCATCTGGAAAACCCTGTCCATGCATGAGAATTCTTCTATAGATCTCATCTTCAGGGTCAAGAAAATGAACATCTCCAGTTGCAACTACTATTTTATTGTATTGCTTGCCAAGCTGCACAATTCTTTTGTTTATTTCAATTAAATCCTCTTCATCCTTAACCAATCCATCTCTTACCAGATGCATATTGTTTCCAATTGGTTGAATTTCTAAATAGTCATAAAACCTTACTATTCTTTCAATCTCTTTTATATCCTTATTATTGAGTATAGCCTTATACAATTCTCCTGATTCGCATGCACTTCCAATAATTAATCCTTCTCTATACTCAGTTAATAACGATTTTGGTATTCTAGGCTTTCTATAAAAATGATTTATATGAGATTCAGATATGAGCCTATAAAGGTTTTTAAGTCCCACTGAATTCCTTGCCAGTATAACCATATGGAAAGTTTCACCTTTAGCATCGCTCTTGTCCGATACTATTTCATTTACATTGCAGATATTTTTGATTCCTCTTGAAGAAAGTATCTCCAAGGATTTAAGCAATATTTCTGCTGTTGCTTTTGCATCATCTACAGCTCTATGATGATTAATAAGGCTTACATTTAAGTGTTTTGCAATAATGTTTAGCTTATGGCTTTTCAGTTGAGGAAATAATGCCCTGGAAAGCTCCAACGTATCTAAAACAGGATTGTCTATCCTTTTTCCAATTTTAGAAAACTTTTCCCTGATAAATCCCACATCAAATGAGGCATTATGAGCAACCAGCACAGCATCTTCTATGAATTCTTCAAACTTAGGCAGTACTTCTTCTATAGTAGGCTTATCCTTCACCATTTCATCTGTTATTCCGGTTAAATGGACTATATTCTCTGGTATCTTAATCTGTGGATTAATCAACTGGCTAAATTCATCTATTATTTTATTATCTTCGATTTTAACTGCACCTATTTCAGTTATCATGTCCTTGTTTGGAGATAAGCCAGTAGTTTCTATATCAAATACAACAAATCTATTATATTTCTTATTCTTTTGATAATTGGATAATATTGGCTTTGTATCATTCAACAAATAGCCTTCTACACCATATATAACCTTTATTCCTAAATCCTTTGAAACATCCATGGCCTCAGGAAAGCCTTGTACCACTCCATGGTCTGTTATTGCTATAGCCATATGTCCCCACTTTTTGGCTCTTTTTGCAATTTCCTTAAAGCTTGATACTCCGTCCATAGCACTCATCTGGGTATGCAGATGCAGCTCCACTCTCTTCTCCTTCGAGGTATCCATTCTCACTTCCTTTTCATAAATGTTTAAGGACTTAAGCATTAATACCTGACACTTGAGATAATTATCATATGTTACATCTCCCTGAACTTTTACATATGTTCCATTTTTAATATTAGCTGTGAAATCATCAATTTGCTTTTCATTCAAAAACACCTTAACAGTTATAGAATCCGTTAGATCTGTTATATTAAATGTAGCTATCTTTCTGTTCCCTTTTAACTCTCTTACCTCTAATTCAAATACCTCACCAGCAATTACTGCTGTATTGGAATCAGCGCTGATATCCCTTATTTTTATAGGTTCTTCATCTATTTTCTTGCCTAGGATGTAATTTTCCTTAGTAGTGGCTTCAGTACCATCTTTGGGTTTTGAACTGTTTCCATTATCATTTAACATGTCATTGCATATCTTCTTTACTTCGATTTCTCTCTTCTCAATAAACTCCATACCATTATCCGAAATTTTTGTATTATCTACTTTTATATCCATATCTATATTAAATTCATTTATTATTCTCCCTTTTATTAAATCACATATTTTGTTTACTTCTATTGCATACATTGTTCCTTTAGTTGCAGGGTATAATGTTATACTTTTATTATCAATGGAGTACTCCAGGTTGCTTAGCCAGGTTTTACTTGAAGGAACTTTCATTTCAATATATTGTAATATATTGTTCCAGTACTTTTCCATCATTCCATATGTAATATTAGAAAAACTATATTTCACATTTATATCCACTGATATGCCTGTAAATTTCTTCTCAAACAGCCTTTTTATTTCCAATATTGAACTCTCTGCTAATATTTCCTCTGAAACTAGTGTAATTGTAAGTTTTAATTCATTTTTATTAAATATTACATCTTCTATATAGATGGAGTTTGCACTATTGCAAGCTAGCTTATTTTTCTTTAATAACTCATCCAATTGTATTTTTTTCTGCTTCATCCTGTATTGCTTGCCCCCCTTAGTCGTATTGGGATACTTCAACTATGCCTTCTATTGAAGCTAAGGATTTAACTAGATCATATTTAATATTTGATCTATTTAGAGTAACTTCCAAGTCTATGTTTATTAGTTCTCCATCTCTATGTTCTATATCTATGCTGTTTATGCTAACATTGTATGAGCCCAGAACCTGACCAATCCTGCCAATTTGGCCTGGTTTATTTACTGATACAACTGTTATATTTGTTATATTACTACTTCGCCTTTTTGAAACAAAAGCACCCAATCTTTGAAATACAACAAGTATTATAATTACTAAAATTGTAGTCAAAACTGCGCCTGTATAGAATCCTGCACCTACTGACAACCCAATAGCAGCCACTGCCCATAGACTAGCTGCTGTTGTAAGCCCTGTCACTATCCCCTTATCTCTTCTCAGTATTGTTCCTGCTCCCAGAAAGCCTATTCCGCTTATTACCTGTGCAGCAAGTCTATCAGTAAACTCATAGGAATTATGAAGTTCATTAAGGTAAAAGGTTAGAAGCATAATAAGAGTAGAAGCCAGTGATACGAGTACATGAGTCCTCAATCCCGCTGGCTTATTTATGCTCTCTCTGTCCAGTCCAATTATACTGGACAAAAACAAGGATAATAACAGCCTAAATACAACTTCCTTAAAGCTAAGCATTACAGCACCTACTTATCCATTTCCTCTATTTCTTTCATCAATTCATCTATCAAATACTCTTCTTTTACTTTTTTGATTATCTGACCCTTTTTGAAAATCAATCCTTCACCTTGTCCGCCTGCAATGCCTACATCTGCCTCTCTTGCTTCTCCTGGCCCATTAACAGCACAGCCCATTATGGCAACTTTCAATGGTTTATCTATGCTTTTAAGCCTTTTCTCGACTTCCTCAACCATATCTATTAATTTTATCTTGGTTCTTCCACATGTAGGACAGGATATTATTTCAACTCCTTCATTTAATAACCCAAGGGATTTCAGTATTTCCCTTCCTACCTTAACTTCTTCAACTGGATTGCCAGTTAATGAAACTCTGATTGTGTCCCCTATTCCCTTTGCCAATAGAGTTCCTATTCCTACAGCAGATTTTATAGTGCCTCTCCACACAGGACCTGCTTCAGTAACTCCCAGGTGCAAAGGATAATTTACCATTTCAGATATCTTCTCATAGGCTTCAATAGTCAATCTTACACTGCTGGCTTTTAGAGATATTTTAATGTCCTCATGGCCCATATCCTCCAATAGCCTTACCTGTTCCAATGCGCTATACACCATTGAATCGGCATTTACCCCATTATATTTTTCAAGAAACTCCTTTTTTATGGAACCTGAATTTACACCAATCCTTATAGGCACTTTTCTTTCCCTACAGCTTTTTACAACCTCCATAACTTTTTCCTTTGAGCCGATATTGCCAGGGTTTATTCTCAAGCAATCTGCACCATTTTCAACTGCTGCAATGGCAAGCCTATAATCAAACTGAATATCTGCTATGAAGGGTATTTTTATTTCCTTCTTTATCTTTTTTATGGCTTTAGCATCTTCTAAATCGTTTATTGCAGCTCTTATTATATGACACCCTGCATCCTCAAGTTCCTTAATCTGCTTTACTGTGGACTCTATATCCTTGGTTACAGTATTGATCATGGATTGTACAGTAATGGGACTGTCCCCTCCTACTGGCACATTCCCTACCATTATCTTTCTGGTTTTTTTTCTGTTCAAATTATCACCTTCCGAATATGTTAAATCTATTTATATCAGTATATGTTACTACTGCCATCAAAAGCATCAAAAGTATAAATCCAATAAAGTGTACATATCCTTCTTTTTCCGGATTTATAGGCTTTCCTCTTATTACCTCTATTAAAATAAACACTATTCTGCTTCCATCCAATGCTGGCAATGGAAACAGATTGAATACACCCAAGTTTACACTTATAAAACCCATTAAGTAAAGGAGGTTTATCACACCATATTTTGCAGCCTCTCCAATAGTATATATGACTCCAACAGGGCCTGATAAATCTCTTGCATTCACTTTGCCTCTGAAAATTCCTTTTATGAACTCAAACATAATCTGAAACATATGGCCAGCTTCCGATAGACCACCAGCAATAGCTGCTGAAATAGATTTTTCGTATTTTGGTATAATGCCAATAATTACTCTGTTGTCCTCTTCGCTTATTGTAGGCTTCAATTTGAAATCTATAGTCTCCCCACCTCTTATTACCCTGACAATCATTTCCTTATCAGGGTTGGAATTGCTTATTCTATCGACTATTGAATTCCAATCGTCTACATTAACACCGTTGATGCTCTTGACAATATCTCCACTTTGTATTCCTACCCTTTCTGCTGGGGAGTTTTCAATAGTTTCAAGGACTGTAGTTGTAGGGGTTCCTATATTGTAGGAAACTATTATTAATACTATTACAGCCAACACGAAGTTCATTATTGCACCAGCTGCTACTGTTATAATTCTAGCCCAGGGTTTTGCTCTATTAAAACTCCTTGGGTCCTCAGACTTTTCATCTTCCCCTTCCATGCTTACAAAACCGCCTATAGGCAATAGCCTTATGCTGTACTTAGTTTCGCCTTTTTGCCTTTGAAATATCTTTGGCCCCATGCCTATGGAAAATTCATTAACCTTAATTCCAACAGACTTTGCAGCAATGAAGTGTCCAAATTCATGGAACAGTATTACCATTAGAAAAACAAATATTGCAGCTATTGCAGTAATCATTTTACCACTCTCCATTCTATACTATAAAAGATATTTTAACAAATAATATGTATAGGGAGCTATAAACAGTATGCTATCAAATCTATCCAGTATTCCTCCATGTCCAGGCATTATGAATCCAAAGTCTTTAATTCCAGTAATCCTTTTGATTTTAGATGCAGTTAAGTCCCCAATCTGTGCAATAATGGAACCAAGAAAAGTTATAAACAAATACAAAAAATATGGTTCCAGATTAAAATACCTGGCAAACATATAGGTTATGCCCACTGCCCCTAATATTCCTCCCAATGAGCCTTCTATTGTCTTTTTAGGGCTTAAATTTGGACAGAGCTTATGCCTTCCAAATAGCATCCCAAATACATATGCAAAGGTATCAGTCCCCCATGCAATCAAAAATACCAGCCATATATGAATATCATCTCTTAAATATATAATATGTTGCAAGAGAAATGGTATGTAAAAAATACTAAAAAAAGTTATAGCTATATCAGCTAATCTAAATTCCTTCTTTTTTATAAAATAATAAACTAATAAAAATATAATTATAGTGATAAAAATATTTGATGCTTTAATCCATTTAATACCTAATGAGCTCAATAAAAAACCTATACAGCTAATATAGCCAGCAATTTTCACTGGCTTTACACCTATATTTTTCACTGCATCATAAAATTCATGTATTCCTATAATGGAAAGCAAAAATACAAATCCGGATAAATAGATTCCACCCAGATAAATTGCAAAAACAGTTATTATGACTATTGCCACCCCGCTGATAGTTCTTATTAATAATGATTTCACCTAAATTCCCCCAAATCTCCTGTCTCTTTTTTGATAATCAATTATGGCCTGATACAGATGCTCTTCCCTAAAGTCTGGCCAGTAAATATCAGAATACCAGAATTCAGTATAAGCTACCTGATAAAGCATGAAATTGCTTAATCTTAACTCCCCGCTTGGCCTTATTAACAAATCAGGGTCTGGCATCTCTTTTGTATATAGATAGTCTTTAAAGGAAGAATCATTAATATCTTCAGGTTTTATTTTACCCAATTTGAAGTCCTCTAAAATCTGTTTTACTGCCCTTATAATTTCATCCCTTCCACCATAATTCAAACCAATATTTAGTACCATTCCAGTATTATCTTTGGTTAAATCTATGGCTCTATTAACTTCCTTTACTACTGATTGGGGAAGCTTGGTTATATCTCCCATAACCTGTACCTTAATATTGTTTTTATGGATTCTCTCTATTTCCTTATTAATATATTGAACAAGCAGTTTCATTAAAGCTTCTATTTCATCACTAGGTCTCTTCCAATTTTCTGTAGAAAAGGCATAAAGGGATAAGTACTTCACATTAATTTTAAATGCAGCTTCAACAATTTCAGTTACCCTTTTAACTCCTTCCCTATGGCCAGCTGTTCTAGGAAGTCCTCTTTTTTTTGCCCATCTACCATTACCATCCATAATTATGCCAATGTGCTCAGGTATCCTATTCATATCGATTTTATTCTTTAATTCCAAAATCTCTTCCTTTTTCATAACTTTCCTCCTATTGTCAAAATCCCCTTCTATAGTAGAAGGGGAAATTCTATAATTCCATCAGCTCTTCCTCTTTTTTCTTTGTCAAATCATCAATCATATCAATATACTTATCAGTAATCTTCTGGGTTTCATTTTCTGCTGCTTTTCTGTCATCTTCGCTAAGCTCTTTATTCTTTTCCATTTTTTTAATAGTTTCAAGGGTCTCCCTTCTTACATTCCTTATTGAAACTTTTGCATTTTCACAGCTTTTCCTTACTAATTTAACTAATTCCTTTCTTCTTTCCTCTGTCAACAATGGAATTGGAAGTCTTATAACTTTACCGTCATTGGAAGGGTTTAGCCCTAAATCAGATTTAAGTATTGCTTTTTCAATAGCTGGAATTAATTTTATATCCCATGGCTGTATTACCAGCAGTCTTGGTTCTGGTGCGGTAACACTGGCAAGCTGTTTCAAAGGAGTCAACGTTCCATAATAATCAATTGAAATATGGTCTAATAAAGCAGGGTTAGCTCTTCCTGCCCGTATGCTTTTTAGTTCTTCTTTGTAAATCTCAATTGTCTTTTTCATCTTCGCTTCTGATTCTTTATGGATGTCTAAGTACATAATCACTCCTCCTTTACATAAGTCCCAATTTTTTTACCTAATACCACATCAACAATATTATTTGGCTCATCTATGCCAAATACAATTATAGGTATTTTATTATCCATGCATAAGGAGGTTGCAGTAGAGTCCATAATACCTAATCCCATATTCAAAATATCTATGTATTTTAAAGTAGTAAATTTCTTTGCAGATGAATTTACATATGGGTCAGAATCATAAACTCCATCAACCCCTTTTTTGGCCAATAATATTACATCTGCTTCAATTTCAGCAGCCCGCAATGCTGCAGTTGTATCAGTTGAAAAATATGGATTCCCGGAACCAGCTGCAAAAATTACAACCCTACCTTTTTCCAGATGTCTGATAGCCCTTCTTCTAATATAAGGTTCAGCAATTTGTCTCATCTCAATAGCAGTCTGAACCCTGGTGATTACCCCAATACTTTCCAACGCATCCTGCAATGCAAGAGCGTTAATAACAGTACCTAGCATACCCATATAATCAGAAGTTGTCCTATCCATCTTTTCAGTATTTCTACCTCTCCAAAAATTACCTCCACCTACTACAACAGCCACTTCCACATTCAGCATACGTAATTTTTTTATTTGCTCAGATATTTTGTAAATTGTATTTACATCTATTCCATGACCCTTATCTCCTGATAGGGCTTCTCCGCTTAGCTTTAGTACGACTCTTTTAAAAATTGGTCCCGCCATAAGAATCCTCCCTCGTCTTCTCTTGAATCTCTCGCGTTGGGCCTCTTAGCCTATAAGCACATCTTATATTACCTTTATAAAAACGATGAATAATATTGTTAATTTGATTAAATGGAGAACAGCTAGTGTTCTCCATATAATTACTTGTTAATCTGTTTTGCAACTTCTTCAGCGAAGTTTTCCTCTTTTTTCTCAATTCCTTCGCCTACTTCATATCTTACAAATCTTCTTATCTTAATATTTTCACCTATTTTAGCAATCTTCTCATTTAAAAGGTCTTTAACCTTTATCTTAGGTTCTCTAATATAAGGTTGCTCCAATAAGCATACTTCTTCATAGAACTTCTCTAATCTTCCTTCTACAATCTTTGCAGCAATATGTTCTGGCTTGCCTTCATTCATTACCTGATGCATAAGTATTTCTCTTTCTTTTTCAACTTCTTCAGCAGGAACATCTTCCTTGGATATATATTTAGGGCTTGAAGCTGCAACCTGCATAGCCATATTCTTTACAAATTCCTTAAATTCCTCATTCTTAGCTACAAAGTCTGTTTCTGAATTGACTTCAATTAATACTCCTATTCTTCCGCCACCATGTATATATGATTCTACTAACCCTTCAGCAGCAATTCTGCCAGATTTTTTTGCTGCCTTTGACAATCCCTTTTCTCTTAGGATAACAATAGCTTTTTCAATATCTCCATTTGCTTCAACAAGAGCATTTTTACAATCAAGCATACCTGCTCCAGTCTTTTCTCTTAGTTCTTTGACAAGTTGTGCGCTAACGCTCATTCTATCCCTCCTCTTAGTGTTAAAAAATGGTAAGAGTAAAAAGAACTGCCTCCTTTAAACCCTTACCCCATTTGTTATTCTTCTACTATTTCTTCACTTTCAACTGTATCTTCCATTTGTTCGCCTTGTTTACCTTCCAGTACTGCATTTGCAATAGTTTCGGTTAACAATTTGACAGCTCTAATTGCATCATCATTGCCTGGTATTACATAATCTATTTCATCTGGATCACAGTTAGTATCTACAATAGCTACTACTGGAATACCTAGTATTTTAGCTTCACTAACTGCTATCTTTTCCTTTCTAGGGTCAACTACAAACAGAGCGTCTGGAATTCTATTCATATTCTTTATTCCGCCTAAGAATTTCTCCAATCTTTCCCTTTCATTTCTAAGCTTAATAACTTCCTTCTTAGGCAATACATCAAAGGTCCCATCTTCTTCCATCTTTTCTAGTTCATGCAGTCTGTCAATTCTCTTTCTTATTGTCTTATAGTTAGTCAACATTCCACCAAGCCATCTTTGATTTACATAATGCATGCCACATCTCTTAGCTTCAACTTCGATTGCTTCCTGAGCTTGTTTCTTTGTACCTACAAATAGAATTTCTCCTCCATTTGCTACAACTTCCTTTACGAAGTTATAAGCTTCGTCCACTAACTTAACTGTTTTTTGCAAATCAATGATGTAAATGCCATTTCTCTCAGTAAAAATATACTGAGCCATTTTAGGATTCCATCTTCTTGTTTGGTGACCAAAATGTACACCAGCTTCCAACAAAGATTTCATTGCAATTACTGACATAAAATTCACCTCCATGTTTTATTCCTCCATATTCTTCAACTATTTAAAGGACCATTCAGGCACACCTTTAAATATCAGAATATGTGTGTAATCACCTTAGTAGTATAACATAATCAATTGTTTTATTCAATAATTTAAATAAATATAGTTAAATATTTTCAAGCATTTTTATTATTATTTCCACTTCTCGGATACCTCTATTTAATAGCTTTGCAATTTCTTTTTCAGACATACCCTGCTTTTTCAACTCAATTATCTTTTGCATAATCTCATTATCATTATTGCTTTCTTCAATGGTTATCATAGTTGCTAGATCTTTATTTGAATACTCGTTCTTCATTTCTTCATTACCATTATTATAGGTTAGCTCAGGTTCGCTAATATTAAGGCTCTCAACTCTACTTATGCCTTTGTTGACAATCTCATTGAAATCATTTAATATGTTATCCAAATATTCATAATAATATTTGATATCTGAATATTTGGATAACATATCCTCATAAATATTCTTCTCATTTTTTGTAGTTCTATTTAAAATTATTAATGAAATAATTATACAAATAATACCAATTACATTTAGCAATGCACCTATCATAAACACCTCTCATATCTTTATATCTATTTCCCTTCCAATAGCTTTATTATACCTACTGGCCTTCTTTTTCTTATTTGACTTTTTTTCGCTGTTTCCATTTTTATTTTTTTTATCCTCAGGATGTTTGTCAACTACCCTATATTCACTCTTATTTGACTTGAGAACCTTCTTCAGATTTGCTTCTATATTCTTTTTCTGCTGTGCAATTCCCTGATCAAAATATATATTTGTCTTTTCATTTTCAATGTGCTTTATTTTGGAAACATCCTGGGATTTTGAAATGATATTGATGTAGTCAATTGGCTTCACAGACATTTTATCACTCCCAATTTGGCCTAACACTTATCTCCCTTTCATCAAGGTAAAATATACATCCTTCCATCTCCTCTTTTACAGTAAACGAACTGTTTCCAATAATAATCTTAACGCCCGGATATACAATATTTGATATCTTTACAATTGCATTAGCAATACTTTCTACCTGAAGATTTAACAATTCGTATTCATTCTGTAAGCTTTTAAGTTTTTCCTCCAAAATATTCTGTGACCTTATAAGCTTTCCTAATATTCCAATCTTACCAGCATCTAACTGGTTAAACCTATTGGCCCTTTTAAATACTTCAATGGCACTTGTAATCTTTTTTATTTTTTCATTTATACTGTCTATCTCTCTTTTTATATCCTCATATTTGTCCTTAATATCTGTATCAACTCCAACTTCTAATACGGTAGTTGTTCCCATAATAGAACCTACTGTCTTTGCAACTATTTCTCTCCCTGCCTTAATAGTTCCTCCAAGAATCAATCCTTTTTTTCCTCCTGCATTAATGCTGCCTTTACATATTACCTGACTATGAACAATAGCATCTGCACTTACGTTTCCTTCAGCGGTGATTATTGCATTTTCAATAAACCTAGAAATTACATTTCCGTCTGATTTTATGACATGTTTGTTAAAACCCTGAATACCCTGTTTTACTATAACATCACCATTGCTTTCTACATACCCTCCTTCAATTATACCATTGATTTGCACATCACCAGCAGCCTTTATCTTAAATCCATTCAACACATTTCCTTTTACTATTACTGTACCATTGAAATATATATTACCTACTGTATTATCCACATTTTCTACTTCATATACATCCAGAACTACCATTTTCCCATTGATAAAAGTTACCAGTCCATCTTTTTCAGCTACGAGAAATCTATTGTTATCCAGTAAGCGCACATTTTTTCCGTAATTTATTTTCGGATTCTTTCCTTTTCTATTGGGTATTTCTTCTCCGGTGACCTTTTTCCCAGGCATTCCTTCCGTTGGATATACTATTTCAGCTAATACCTGCCCAGCTGTTACATTATTTATTAAATCCAGTTCTTTATAATCAACAGTACCATTTTCCAGAATCTTAGGAGTCCGCTTCTTCTCAACATCAAATAAATATTTGACATAGCCATCTTCTCCATTAACTGGTAAAACTCCTTCTGCTATTAACGTTTTGACATTTGTCACATTATCATTGAATACCTTCTTTACCTTATCTATATCAAGTCCTACTTTTAATAAGCCTTTTAATTCTTCAATAGTTTCATTCATCATCTTTTCTCTGTCGTCATCATTTTTTATGCTTTCTAATAATGTCATATATGCACTTAATCCATCAACGGATATTTCTATAAGCGCATTTGAAACTATTCTCTGCATAAAATACCCCCTTAGAAAGTACCTGCTTTTAACTTCCTATGCCCAATTTCATCAGTTTGTTTCTAATACTCAATATTGCTTTGCTGTGGATCTGAGAAATTCTTGATTCTGATAATTCCAGAATTGCCCCAATTTCCTTATATGTCAGTTCTTCATAATAATACAGTGCAATAACCATTTTCTGGTTTTCAGGCAATTCATCTATAATATTGCCTAG
Source organism: Tissierellia bacterium (assembly GCA_012839745.1). Taxonomy (GTDB): domain Bacteria; phylum Bacillota; class Clostridia; order Tissierellales; family Tepidimicrobiaceae; genus DUMS01. The sequence continues at coordinate 37,823 of DUMS01000083.1, forward strand.
TATTCTGCAAATTTCCTTCTTTTCAAGTATATTTTCTGGAGTACCCTTAGCCTTGTAATCATCAATACAGTATTCCCCCTGGTTTGCAAGCAGTTCCTCTAAGCTTGTCACGTTGAAATTAACAGTATCTGCAAGTGTCTCTTCCAATTCCTGTAATGACATATTTAAATAGCCAGCAAGTTCCTCATTGGAAGGAATTCTTCCAAGTTTATTTTCCAGATATGATAATGCGTCTTGTATTTCCTTTGACTTTTTTCTTAGAGACCTGGGTATCCAGTCAAGCTTTCTGATATTATCTATAATGGAACCTTTAATCCTTATTTGGGCATAGGTTTCAAACTTTATATTTTTGCTCAAATCAAACTTGTCAATGCTATCAATCAGACCGATAACACCAAACCCTACTAAATCATCATATTCTATTTTTGAACCATAATAGTTGTACATTCTTCCTGCAATAACCTTCACCAATCCGATATATTCTTCAATAAGCAGTTGCTTTAACGCACGATCTTTGGTTATCTTATACTTCTGCCATATTTCTTCAATTTTCATATAGAGATTACCTCCTTAAGGGAACTAAATGATTTTTACGCCATGGCCTATTGTTTTGACTAGTACTGACCCATCCTGAGAATTAAATTGAATAGTTCTTCCATAGTTCCCTCCTATATCCTCAGAGATAATTCTAATTCCTTCATCTTTTAGCACCTTTTTTGTAGCTAAAATATTTCTCTCACCTATTTTCAATATACTCAGTTCCATATTATAAGAAAACATCTGTGAGCCTCCTACAATTTTTGCTACAATATGTTCCTTTGACGCCCCTTTTTCAAGCATTTTTTCAATGAGCAGTTTTATTCCGCTATCTACAAATTTAGCCTTGTTTTCATTATTTTTAACTTCATTGGAAAAAGGAAGCATAGCATGTGCTAATCCCGCAATCTTCTTTTCATGATCATATAAAGCTATTCCAACACAGGACCCTAATCCAAGGGTGGTTAGTATTCCTGGCGCTTCTATCACTTTTAAATCAGCCATTCCAACTTTTATAACTGTCATATTATAGAACTCCCAATCTTAATAGCATTTTCTCAAAGGAATTGATATCAGGCAGTAAAAGCAGGTTGCCTTTGACAAGATTTTCTTCCTGTTTAAAAACAGTTTCTATAAATAATGCTCGGTCTGATACAAGTCCAAATTCAATAGCAGGCACGGATAATATTGCTCCAGCCATGTCAATAGCAATTGCAGGAACTGAAACAGATATTTTAAATCCTGTAAGTTTGCTTAATGCATTTACGTATGATGACGCTATAATATTTCCAACCTCCAATAAGGCTGAAACAGATATTTCATCCTCCAGTTGAGCATTTTTACCCAGTAGAATCTTTACTAAATTCAGTGCAGACTCCATATCCAAAATGAACATTATGCTGCCTTCAATATCTTTCATTAATTTTAAATATATACCTGCTATTAGCTCTTCTTCTCCTCCCAATAGAGTAGATACTTTTTCAAACTCTATTACCTTTACTTTTGGAACATTCATGCTTATTCTTGTAGACAACATACTGGCCAAAGCTGTTGCAGCATTACCAGAACCAATATTCCCAATTTCTTTTAATGCATCTATTATCATAAAATCCATTTTTCCTGTATCCATGGCAGTTTCCTCATCAATTTAATATCTTCTTAAGGCTCAATAGTATAATCAACCTGTTAGATGATTTACCAATTCCATCTATATATTTTAATATCTCATTATCAGATCCTGAGCTTGGAGGCTTGTCTATATTATCCTTATCTATTTCCACCACTTCTGATGATGAATCTACTAATAATCCTACTGTACTTTCATTTTCTTTAGTTATTATTACCCTTGTATTTTTATTTATATCACTGGTATCTAATCTTAATTTTAATCTTAAATCCACTACAGGAATCACATCTCCTCTTAAATTCATCAATCCTAGAACATATTCAGGTGAATTGGGAATTCTTGTAATTCTGCCAACTCTTTCAATAGATAATACATTGTTTACGTCTATTCCATAAAAGTCGCTTCCCAGCTTAAAAATAACATATTTGTTCTTATCTTCAGATATCATAACACACCTCCTCATAATAGGGAATTAACATTAATAATTAGAGAAATACTGCCATTGCCCAGTATGGTGGCTCCGGAAAACATCTTATTGCTTGAAAGGAATTTCCCCAGAGGTTTTATTACAATTTCCTGCTGCCCAACTAAACCCGTCACTATCAGTGCAGCCTGCTTGTTTCCCTTTTTCACCACGACAGCAGTATATTCATCCATAGATGCACCAGATTCCAATCCCATTGCTCTATCTAATCTAACAATTGGTATTGTGTTTCCTCTATAAAGGATAATATCCTGTCCATGTAAATTCTTTATATCTCTTTTATCTATAAGCACTATTTCATTGATTGAGCTTATAGGTATAGCATATGTTTCATCCATAACCTTAACAAGAAGGGCTTCTATTATTGCTAATGTAAGTGGAATTCTTATTGTAAACCTGGTTCCTTTATTTTTTTCAGTTTCCAATTCTACTGAACCATTGATTGATTCAATTTTATTTTTTACAACATCTAATCCTACTCCTCTTCCCGAAATCTCGTTTACATTTTCAGATGTTGAAAATCCAGGTTCAAAGAGCACGTTTTTCAGGTCATTTACAGTTAGTTTATCCATTTCTTCCATTGTATATATGCCCTTTTCTATAGCTTTTTCCCTTACCCTTTCAAAATCTATGCCTCTGCCATCATCAGATATTTCAATAACCACACTATTTCCATCAGGATAGGCTTTAAGTGTTAGATTGCCTTCCTCTGCCTTTCCCAATTTAATCCTTTCCTCTGGCTTTTCTATGCCATGGTCCATTGAATTTCTAATAAGGTGTATCAATGGGTCACCTATTTCATCTATAACAGTTCGATCCACTTCCGTGTTTTCCCCATGTATAATAAAATTGACCTTTTTGTTCAGCTCTTTGGATAAATCCCTTACCATTCTTGGAAATCTGTTGAATACTCTCTCTACTGGTACCATGCGAACTTTCATTACAGAATCATGTAGGCTTGTAGTAATTCGCTCCAAGTATTCTAATGTATCTTCCATTTCCTTCATATTGGAATTGCTGCTCAAATCCTCCAGCCTTGTTTTTATAATTATTAACTCACTTACCAAGTTCATCAGATTATCCAGCCTGTCAATATCTACCCTCACCGTCTTGCCTACTTTGCTGGATTCCTTCTTAGGTGTCTTAATCTCACTGATTATTTGTGATGAATTAGTGTTTTTTTTATCATAATTTATAACTTCATTGGCATTTTCTTCAACATCAATTAATTCCACTTCTATTTTTTCTATTTCAGATACCTGGTTAAGTTTTTCCAAAAGCTCTTCCTTGCTTAAGCTTGTAATCACAGCGATGGTAAAACTAAAATCAAATTTTTCATCTTCTATATCGTCTGCAGATGGATTTGAATATACAATGTTACCAACGGATTCCAGAAGGTTAAATATTATAAAGGCCCTTGCAGACTTTAACATGCAACTAGGGCTCAAATTTATTTGAATCTTATATCCATTTAATCCTTCAGCCTTTGCTTTTCTTATTATATTTAATACATAATTGTCAAATTCCACTGCTTCTTCAACTCTTTGCTCATCAGGTTCTGCTGGTTTATTTTCCCTGATGACTTTTTGTAGTTCTTCAATAAGTTCGCTATTATCGCTTTCCTTTTCCTGACCATAAGCAGCAATATAATTCACCATATCCCCTAATACATCAAAACAGGTAAAAAGTATATCGATTATCTTTTCATTTAAACTGATACGTCCATTTCTAACTTCATCCAGCACATTTTCCATTTGATGTGTTAAATTAGACATATTAACAAATCCCATAGTACCTGACATTCCCTTCAGGGTATGAGAACCTCTAAATATCTCATTAACATGAGATAAATTATCTTTATCCTTTTCCAGGTTTAATAAAGCATCATTCATACTTTGCAAATGTTCTTTTGCTTCTTCAACAAACAAACCTATGTACTGCTTTAAATCAATATCCATTATTACACCCCCACCATTTGAATAATCTCATCTGCAATTCTATTCAAAGGAACTATTTTATCCACACATTTTGTTTCAATTGCTGATTTAGGCATTCCAAATACTGTAGAAGACTCCTTATCCTGAGCTATTATATAGCCATTTACCTTCTTAATTTCAACAACTCCCTTTGTTCCATCTGATCCCATTCCTGTCATTATAACTCCTATTACCTTGATATTGTCTAATTTTGCAACTGAACTCATTAAAACATCAACCGAAGGCCTTACTCCTTTTACATAAGAGTCTTTGTCCAGTTTTAGTCTAAAATGGCTTCCATCATATATCACCCTCATATGAAAGTCTCCAGGGGCAATATAGCAACATCCTCTTTTTAATATAGCATTATCCTCTCCTTCAAACACATCTATTTCTGAAAGAGAGTTTAATCTATCTGCTAAGGATTTTGTAAATTTTGGAGGCATATGCTGTACCACAACAAAGGCTCCATTTATATTTTTGGGAATTAACGGAATTACTTCTTTTAGAGCCCTAGGTCCTCCCGTTGAAGTACCTATGGCAATTATATACTCAAAATCAGTATTTTCTTCTTGTCTTATGCTGACGAGGTTATCAGTATTTCTGCGAATAATTTCGCTATTATACACTATATTTCTATTGGCTATTGTAGCTACCTTAATTTTATTTAGAAGTTCTGTTTGAAATACTTGCCCTTCTAGGCTGAATAGGTTGGAAGGCTTTGGCATAAAATCAAAGGCTCCCTCTTCCAAAGCTTTCAATGTCAGCTGGGCTCCTTCTTTAGTAAAGCTGCTTAGCATTATTACTGGTATATTATAGTTTCTAATTATTTCCCTAAGGGTTGTAAGTCCATCCATAACTGGCATTTCAATGTCTAGAGTAATTACGTCTGGATTTAAAAGATATATGCTTTCTAAAGCCTCTCTCCCGTTTTTTGCCTCTCCAACTACTTCTACTTCTTCATCTTTTTCAAGTATATCTCTTAAAACCTTTCTCACAAATAGCGAATCGTCCACTATTAATACTCTTATCATTTTATATCAACCCTTTTCTCCTTAATTCACTTTGCTTGGAAAATATATATTTTATTATGGCGTCTCTATCATTTTCATTTATTTCTGTAAATTGTACAGCTGAGCTATACTTATAACCAAAAGAATCAATGGATTTTAACCTGACTACTTTAGCCATGGCAGATATAAGCCTTCCATTTATTACAAATTCGCATTTTATTACATCCCCTATATTGTGTTTGTAATTAGTCAGTAATCTTAATCCTCCGCCGCTTATATCCTTAGTTTTGCAATGTTCAACTATTTCCTTTTTCTCTCCATTTTCCATAACAGTCAATACTTCATTTACCGGTATTGATATTTCAAATCTGAAAAAATCTCTTAATTGTATTCTTCTTACTTCTGATATCTTCTTTAGTTTTATTCTATAAATCTTTCCTATATACCTCTCCAGTACTAATGCATCAAATTCATACCTTCCTCTATTTTCAATATAAATGGATACAGTAACTATTTCATTATCGCCTATGAATACATACTTATACTTTTTCATTGGACAGCTAACAATAAACTCTCCGCTCTCCAGCATGTCCAATACTTGGCTAGACATAGATTCCTTTTTATCAGAATCTTTCTTATATATCTCAATTTTATCACCGATATTTATAATATCTATATCATTAGTCGTCATTGGAACCTCCCTTTTTATTAAACAAATCCAATAATCTTTTAGCAAAGCTAATTTTTCCTCTTTCTTTTATATGTCCTCCAGGTTCTATTAATTTCAATGCCATAATGTTAATTTTCTTGGAAATAGAAGCATTAGGATTAGATAATAAAAACGGGTATTGATTCAATACTGCTTTATTTACAATATCACTTCTCTCTAAATACCCCAAGAATTCCAGTTCCCGATTTAAGAAGTTTTTTGAAGCTCTATACAGCTTGTCATAGGTGGCATAGGCTTCCTTTCTGCTATTAACAATATTTGTTACTATATTTAGTTTACCTTTGTATCCATAAATTGTCAAAGCTTTTAGTATGGTATATCCATCCATTATGGATGTTGGGTCAGGAGTTGTTATAAGTATAGTTTCGTCAGAGGCCATGATGAAATTCAGGACTGTATTTGATACGCCTGCTGCTGTATCTATTATTATAAAGTCAGTAATATACTCAACTTTTTCCATTTCTCTCAATATATTTCTTATATTTTCCCTATTCATAATGATTTTTTCATTTAGCCCCAATCCTCCAGATATTAATTTTATTCCATAAGGGCCATCAACCATTATTTCCTCTAATTTCTTCCCGCTAACAATACAGTCGGATATTGTATATTTAACGCTGGTTCCAGTAAGTATTTCAACATTTGCCAATCCAAAATCCACATCCATTATAATTACCCTGTAACCTAATCGCCTAATTGATATGGCAAGGTTTACTGCAAAATTGGTTTTACCAACACCACCTTTACCACTGGTAACAGTAAGTATCTTTGCTTTTCTATTAGGTAAATTCTTGTTATCATCCATATTAGCGCCATTTATCATCTTTCTAAGCTTAGAAGCCTGATCATTCATATTATATCTCCCCTAGTAAAGATCCAACTATTTCATCAGAATTCATTATTTTTATATCATCTGGCACATTCTGACCGGTGGTAACATACGAAATTGGCTTATTGGTCAAATATTTGATATTCAATATGTTTCCCAATCTTTCCGCCTCATCTATTTTAGTAAATATGATTTTATAGTTGTCAATAAAGCTATACCTGTTTAGAATGGACTTAAGTGTAACAAAATCAGTTGTGCTGCTTAAAACTAAATATATTTCCTTATTCTTTATGGAATTAATCATCTTGAACAGCTCATCCTCTTTGTCTACTTCCTTATGGTTTTTTCCTGTAGTGTCTACAAATATAAGGTCTTTTTCCTTTAAGTGCACCAGGGCTTTATACATATCTTCCTCATTATATATTACCTCCAGAGGAATATTGAGTATTTCAGAATATATCCTCAACTGCTCCACAGCAGCAATCCTATATGTATCAGAGGTTATTAAGCCTATGTCATATTCCTTTCTTAGAACCATCTGTGCAGCAATTTTTGCCAATGTTGTAGTTTTGCCTACTCCTGTAGGCCCCACAAAAAACACAATCTTCTGTCCGCCATCTTTAACTTTAAGAGGATCAGACTCTCCTATGTACTCCACAAGAACTCTCTTTACAATATTCCTTATGGAAATGCTGTCTTTAATGCTTAAATCCACCTGCTGGCTCAATTTGCTGAAAATTGAGGTAGCAACAGTATCCTGCACCCCATTTTCCACAAGCTTTATCCAGTATTCTTTTAAATTAGGGTCGATTTTTTCTTCTTTTTGATGTATATTATACGAAATCTTTTCAACCATTCCTTTTAAATCAGCTAATTCGCTGCTTATTTTTTTAATATCCTCCATATCGCTCCTTCTATTTGAGGATTTATTATCCATTTCATATGCTGCTGTTATTTCCACCAGTGGCTTCTTAAAAATTCCAAACATTCCTTTTTGCTTCACAGTTCTGGTATTCAGTATAACAGCATCCATACCAAGTTCTCTTTTCATCTTTTCAATGGCTTCGTGAGTCGTGGATCCAATATATTTTTTAATCATCATCAGATACTCACCACCCCGACGGATTTTACCTCTACAGAAGGATCTATTTCATTATAGGACAACACTATTATATCCCTGGTAAGCTGTTCAGTAAGTCGCTTAAAATACAATCTGACAATAGGAGCAGTCAGTATAATTGGCTGGGCGCCAATATTGGAAAGCTTCTGAACTGATTTCAAAGTGCTGTTAAGTATCCTTTGAGCCATGCTGGGCTCTAAGGATAAATATGAGCCTGTTTCGGTCTTGTTTATGGAATTCATTATGGTTTCTTCAACAGAATTATCTAATGTTACGACATTTAACCTGTTATCATCTCCTACGTATTTATTGGTTATATAACCTGAAAGCCTTTGCCTTACATATTCTGTAAGCAAATCTGTATCATGAGTTATTCGTCCATAGTCAGCAAGGGTTTCTAATATAGTTACCATATCCCTTATACTTATCTGTTCCTTTAACAGGTTTGACAAAACCTTTTGAATTTCTCCAAGTGACAGTATTTTAGGAACTAGCTCTTCAACAACTGCAGAGTATTCTTCTTTTATATTATCAATTAATTGTTTTACATCCTGCCTACTCAATAATTCGTATGCCCTTTCCTTTATTATTTCAGTTAAATGTGTGGCTATGACAGAAGGCGGGTCTACTACTGTATAGCCATATATCTCTGCCTTTTCTCTTTCCTTTTCGGTAATCCATTTAGCTGGAAGTCCAAATGCAGGTTCTATGGTATCAATCCCCTCAATATCACCTTCACCTGTTCCCGGATCCATAGCCAGGTAATGGTCAAAATATACTTCTCCTTTTGCCACTTTTACGCCTTTAATCTTGATTACGTACTCATTAGGATTTAACTGTATATTATCCCTCAATCGAACAGTAGGAACCACCAGCCCTAATTCCATGGCTATCTGCCTTCTTATCATGACTATTCTATCTAACAAATCGCCTCCCTGTTCTACATCTGCCAATGGAATAAGCCCATATCCAAATTCCAGCTCAATATCATCAACCTTTAATAAACCATAGACATTCTCAGGTTTCCTCAGCTCTTCAGCTTGAGAAATATCCTCCACAGGGTTTTCTACCTCTTCCAATGAATCCGTATCCATTTTATAAGCTGATAGTATAAATATAAATCCTAATGCTAAAAATACCAGTGTTGGCAGAGGAGTAATAATTCCCATCATGGATATGACTCCTCCAACTACATACATCAGTTTTGGATAGTTGCCTAGAACCTGCTGTATAAAATCCTTTCCTAAATTGGATTCTGAAGCTGATCTTGTTACAACCAATCCTGTTGCAGTAGAAATCAATAATGCTGGAATCTGGCTAACAAGTCCGTCGCCTACAGTAAGCCTTACATACTTGTCCATTGCTTCTGCAATGGGCATACCAGCCATAATTCCTGTAACAATACCACCAACAATATTTATTGCTGTTATAATAAGACCAGCAATAGCATCCCCCTTTACGAATTTGGAAGCACCGTCCATGGCTCCGTAAAAATCAGCATTTCTTTGAACATCCTTCCTTCGCTTTATGGCCTCCTGCTCTGTAATAAGTCCTGAGTTTAAATCCGCATCTATTGCCATTTGCTTTCCAGGCATTGCATCCAGAGTGAATCTTGCAGCTACTTCAGCAACTCTTTCAGCGCCTTTGGTTATAACAATAAACTGTATTATCTCAATGATAAGAAATATAACAAATCCAACTACAATATTGTCTCCTATAACAAAATCGCCAAATGTGCTTACTACACTTCCTGCATTACCCTTGCTTAATATGCCCCTAGTCGTAGATATATTTAAGGATAACCTGTATAAGGTAGCTATAAGCAATAGGGACGGAAATATGGATATTTTTAGAGAATCATCTGCATACATGGAAATTAAAAGTATCAATAATGATAAGGCAATATTGATGCTCAGCAATATATCCAACAGTATATTTGGTATAGGTATAACAATTATTACGATAATAGCTATAATACCTAAGACAACAACAATATCACCAAATTTCATTCCTTTATCCTCCTAATGGTTTTCTTTTAAGCTATAAACATAAGCCAGTATTTCTGCTATAGCTTCATAAAGCTCTTCAGGTATAAAATCTCCGATATCCAATGTTTCATATAATAATCTTGCAATAGCCTTATTTTCAACTATTGGTACCTGGTTTTCCTTTGCAATCTTCTTTATATTCTCTGCAATTAACCCTTTACCTTTTGCCACTACAACTGGTGCCTTATGCTTATACCTGTCATATTTTAATGCTACAGCTATATGTGTAGGGTTTGTAATTATTACATCAGCTTTTGGAACTTCCCTAATCATTCTTGACATTGCCATTTGCCTCTGCTTTTCCCTTATCTTGGATTTGATAAGTGGATCTCCCTCAGTTTGCTTATATTCTTCCTTTACTTCCTGTTTTGTCATCATAAGGCTCTTTTCATACTGCCTCCACTGAAAAAAATAGTCTATAAATGCAATCATTACAACTACTGATAATATTCTGATTAAAAAGTAAAAGGACATATTTGAAAAATTAGTAAGTATGGCTTCTGTATCAAAATTTACTATATTAATAATTTGATTGATATTATCAGTAACGAACTTGTATCCTACATATCCTATTAACACAATCTTTAAAATGGACTTAAAAAGCTCTAACAGTGACCTCTTAGAAAAAATCCTTTTAAAACCATCTACAGGGTTTATTCTATTCAGGTTAATATTTAATGGCTTCGTGCTAAACAAAAAGCCAATCTGTAAATGGCTTATGGCAATAGCAGTTAAAAAAGAAATAGCCA
>DUMS01000084.1 GCA_012839745.1 Tissierellia bacterium
AGTTACAATCAAAAATGGTCACAACGAAAGATGCGTGGTTTCGCTGCCGCATATGATGATCTTATGGATATGTTCAAAGAGCGATATGACCTTTAAAATCTATTTACACAAAATTACTTGCACTATCAATTATATTATAGTGTTATCAGAAAAAATTTCATAATAATCTATTGTATTATTAATAAAATCTTTTTTGAACTCTTCTTTATTCTCGTTGTTTTCTAAATATGCAATTAACTTATCTAACATATTACTCCATTCAAACTGAATACTTGTTTTAAATAATTCCTGTTGGAGATTCCTGTATTCATCTTCATCCATCTCTATATATTTATCTATCGCATCCAGAAATTCAGAATAATTATTCGCAATACAAACATTTTTAATTCCTATAAGATCTGGAAACATAGTAGTTACAACAGGTACTCCAGCGCTTATATATTCAAAAAATTTTAGCGGAGTTACACTAGCAGTCAATTTATTTTCTTTAAAAGGTATAATAGCTACTCTTGCTTGCTTTAAATAGTTAACTAATTCTGTATATTTTTTCTTGCCCAGATAATAAATATTATCCCTTCTAGGAATATCTTTTTCCTTTACTTCTGCTATATTCCCTACATAAACAAAAGAATAATTTGGCCTTTCCTTTGAAATGTAATCTATTAACTCTAAATCTACCCAACCTGTAATCGTCCCCATAAAAAAAACTATTGGTTTATTTATTTTTTCTAAGTCCTTTGGAACATAATAACTCATAGCATAATCCTGTGTTCTTACCCCATTTGGCATATAATAAATATTTTCATTGTAATTATACATCTTACAGTATAGTTTCTTTGCTGAGGTAATTACTAAATCACTTAATCAATACCAATATAAAGAACTTTATATCCTCTTGAAGCTAAATAATCTGCCATATGATGCGGTCTTTGTTTCATAATTACATCGTATTTTACTCCAACTAAAAAAATGAAAGTTTTCAAAATATCACTCCTATCATTGCCAAACAGAAATTATACTATTTTAAATATCAAAAAGGGCAGAGAGAAAACTCTCTGACCCTACATCGATACTTTTAGAAATTATAATTAACCTAACAGCTTTAATACTGATTGAGGTACTTGGTTTGCTTGCAGACCATCACATACCTTTCGGTATATGCCAGACTATATCTTCAACCAATCAATTATCAATTGAATTGGTTGTTGGGTGCTTCGGGCTACCTCTTGCCCTATGGGTCTCATCACCATACAATTGCAATTGTTTAGGTGGTACACCCTAGTCGTTGAACCTTCTCCATCCTTTCGGAACAGGAGCTCGGCTGCTGATTATCCATTGTTACATCTCTGCTGTTTTTTAGCCTGTCACGCTTGCTGTTTCCAGCTACGTTGTAGGAAGCAGAGCTTTAGGAAGTTCCAGCAATTCACCCAATTTGCTCTCAAAGGTTACCCTTTGAGGGACCCTATACAACTAACCTAATAGCTTTAAAACTGTACTATGTAGGTTATTTGCTTGAGCCAACATAGCAGTTGAAGCTTGTTGCAGTATTGATTGTTTTGTGAATTCCATCATTTCTTTTGCCATGTCTACGTCTCTGATTCTTGATTCTGCAGCTTGTAAGTTTTCTGCAGCATTGTCCAGGTTTTTGATTGTATGTTCTAGACGGTTTTGCATAGCACCTAGTTTTGAACGTTCTTGTGATACTTTTTCTATAGCACTATCTACTTTGCCTAATTGAGCATTAAAATGAGTACCAGAATCTATAGTTGTAAAATTAGTTACATCTATATTATTTACTCCAAGACCCTCTGCACTCATGTCTTCGATTGTTAATTCCACTTTCTGATCAGCGTTAGCTCCAATTTGGAAAGTCAAAGTACTACCGCCTGACACTTTATAAGTTCCATCTAAAAGTGTTTTTCCATTAAATTGAGTACGGTCGGAAATACCTTTACTACCACTTGTACCACCCAACTCTTCGATTAATGCATTAATTTCATCTTGTATTGCTTGAAGGTCTTCTTTTTGATTTGTTCCTAAGTTTCCTGCCTGAACTACAAGTTCTCTCATTCTTTGCAGAATAGCATGAGTTTCTTGAAGAGCTCCTTCTGCTGTTTGGATTAATGAAATACCATCTTGGGCATTTCTGCTTGCTTGAACTAGTCCTCTAATTTGGCCTCTCATCTTTTCTGATATGGAAAGTCCTGCTGCGTCGTCTCCAGCTCTGTTGATTCTAAATCCTGAAGACAGCTTTTCCAATGCTTTTGCCATGCCGTTGTTGTTGATGCCAAGTTGTCTGTTGGCATTCATAGCCATTATGTTGTTGTTAATTCTCATTTCTCATTCCTCCTTGAATTTTTATTTGGCATCCTTGCCATCACCCGTAGGGGGATATTTTGGATAATATTATAAACTTGGCCAAGTTTTATTCGATATTAATATCGGATGCTTTTCAAATAACTTTAGTACTTTCATCGGAAAATTTTTCTTTTATCTCCAAAAATTCATCAAGATTCTCAAACAGTATATCCACCAGTTTCGGGTCAAAATGCTTACCTTTTTCTTCCCTGAAGTATTTTAGTATTTCATTCAGTGCCCAGGGCTCTTTATATACTCGCGGTGAGCCCAGGGCATCAAATACATCTGCTACGGCTACTATTCTGCCAAATATATGTATTTCCTCTCCTTTAAGGCCTCGGGGATAACCTTTCCCATCATATCTCTCGTGATGCTCATGGGCGATAATTGCTGCTGATTTAAGCACATCCCTGTTTGAGCCCTTCAGTATGTTATACCCTATGGTTGTATGGCTTTTTACCATTTCAAACTCGCTGGGAGTCAATTTGCCTGGCTTCATAAGTATCCTGTCTGGAATGGCTATTTTGCCGATATCATGGATAGGAGATGTCATGGTGACCAGCATAATATGCCTGTTGGATAATCCATATTTTTCAGCCAGTATTTTAGCATACTTTGATACCCTCTGTACGTGGTTTCCTGTTTCCTCTGAACGGGCTTCGGTTACTTCTCCAAGTATGTACAGTATCTCCTTCTGGGTTTCCTCTATTTCAATGTTCATACACAGGCTTTCAAAGGAAGCTGCTATGTTCTTGTGGAAAACATCCAGTACTTCAAAATCCACTCTGTCTTTTTTTGTCGTATTAATGTCAAAAAAAATAATTGCTTCCACATTGCTGGAGCTTTTATAGGATGCAATATACTTTTCTCTGACTATCATATAGTCTTCATTTTCATGGACCTGCATTACCAGGTTATAGTCTTCATCTTTTAGCACTTCTCTCATGCTCATGCTTATGGAGTTTCTGTATTTCCCGTATCCCTCCACAATGTGAAAATCCTCATCATCAAAGCATTTGACTGCTGCAATGCCGTTTATACAATGCCTGTTCCCTTCAGAGCATAGGTTTATTACAGCATTCAGATGATAAAAAGCTGATTTAAGAAACTCCTTAACTGACCTGTTTTCAAACAGATTGCTTGAGAAGGCTACTATTTCCTCCATTGCCTTCTTGTTGTTGCTTAAATGAAGTATATCCTTATAATACCTTAAGGATGATACCACAACTGTATGGAGTTTTTTACTAAGGAGCTCAGTTTTCTCCTCGTAGCCATTTATATCGTAGTGCAGTATTGCATCCTTCTGCAGAGAACTGCTTGCAGAGCCAGTCATAATTATAATTCTTACCATTAAATTTCCAGCTATTTCTCTTATGTACCTTGTAAGCTTAAGCCCTGTAATCTCATCACCTATGTACACATCCATTAGAATCAAGGCTACATCTTTATTATCTGATAATATCTTCAAGGCTTCAGGGCAAGTATATGCACTGTATATTTTCAAGGGCTTTCCTTCAAATATAAAATCCTTCAAAAGATTCCTGATTGCTGCATGAACAGAATCATCATCATCTATAATGAGTAGCTTCCAACTTTCTTCATCATTGGTTTTATATGTTGTATATCCGGTGTCTGCCACCATTTTTCCTCCTATCCTGCTATTTTCCCCTGATTAATTTCCCAACCTCGTCAATATTTGATTCTATTTTGGCTGCTTTCATATTTTCCTCTTCAATTGATTCATATATTTCCTTTCTGAATATATCCACTTCCTTTGGAGCCTTTATGCCAATACTTACTTTGCCGTCTTCAATCTCCAGTATCCTTACTTCTATATTCCCATTTATAATAATTGACTCATCCTTTTTTCTGGTAAGTATCAGCATATTACTCTCCTCCCTCAGCCTGTTTGAATATGTAGTGTTTCGTTGTATATCTTGAATCCTCTAGTATCACCTGCTTCCCTATTCTTTTATTTATATTGATTATTATGGGCCCCAACAGGTTTACTGTCATATTATAGAGGTCCTTTGGCACTACAACTATTGAATATATGGCCACTTCCCTTTCATCGTTTATCATAAGCTTTTTCTGCACGTTTTCAGGTATATCTATTTCGTAATCAGGAAAAACATGGAAAGGGTTTATTATTACAAAGGCCAGATCAGGATTGCTTACTGACTGCATCCACTGAAATGGGTTTTCATCATCCTCGTTGTTTATGATAATAAATTCCCTTTCCTGTTCAAATCCTGGAAGGCCTTCCGGAAAGGTTATTATTTTATCCTCATCTATATCCAGTTCCCCAAAATGCTTAGTTAATAGTTTCATATGATTACCTCCCGATTATATTGTTCACAAAATGCAGACAGCCAAAGGATCCGCTAGCTTAAAAACTGCACCAGGCTAGGCTGTATTATCTTTGCTCCTACCATGAGGCTTGACACATATACATTTTCAGCCATGGATATGTTCATTATTACCTCAGTTATATCAACATCTTCATTATATGACAATAGTTCCTTTGCATTGTTAATATTTAAGTCCAGCCTGCTCTGGGTAAGCTCCAGCCTGTTCATCCTGGCTCCCACCTTGGCCCTTACGGACAGGATATGCCCCTGGCTTGACTGAACCTTCCCTATGGATTCCTGTATGCCGTCTGTATTGTTGTTTTCCAGGGCAGTGGAAAGGTCCTCCAGTATTTTTATCAGTTCAGGCTTGTCACCTATATCTGCACTTTCTGCATCGAAGCTTCCATCTACTCCAAATACCTCCAGGCCTGTTATATTGACTTCCATTTTCTCCAGGTTGCCAATGTTGTAGGAGAATACTTCATTAGATTTTATGGCTATGTTATATGTGCCGTCGTCAGACAGCAGAGGCTTGTCTGTACTGTATCCGCTAAACAGATACCTTCCTGAAAAGGTGGTGTTGGCTATCTGCACCAGATGTTTCTTCAGCTGGTCTATTTCCTCCTTTATTTTCAAAAGGTCCTCATCATGTTTAGTGCCATTAGCTGCATCTACTGTAAGCTCATAGGCTCTCTTAAGCACTTCGTTTATTTCTGTCAACGCAGCTTCAGTGTCGCTCATCCACGACAGGGCATCTTCCGTGTTTCTCCTGTACTGCTCAAGTTTTGATATATCCGTGTTGAATTTTAAGCTTTTGCTGGCAGCAATGGGGGCTTCGGATGGTACTCTGAATTTCTTGCCTGTAGCCTGCTGGTATTGAAGCCTTTCCAGTGTTTTCAGGTTTTGATTCAGGTTGTACACCATATTGTTTATCAGCATGTTGTTGGTAATGCGCATATTATCCTCCTTCCCAAAGGGGTTAACTAACGTCCAACCAGTCCTAAATTGTTCACTGTAATATCGATTATCTTATCCAGTGTATTTATCATGCGTGCCGAGGCTATGTAGGTCTGCTGGTATCTTACCATATTTGCCATTTCCTCATCATAGGATACTCCTGAAATGGAGTTTCTCTTATATTCTATGTTTTGAAGTATCAAGTCCTGGGATTGGTACATGTTCTTTGCCTGTATGCTGTCCACTGAATAATTGGACATAATGGATTTAATAAAGTCATCGGGGGTGCCGTTAAAACCAAATCCCATACCTGTATTCCTCTGGGATACGAGTTTAAGAATATTGCCGTTGTCTTCAGGGCTTCCTCCCGGGTTTCCAGCTGCTGCTATATTGGATAAATCCTCCAGGATCCTGTCATCCAGCGTAAATGTGGCAGCAGGATTGTCTGGGTTGTATTTAAAGAAGTCCACTCCATTTTCGGTTTTATTAAGCCCGTATCCTTCCCTGTGGATTGAGTTGAAACCATTGGCAAATCCGATCACAAATTCGTTCAGCCTGTTTTGATAGTATTTAATCCCCCTGTAGCTGTTTGAAGTTCCATCTCCATTGTATAGGTCAAGGAGGCCTTTTAGCTCTCCTGATTCCACCTTAACCTTGTTGTCATTGCCCCAGTTAATGACAATATCCCCGTTAGATGCCTTGTCTATTTTTATTACGCTTACATCAGTATTGTCCACAAGGGTTATGCCCCCTATGCTTACAGTAAACCTGCCATCCTCGGATTCATCTACCTTTACATTTACAATTCTTGAAAGCTCATCTACAAGGAGGTCCCTTTTGTCCCTCAGGTCATTGGCTGATTTGCCATCTACTTCATTTATGTATATCTGCCTGTTTAAGTCGGCTATCTGCTGGGCTTTGCTGTTTATATCCCTTACCTTTGCCTCTATGGAAAACTTCACTTCATTCCTTAAATCAGCGAGCCTTTCTGCAGTTTCATTTATCCAGCCTGTCAGCGCCAGGGCTTTTTCCCTTACAGGTTCCCTGTATGAAATGTCTGAGGGGTTTTTGCTCAAATTGTCCAGTGAGGTATAGAAATCGTCCAGGCATTTTCTTATGCTTGAATCTGATGGCTCTCCAAAGAGCTTTTCCAGTTCTGTGAGAGTATCCATCTTGACATTCCATTCCCCAATGGGGGCATTTTCCTTCCAGTATTTAAAATCCACATAGAAATCCCTTATTCTCGTAACATTGTATATTTCCGTTCCAGTTCCTACAAACCCCACTCCCGGAAATCCATAGGGGCTGGTTGCCCTTTGGGCCCCTACCTGTCTTGAGTAGCCCTTTGTATTGGTATTGGCTATATTGTGGCTTGTTATGTAAAGGGATTTCTGGCTTGCCATCAATCCTCTTAATGCTGTATGTAAGCCAAAGTCCATTACCTATCACTCCCTTTTATCTTCCTACAACTCCCATTTTGTTAATCATGTTGTCAATCATCTGGTCTATGGCATTTATGACTCTTGAGTTGGCTATATATGAATGCTGATATGTAAGCATATTTGCCATTTCCTCGTCCAGGGATACTCCTGATATTTCCTGCTTTCTTTCATCCATCTGGGATATTAATAGCTCCTGGTTCTGTGCCATGTTCACGGCTTCCTGCCTTCTTATGCTCAGGTTCAATACCAAATCCCTGTAGAATTCATCTATTTTTAAAGTGCCTCCATCATTGGATAATGGGTATTCATACTTTTCAAATTCATAATCATTGAACATGAGCTTTTCCCTTAAATCCAGTATTTCCTTTGCTATCTGCCCATCTCCCCTAAGTCCTGTTGAGGATGCTGCAATTTTGTTGAAATCGCTTAATTCAGGATTTATTCTCAGCGTACCGGAAGGGTCTCTTTCATCATATATGAAGAAATCATTTCCCTGGGAGCCATCAAGCCCATATCCTGTCCTGTGAATCTGGTTTATATTGTCTGCCAGGGTTTTAACCAGTATGTCCAGCCTGTTCTTATATTCCTCCACCAGCCTGTCTCTGGCTTCTATATATCCTGCCAGCTCTCCTGAGCCCTTAAGGTCTACCCTTTCTCCTGTAACCTTCCAGCACAGCTCTCCATTTCCATTTTCATTTATGCTTACTTTTACAAGGTTTACATTTTCCCCGTTAACCAGGTCCCTGCCATTTATTGATACAACTATTTCCCCATCATTATTTTCATAGTACTTAACAGGCATAAGCTCTGCCAGCCTGTCCAGCTTTTCATTTCTAAGGTCCCTTAAGTCATTGGCTGTTGCGCTGTTTATGCCTTCTAATTTCTTTATGCTTTTGTTAAGGCTTGCAATTTCCTTCAGTATTTCATTTATTTCCTCAGATTTATTCAATATCTCCCTGTTTATATTCTCTCTCAGGTTATTTAGCTGCTGGCTTATGTTGTATGCTGTAGCCCTCAGGGTTTCTGCGCTTTCATAAAGGAGGGCCCTCATGGTAAGGCTTTCAGGCTCCTTATACAGCTCTGACCAGCCGTTCCAGAAATCATCCATTGCCTTCTGAAGTCCGCTGCTGGTTATCTCGTTAAATATGACTTCAATCTCACCCAGTATTTCAGATTTTATGTTAAAGTATCCAAAGGCTGACTTTTCATTTCTTATCTTGAGGTCCAGAAACTCGTCCCGTATCTGCCTTATCTGCTGGACTGTAACCCCTGACCCTATGCGGTATCCGCCTGCTATGCCCTTTAAGCCTGCTTCGGCGTGTATTACGCTTTGCCTTACGTAGCTTTTGTTGTTGGCATTTGCTATATTGTGGGATATGGTATCCAGCGCCTTCTTATTTGCATATATTCCCGAAAGGGAGATATATAATCCTCCAAAGCTCATACCTACACCTTCCTATCAAAAAAACTTCTATTTGCCTTATTATCTTTCTTTCCATATGTACCGGGAGTATTTGCCTGGGTTATAAGGTTTATGTTGAATTCCATCCACTCCAGGTTTTCCTGTATAAGCTGGCTGTTAATATCATTTCTCTGTTTGATATCCATGAGAAGATTGTTTAGCTCTTCCCTGATATCCATAAGTTCCTTCCTGCCTTCAGGTATTTTTTCTATAATTTCAGAAAGGGGAGTACTTTTATTTACTCCCCATGAATCTAAAAGATTTAGCCGCCTTTCTTCCAGTGCTGCCATCTTGCTTACCAGTCCTTCTTCCTCAGCTGTAATATTCTGCAGGGATTTAATTTCATTCTTGACGATTATATCAGTTTTATTATAGGCAATGTCCCTGATAGCCTTAAGCTCCTTAAGCTCTTCCCTCAGTATCTCCATCAGCTCATCCTTAAAAGACATATTCCCACCTCTTAAATCCTCTTATCGAAATCCACTGTTTCCATTATTCTCTCTGCAACGCGCTTTCCATCTACATAATAGGTGCCTGATTTTACCTTTTCCTTCAGCTCTTCTACCTTTTCCCTTCTAATATCTGGCAGCTTATAATATTTTTCCATGGCTATTGTATAATCCTTTGCTGTGTCCGAGACCTCCAGCTTATCCTCCTTGTTTAAGTTTCTATGCCTATCTATTTTGTTAATCTTTCTATTGAAAAAGACTCCTAATATGTTATCTGTCTTGTTAATTTTCATAAAAAATCACCCCATTTTTCCATCTCAATACTATTATCGGAAAAATGGAGCGATACTTTAATTCTTTTTATTTATTGTATTTCTTGTGCCTGTATGCAACTTTTATTTTTTCCTTGTGTTTTTTGTCCTTATCAAC
Source organism: Tissierellia bacterium (assembly GCA_012839745.1). Lineage (GTDB taxonomy): Bacteria > Bacillota > Clostridia > Tissierellales > Tepidimicrobiaceae > DUMS01. Next base: position 9,449 of record DUMS01000084.1, read on the forward strand.
AGGCCTGAGGACTCTTGCTGTCCTTTTTAATTCCCTTTCCATCTCCACCTTGCATTTATCGCAGTACCTTCCCTGTGAAATGGGTTTCCCACACCTTTCGCACTTTAAAAACATGTTGTTTTCCGATCTTATCTCCAGCCTTCCTTCTTTCAGAAACTCTATTATTTTCTTTGAATCCACATTCGTGGCCTTTGAAACCTTCATAACATTGGAATAAGGGTGATCCTCCAGATAATCCTTTACCTTTTGAAAATCCTCTTCATCCTCTTTTCTGCAGTCAATACACAGTTTAAAACCATCATATACATATATTCTGCCGCAGCGGCTACAGTTCCTTATTTCCACAGAAATCACCTCATATCTTCATGCTGGAAGTTATGGCCAATCCATATACTCCTTTGGCCCCACCTTCCATAAGCACCTTGCTTATTTCTTCCATAGTTGCTCCTGTAGTAATTATATCGTCAATTAAAAGTATTTCTTTATCCTTAAAATCCTGAAAACCTACAGCTTTAAACGAGCCTTTTAGGTTCTTCCTTCTCTCCAGCATTCCCAGCCTGCTCTGCTCTCTGGTCATCTTAACTTTTACTATGTTGTTTTTCAACAACGGCTTGTTCAACTTCCTGGATACATATTGAGCCAGAAGCTGGCTTTGGTTGTATCCCCTCTGGGCTAATTTTCTCCTGTGCATTGGAACAAATGCAACCATGTCTATTTTGTCAGAAAGGCCTTTAATGTTTATGCTCTCAAGCAATAGCTCTCCAAAGGCCTTGTAAAGATAGCTTTTTCCTTCATATTTGAAAAGGTGTATGTTTTCCTTTATAAACCTGTTGTATATAACCGAGTAATATGCCTTTCTGAGATAAGGGCCATGGAAATCTATTTCCCTGTGGGCAAATTCAATTAATGTGCTGCAGCTATTGCATATATGCCCTTCTTCACCTTCCATATGGCTCATGCAGAAAAGGCATGTATTTTCCTCCGGAAAGAGGAATTGGCTAAGGCTTTTTAGAAGTCCCATTTTCCCACCTCAAAACATGGCCAGCATGTTTCTTATTTTAATATCCAAACTTGAATACCTTTTGGTGATTCTGTTGTTGTTTACCATCATTCTCAGGTACTTTTCATCCCCTACCAGCACTACCAGCTTTTTTGCCCTTGTAATTGCAGTATACAATAGATTCCTTGTAAGGAGCATTGGAGGCCCCCAGAAAACAGGCATTATTACTACAGGGAATTCACTGCCCTGGCTTTTGTGAACTGTAGTGGCATAGGAAAGCTTCAATTCATCCAGCTGATTGAAGCTGTACTCAACTTCCTTTTCCTCATCAAACAGTATTTTTACAGTCCTCAAATCCTCATCGATTTCCATTATCCTTCCAAAGTCCCCGTTGAACACTCCTTCTCCCTTTTCCTTGACAATTCCTGCCTCCACTATCTCCCATTCAATGGAGTAGTTATTCCTAACCTGCATTACCTTGTCTCCTACCCTGAATATTTCATCCCCTATCTGCTTTTCCGCCTTGGATTTGGATTTAGGGTTGAGAACCTGCTGTAGGTATTTGTTCAGTGAGTTAATGCCCACCTCCCCTTTCTTCATGGGGGTCAGCACCTGTATATCCCTTACCGGGTCCACACCATAGTATTTTGGAAGCCTTTCCGTACAAAGCTGTATTATTTTGTTTACTATGTCCTCCGGGCTATTCCCCCTTATGAAGAAAAAGTCCTTTCCCCTGTTTAATATAGGGTATTCTCCCCTGTTTATCCTGTGGGCATTTAGCACTATGAAGCTTTCTCTTGCCTGACGGAATATTTCATTAAGCTTCACTACCTTTACGGCATTGCTGTTTATTATGTCCCTAAGCACATTTCCAGGGCCTACGGAAGGCAGCTGGTCCACATCTCCTACAAGTATGAGCCTTGTTCCGGGTGCTATTGCCTTAAGAAGGCTGTTCATAAGGAGTATATCCACCATTGAGGCTTCATCTATAATGATCAGGTCTGAATCTATTGGATTATCCTCATTGAGTCCAAATGCCATGTCTTCTTCCAGATATGAGTATTCCAGAAGCCGGTGTATGGTCTTTGCCTCCATGCCTGTGGTTTCAGTCATGCGCTTTGCAGCCCTTCCTGTAGGGGCAGCAAGGCTTACATTGAGCCCTTCCTCCTGGAATATTCTAATAATAGCCTTTATAATCGTTGTCTTTCCCGTCCCCGGCCCGCCGGTTATTACTACAATTCCATTTCTTACGGATTCCTTTATGGCTTCTATCTGCTTATCTGCAAATTTTATGCCTTCCTCCCTTTCAATTCTGGCTATGGCCTTATTTATGTCTATGTTTATGTTGTCCATTTCCACCCGGGACAGCTCTACGATTTTTCTCGCCACATTGTTCTCTGCAACGTGGAATGGGGTGTAGTATATCCTCAGCTCATCTTCATAGTTCATTGTGTGTATTACGCCCTTTACTGCCAGCTCCCTGATGGAATCCTCAATGAGATTATCATCTACTTCCAGTAAATTCTTCGTGCTTTTTACCAGCTCATCCTTTGGCACATACACATGCCCATTGGAGGCATAGGCATTTAGTGTATATCTTATGCCTCCCTCTATCCTGTAGGGTGAATCCCTGCTGATGCCCATGTTCTGTGCAATCTTGTCTGCTGTTTTAAAGCCTATTCCTGTTATGTCCTCTGATAGCCGGTAAGGGTTTTCAGACAATATGTTTATGGTATCCTTTCCATATTTTTTGTATATCTTTATTCCATAGTTGGGAGTAATGCCATACTGCTGCAGGAAAATCATTATCTGCCTCAGTTCTCCCTGCTCCCTGAAGGCCTCCACAATCTTTTCCAGCTTTTTATCTCCTATGCCGTCTATTTCCTTAAGCCTTTCAGGATTATACTGGATTATGTCAAGGGTATCCAATCCAAACCTTTCTACAATCTTCTTTGCCGTTTTAGGCCCTATATGGGGTATGAGGCCTGATGACAGGTATTTTTCTATTCCATTTAATGTGGATGGAACTACAAGGGACACATTGACAATCTCCAGCTGCTCTCCGTAGGTAGGATGGTATACCCATTCACCTTCTGCCCTTAGGGTTTCCCCAATGTTTATTATGGGGATGTATCCCACTATAGTGGCCTTTCCATCGGGAGTATCAAGTACTGCAACAGTATATGTATTGAGTTCATTTCTAAATTTTATCTCCTCTACAATGCCTTCTATGGTTAACAAATGAATTCTCCTCTTCTTTTTGTTTAGAATTATTATACCATATTATTCTATTTTATAGACTCCCTTATCCTCAATATCTCACTTATGATGAGGGCCACATCCCCCTTGGTTGCAGGCCTGTCGTATTCCCCCATATAGCTGTCATATGCTTTTATATGCCTTGTGCTGTTCTTCAGAAGCCTTTTTATTATACTGCCGTTTTTTATATGCTTGTTGACAGTATCCATTGAATTCAGGCATTCCACAATATGGTTCCCCCTAAGGTGAATAATGGTTTTATCCTTTCCTTCTGTTACCCTTTCTATATACTTTATATTTACATACCCTATGGAGCCGTCATTTCTCAATATGGGCTTTCTGACCTTCAAAGGTATGAATATGTTTTCTCCGTCCAGGGGTACAGGTATAAGGTTCTTTACATTTAAAAGGTTTCCGTAATACCTCTTTATGGACTTCAGATCTATGAAATAAAACCTGCTTAACCTCATTAGCATTGTATTTACCCTTTTATCAAACTCATGCCTTTCCCCTTCAAAGGTCAGTATACATGAGCAATTGCCTTTCATTGGGATATATACGGGAAGGATAGCCATTATTCCCTGTGATATGATTTTCTCCAGTTCCATAAAATCCCCTCCTTGACCTATTGTATCAGAACATATGTTCGTTGTCAAGAAGGGGATGATTGTGGTGCTTCTAAATCTTGGAGTGGAGGCTCGTTCTTTGCTATATGCATATATATCAGTTAAAAATATTGCATATTTGCAAAGATAAGAGCCGACTTCGGAAAGATTTGATGAAACATCCGACTAAAGAAAAAAACGCTTAGGCTGCATTTTAGCGAAGCGATTATGCAGCCTGTTTTTTTCTGTGTCGTGATGTTTCACAAATCTTGGAGTGGAGGCTCGTTCTTTGCTATATGCAATATACACTCTAGAGTAAATAGCACTGTGTCTATTAGGACTTTATACTTGCAATAACCCTGGACAGCTCATTTATGCTTTCCGTAAGCTGATTCAGCTTCCCTTCTATCCTCACAAGAAGGTATATGGATATGACTATGGGAAAGCCTAAATTGGCTATGTGGGTATATATCTCTTCCATGTTCGCCCTCCTTTCAGTGTTTTAAAAGGCTTCCTATCCATTTGATAGAATAGGAAGCCTTTTTATTAGAATTCCATATCCTGTACAGTTGTGGTGATGAGCCTTGCTGAATTTGCTGATACTATGTCCCCTGAGGCAGTAAAGAACACATTTCTTGCAACTATTTCATCCATTACAGTCTTTATTTCCTCTCCTGTTATGCCTTCTCTGGGGTTATCTATTGTAATCCTGAACTTTTTGCCTGCAGAATCCAGGAATTCCATCTCCAGCCTTGCGCTTTCCATACCGTCACCTCCTTGTTATATAGTAAAGGGGAACAATTATTCTTCTACAAGTTCGATTTCCTCAAGCTTCTTAACCTTCAGCAAAGGCAGTGCCTGAAGTCTTGATAAGGACTGGGCTACTTCGTACAGGTCCTCGCTCGTTGCATCAGTTTTTACCTTATTAAAGGTCTTTGATTTAATAACCTGTCTGTTTCCGTCAAATCCTCCGTCCAGTTCAAGTTTAAGCCTTACGTTGTTTTTTACATCTGTAACTGCCATATTATCACCTCCTTCTACCCTTTATATAGAAGAAGGCAGGTTATTTTACCATTTGGCTTTTCAGCTTTCTTAAGGCATTTGTTTTTGTGTTTACTGCAGTCCTGTAGGATATTCCCATGTTTTTGGCAATTTCCCCTATGGGGATGTTCCTTGCATAGAAATCCAATATAACCCTCTTCTGCCTGGGAGTAAGGGTTTTAAGGGATTTCAGGAGAGCTGTATACTCCTCATTTTCGATAATAATATTCAGCGGATCCTCTTCATCCCCTATTAGGAAATCCATAAGCTCCCCGTCTTTCATGTCTTTCAGAGGTTCATTTAGCGAGACCGTTTTCCTTTCCCTGTGCTTATTTAAATAATGGTATTTAAGCATTGCCTTGATGTATCCCAGAAGCTTAACTCCCTTTTCAGGGTCGTAGTCTTTTATACATCTAAGTATTACCTCATAGCCTTCCTGCATCAGGTCCTCATGGTCTTTTTTCACATTGTAATACCTTCTTATGGAGCCTGCAACCAGAGGGGCAAGCTTTTCAAGGAATGTTTCCCTTGCACTCATATCGCCTTCTTTTGCCCTTTCATAAAGCTTTTCTATTTCCCTATACATATATCCTCCCATTTGTGCAAGGCGCCTTGCAGATTACCCGGGCAGTATTATTGTAGGCTATAGGGCGAAAAATGAAAAAATCTGACTTATATGTTCTCTTTCCTTGAGTTGGAATTTGTCGCTGAAAAATAAAAGGAGTAAAGGCATTTCTTGCCTTTGACTCCAGAGAATTGTAATAATTTCAAAGAAATTATGCTTATTTGTAATACATCGACAATATTTCCCAGGACATATCCCAGACAGTATTGGAAAACTACGAAATTTGGATGATGATGTAAGTGAAGCACTTCCACTAATTAGCTACGCTTATTGAAGTGGAAGTTTCTTAAGACAACAGAACCGTCCCTCTGTCTTACTGTCTTATAGCTGCTTCTAGCTGGATTTTATTTTATCCTCATAAAATACCTTAAAATCAGATTTCATGGCTTTTTCATCTATATATCTTGCTTTATAATCTTTCAATAACTCAAAGAACTTTCCACTCAATAGCAGTATAGCTATTACATTGATAAAAGTAGGCACACCTGAAGCAATATCTCCCAGCAGCCAGACTTCAGCACCTGGCATTTCCTTTAATACTGCAATAACAACTATTAAAAATCCAGGTATTGGATATACTGCTCTGAATACTTTAAAAGCCATTTCTTTTGCTCTGGTCCTATCTCCAAACAAATGCCTAATTAATACTTCAAAATATGCATACCATCCACCAGTTGTGGATAATCCAAATAAAAACACTGAAATTGTAACTATTACCCTGCCTAGAGCTCCTGTACCTATTTCAAATGCGCTTAATGTCAATGTGGCTCCATCCAGTCCAGAGCTCCACTGCCCAGTGATTATTATTACTAAGGCTGTAATGGAACAGACTATGATAGTATCAACAAATACTTCAAATGCTCCCCACAAGCCTTGTTTTATTGGGTGGTCAATTTTAGAGCTGGCATGAATCATTGGAGAAGTTCCCCAGCCAGCTTCATTGCTGAAAACTGAACGTGCTATTCCATTTCGTATAGCCATTGATACAGCAGCTCCTGAAAACCCGCCTATTGCAGCAGTGCCATTAAATGCCCCTTTGAATATTAAACTCAACGCATTAGGCAAATCAGCTACATTCTTTAAAATTATGAATAATCCCCCTAATATATAGAATAAACACATAAATGGTACTAATATAGAAGAAACCTTACCTAGCCAGGGTATTCCTCTCACAGTAATCACATAGGATAATATCAAATATATTGCACTTACTACCAGCATATTAATGTTGAAAGTACTGCTGACTGCCTCAGAAACTGTATAATTCTGCATTGTAAAGATAACAGATGAAAAAATGCCTATTCCAAATATGAAAGCCATCAACCACCATAGCCTGAAGTTTTTCTCTACTCCAAGGCCCTTTTGCATGTAATAGGTAGGCCCTCCATAGTTTTCTCCTTTTTCATCTTTGGAGCGATAATATACAGCTAGTGAAACTTCTACCATTTTAATCAGCATACCAAATAGTGCTGCTACCCACATCCAGAATGTGGCTCCAGGGCCTCCAACTGCTATTGCAGTTGCTACTCCTCCAATATTCCCTGTGCCTACAGCACCACCAATAGCTATGCTTACAGCTTCCAATGGAGATACAACGCCTTCACCTTCTTCAGTATCGTCCTTATTTTTACCAAATAGATTTCCAAAGGTTTTCTTTAGAATATGTCCTAAATACTTAAACTGAAAAAACTTTGAACCTATTGTGAAGAAAATTCCTGCAAATAATATGGTTACTATTAGTGGCAATCCCCACAGAAACTCTGAAAATTTTTGTAAAAAATACATCACTACATCTCCTTTCCATAATAAAATTTTTTAATCCCTTTAGCACTATACTACTAATAAATCATCTTAATCCCCCGCATGCTTAATAATGCCATTCTTAAGTTTCTTCATAACATATTAACGCCATCTCTCTTAATGCATTTTCTGCCTTAACTACATTGGTCTCATTGGAGGCAAAACAGAATATAAATGGATTCCTTCCATAGATAATACCCACATCATGAGTAATTCCCTGATCTTCTCCAGTTTTATGCCCTACTACCAGATCATCAGGAAGCAGATATGGGATTTTATGGTTTATTCTCTGTAATTTTAGCACCCTTGATATCTCTTCGCTTATATACGGTGATATTAAATCCCTGTTATAAACTCTTTCAAGTAAATATCCCATTTCATAGGGTGTAATGTAATTTTCCTTACCCCTCTTCTGTTCTTCTTCATCGAATAATAATCTGTTCAGCTTCGTAGCATTACAGCCCAGTTCCTCTGTTGTGTTGTTTATATTGTCAATTCCGGCAATTTTAATTAGCATGTTGGTAGCAGTATTATCACTGTGTATTATCATAAGCGTATAGAGGTCTTTAATTGTAACCTTTAATCCATCATGCATATAAGTTAATGCTCCACAGGAAGGCATCTTATCCTGTTCTTTAACCTCTACTAAATCATCTGCGCTAAGTTTTCCTTCTTCAATTTGCTTTAATACTTCAATGAAAACAGGTATCTTTATAACGCTTGCAGCAATAAAGGGTTCATTTTCATTAAATCCTATGGTTTCTCCTGTTTTTAGGTTTTTATAATAAAAGCCTGCTTTCCCGGGAACATCTTTTAATAGTAATTCCAGTCTGTTCTTTAGCATATAATCA
>DUMS01000085.1 GCA_012839745.1 Tissierellia bacterium
CTCCTGGCCTTTGATTTCCTGCAGAAAACACTGGAAATATTCCTGCTGCTCTCCAGGCTCTTACAGCATCCCTGTACCAGTCATCAATGCCATCCAATCCACCCCAGGAGTTGTTTACCACATCTGGCGCTGCATTAGGATCTCCACCTGGATGTAACATCCATTCTGCCGCATCTAGAAGTATCTTGTCTGTTGTACGCCCTGTTGCATCAAATACTCTTGCAGCAATCCACCTTGCCTCAGGAACCACTCCTACAGGATTGCTTCCATCAGGTTCACGACCAACTATTGTACCCATTACATGAGTTCCGTGCTCCCCTGAATCCTCTGGCAATGTAGTACCATATATAGGGTCAAACCAGCTTTTTGATGAGTCAATTTCATCCGTTACAGGATTGTATCCTCTCCACTTGTTCTTCAGTGCAGGATGAGTCCAGTCTACTCCTGTATCCAATTGTCCTACCACTACGCCTGTCCCATCAAATCCCAGATTCCATACCTGGTCTGCGCCAATTCTTGTTATATTCCATTCCGGTTCAGTGTTACCCAGTTCAGTTTTTTCTCCATCAGCTTTCAAAAACTCAATATAATAGGTGTTATTTTTATGGATTTTTCCAACTTCAGCCTGCAAGGCAATATTCTCTATTACTTCCCTGGTACCCTTTACATATATCATATTGACTATATGATAGGGTTTATACTCTAGTACATTTCCTCTTTCTTCTTCCTGCTTCAAGTATTTAATTAACTTACCTTGAGTTGTTTCTGCGGTATCCTTCAGAGCTTCAACTACTCCCCTTCTAACCTCAAGTTTAGTCCTATAAGGTGTCATGGTATCTTCTACAGCAAGTCTAGTTGCTCTGGCTATCATTTCTGTATCAGCCTGGTCCTTCATATAAACCAGTACTTCAACAAATTCATTTTCTTCAAGTTCATTCATTACATCTTCATCAATTTTAGCCATTGCCTCTTCGTAGACATCCACCCTTGCTGAGATGATATTATCAGTTTCAGCAGAAGCAATTGATGTAAAGCTACCCAATACCATTATCAATGCAATCAGTAAGGATAGAGTTTTCTTTACATACTCACTTGACATCTAACAGTTACCCCCTTATCCCTTTATTAATGTTTTTAGTATTTTCCAATCCAATATTCAACTGCTTTTCCCTCTTTCACCCCTTTTTTTAATTTTTTCGACTTTCAAAATATTCTGTTTTTTACATTTTTATACATTATAAATTATCCTTTTACTTTTGTCAAGATATTGACATTCTTTGTTTTTTCTGGCATCAAATTATATCAGCATGCATATTAAGTGAAAACAATAATGAAAAGCAGAAATCCCTTTTGAAATTCAAGGGATTTCTGCTTTGTGATACCAGGCCAAGGCCATATTTTTATCTACTTAACATACCTGGTTGTCCTTCCATATGCATCGTAGTATATCAATTCATCTGGCAATACTTCCATTCCTACTATCTGTCCATCCATGTTCACTATTAAATCCTCGTCAAGCTTAATGTATATCTCACTTCCTTCATTATAGTAATTAATTAACTTCATTTGGGCATCGCTGTTGGTGTTCAGATAGTTAATATCATAGGCTTCATTTCCTACTATTACTGCATTGACTGGCAGGTTTTCCATTGGCTGGCCCTCAGGCTCAATTTTTACAATACCGGGGGCTAGCTTCCTTACTTCCGTTCCATATTCGCTTATATAAATGACTTCCACCACCAGCTCTTCGTTTTCTATTTCATCAGGTACAGTCCAACTTCCTATATATACACCATTTTCTTCACGCATTGGGATTCTTAATCCATCGCTTTCCAAGCCTAATGCAAGTAAAAGCTTAAAGTATCCTCTACCTCCAGTAGGAGCTTCAAACCTCACTTCCAGTATGTCCCCTGGATTCAATAATATATCTTCTGAAGGTTCAATATTTATTAAGTCTGGTATGCTGAAGTTGGCATATGCCAATATTTCTTCAATGCTTTCATTTCCTGCTTTATCTATAGCTCTGATTTCTATCAGATTTTCCCCTGAATCAACCAGTAATCTCTCTGTAAAGTTTCCATATTCATCTGTTTGAACTTCTACTCCATTAATTAAAAGCGTATTGAAATTCTCATCCTGTACATTACCGCTAACATAGACTATTTCAGTATTTATCTTTTCTCCATTGATTGGTTTTGTTACTGTCAATACAGGCTGAACCTTATCCCTGATTACGGTAATAGGCATTGATGGTTCTGTTTCCCTGCCATATAGTTCTAATGTTGCTGTTATCACTGTTACATCATCCACTAAACCAATATCAGCAGCAAACACCTCACCTTCAGAATTTACTTGAAGTACTTTTTCACCATTTGCATAAATATGGACCAATCCTTCTGCTGTTACTTTTCCTTCAACATGTATTCTGTCTTCATTAGTATAGGCTATTTCATCCAGATTTGTAATCTGTGGAGATTCAGCAATATTTTCTACATAGGCCCTCATCATAAATGTACCGCTTACACCTGAATCCTGTAATGGTCTAAACTCGCCATTGTAGTTCAGAAAAGCTCTATTGCCATGTTCTGATGATTCATCAATGCCTACAGCTGGGGATAGAGCTCCAACTTTTGTTTGTACAGTGGAGATATAAAAATCCCTGTCAGTTGCGAAATTGTATTCTGATAAGTCAATGTAGTTCCAGGTTCCTCTTTCTATATTAACAATCTTTGGCTCACCTACAATTTTAGCTTTGCCGTTTTCATCTATTTCATATATTGCAATGCTTATTTCCTTGCCACCTGGAACAGGCCATGATTTGTTCCAGAAGTATATACTTACACCCTTTACCTTGCCATACTGGGATGGTGTAAACCTCACTGCAACTCCATTTCCAGCCTGATTTAATATTAATGCATCCTCTGCTGTTCCATCATCATATGCA
>DUMS01000086.1 GCA_012839745.1 Tissierellia bacterium
GCGTTCATTTTACCCTTGACAATCTCAAGGCGGACTTTTATAATCGTCAAGGCGAAATTGAAAGTAATTTAAAGCAATTCTATAAAACATTGTGCTATTTTTTCATGTTTAGTTTACAAAGCCTATTCTACCAAAAATTTCTTATTTCTAAATTCTGCCTCTACTTCATAAGTTTTTGTTGTTTTACCATTTGAAACTGTAACTTTATATAACAGTTTCTCACCATCTTTTAACTCATAAGGTTTTTTTGTTTTTGGATTTAAATCTAACCTAAAAGAATACAGTTCATATATTTTACCCATTGGTATTTGAAATTCTAATTTTGATGATTCTATTGTATATTTTCTTATTTGATCTACTTCAAAATAATCGCCTTTAAATATATCCTTAACCAACCTTGTATTTAACTCAGGATGCGATATACATTCTGTTTTAAATGTATAATTCTTATCTAAGTAATCCATGTAATTGTCTACTATTATTTCAAAGTAGTTGAAGAAATGTGGCCATTCTGTAGTTTGTCTTACATATAGCTTAGGTTCAATAAAATCATCATCTCCCTTTACTTTATCCATTATATCCACTCTTTCTGACTTATCAAATATACGGACTATTATTGTGGCTCCTTCTGCTCTTGTTAAATTGTTGTTTCCTCTAAATGTGCTATCATCATATCCATCTATTAATCCTATTGCTGTGCCTTTGAGTACATAGTCCTTATATTTTGCGGGTATGGAATTATAATCTTTGATATAGTCTTTGTATCCTTGATAGTTTGCTGGGGCATTTTCTCCCAAATACTCACATGCTCTTACTGCAATTTTTACTGCTTCATTCCTTGTTATTGGTACATTATAATCCTTTAACTGATATTCACCTTTATCTATAAGCCCTATCTCTTCAGCTTTTTTCATGTAGTCTGTTGCCCAATGCTTATCCTTTGGCTCTTCTTCTTTAAAACCTAAAGAACCTACTACTATTTTTGTAAATTCTGCTTTCGTTATTGTGTTTTTAGGCCTGAAGGTTCCATCATCATACCCATCTATACCACCTAAACCTACAAGCTTGGCAACTGTTGATACAAACCAATCTTCGATACCAATATCCTTAAATTTCCTTACTACATTTTCTATAAGTTTTTATAGCATATCATCAGTTATATCAATTATCCTATTTATCCCGCTTACAACATCATCAATTGGTGCTGCATAAGTAAAGTCCATTGATGTTAAAATCAAGGCTAATGATAAGAACAAAATCATTTTTCTCTTCATAACATCTCTCCTTTCATTGAACCTTCCATGGCTAAAACCGCAGGCTTCTAACCTAAATAAGACAAGAGAACCGTCCCCTTGTCTTATTTTGCATTTGCAACCATATTCCTTCCAACATTTAAAAGCTCAGATATTTTTCTAATGGATAAGCCTGAATTCTGCCGCAGATATAATATAAGCTCATTTCTCTTAGCTATGTATTCTCTCTTTCTCAAATCCTCCAATTTTAATCCATTATCCTTTAGATAATCTATTATGTAAATCTTTGCTTCATGATAATCTTTTATTGCCAATGGTTTTTCTTCATAATCTATGTCTATTAGCCTATCATCATTTTCTTTTATGGAAAACTCTTGAAATATATTTCTGCTTCTATCTATATCGGAAGAAAACAAGGACAAGACGAATTCTGTATCTACAAGATTATTTTTTATATCTTTTACATAATATCCATAGCTGCTCCATGGGTATGCTTGTGCATTTTTTGTAATTTTAGCCTTAACAGGATTATTATGTACATATCTTATTGCAGTTAAAAGATAATTATCATCTTCTATTGGCTCACTTACATACCTGTCCTGGAAAACATGCCCAACTCTTTCATACTTCTTATTAAAATAAATTGCATAGGAAATGTTTACTTTTTTCATAATATCCGATAGAGATTCATTTAATTCCCTAATAATTAGATGAGAATGGTTAGTCATAATACAGTAAGCATATAAAACGTAGTTAGATTCTTGCTTTTTCTCTTGCAGTATGCTCAGATACTTTTCCTTATCCTCCCTGTCAATAAATATATTGTTTTTTGCATTCCCCCGGGTCATTACATGATATATGCCTGTTTCACTAATCTCCCTTTTGAACCTTGGCATGCAATCCCCCTTTCAATTGTTTTTATTTAATATTCTACACGATTTACCAATATCCTCCATATTTAAAAAATTTATAATGTAATACTAAGAGCCATTCCTTTGTCTTTATCCTTTGGTCTTGAATATTCTTACAAAAGCATCCTGTCCCATGTGCCTCCAATAAGACAAAAGACGGATCTCAACAAAAAAGGAATATAAATAAAGAAAAGCCCTGCTGTGGAGAATTTGAAAGCCATTCTTTATCATATGCCTTTCTAAATAGAGAATAGTTATCTTTCATATTCTTCTTACTATTCATATTTGGTGAAGTCAAATTTTTTGGAAATCAGCTCTTATCCTTGCAAATATGGGGCGATATCGAAAATATATATAGATGAAAAAAACACCTTAAAAAATAAGACAAGAGAACCGTCCCCTTGTCTTATTTTAGCTTATTTATGATTTCTTCTAATAAATCCTCTAAATCCTTTTCATCCTGTAAGCAAAATATCCCGTATTTGCTTTTATATTCATCCTTGTTAATGCATTCAGACCAGCAGCCCTTTACAATTAGCAATAGGTCTGGTATTGTCCTGCCATCATAGGGCTTTATTTTTATTGGTATCCTTTCCTGTATCCTTTTAATGGCACCAGCCCTATCATAGCGAGAGTTGCACCCTCCGCAGTATTTAACCATGAAGCTAAAGTCCTGCAAAATATCACTCTTCCTATTTGTAAACCGATTATTCAATAGTTCCGCTGGTTTCTTCAACTAATTTTTCTTTCTTAACATTGCTCAACAATAAATGCAATAATATTCCTACTGCAAAACCCCATGCTGCACCCTTTGTTGCCAATATTGCTCCCATAGTTCCTGCTATTCCTCTTTCCATATCATTATCGCACATGTTCATTGCCAGCCTTGTGCATATGAATCCCTGTACCAGTAATGTCATGGATAAAGCAACAGGCAATACCGGTTGAACTAGAGATACAATAGGTACCAGCATTACACTTATAAATGTTGACCATCTAAATGTACCAACACCGCTGAATATCGAATCCATAGCTTTTCTGCCTTCCTTATACCTTTGTGATACTGCTGCTGTTACAGCTGCCCACAATGGTCCGCATAGAGGCACATAAGGGCTGATAATGGATTGAACCAGATTCCTGAATGCACTTACTAAATTAGAGCGGTTTGAATTAAAATCAATTATTTCATCATCTCTTACGGAACTTGCTTCACTTATAAGGGCTTCACTGGTTACGAAATCCCCGAAAGCAATAATATAAGCTACAAATGCCATTGGCAACGCATTAATGAATAAATCTAGAGCTGGAAATCCTATTCCAATTGGGCTTACAGTTCTTATAATGTCACCTATTTGAGGTATTTTAATCACTGATCCTATTTCTATTTGTGGAACTGGTAATTCTCCTGCCAATGGTCCAATTATTATTCCTATAACTATTGCAGGAAGCATTCCATATTTGCCTAAGGCATTGACAAATTTATATTTTCTTCTAAGCGCTCTAAATCCCTCAGAAAACAATAGGTAATATGCTACCAGACATCCTATGGAAATTGATATTGGATAGATTCCAAATCTGCCGCTTTCCTTAAATTCACCAACTATTGCAGCTACTCCTGCCCCCAATAATATACCGGCTTTTAATGAATTTGGAACCAGGTTGATAAGTTTTCCTGCTAATCCTGTCAACCCCATTATCAGAAATATAGCTCCTACTAAAATCTGCAGGGCTACTAATGCCTGAATTCTCTCTGGCCCCAGTGCATATTGCCCTAAATATGCAGTTGTAAGTGGTATGGCAGGTGTTATCCAGCCTGGTACAACAGGATCCCCAAGTAAGGCATGAATTGAATAAAAGAATCCATTTATTATAACCATAGACCATGCAATATCAAATGGAATTCCTAAGGTTTCTGTTAATATTGGAATTGCTCCCAAGCAGGTAGCGCACATCAATATACCCTGTATTGCTTCAGACCATTCCCATTTGTAGTGTATGAAAGGCAATCTTATTTTAAATATTCCAGCTGGTATATAAGGCTGCTCTTTTCCGTGCTCTCTTCTCATATATACTTCCCCCTTATTGCTTATTATTTTCATTTGCTGTTAACTCTCATTTTTAGTATAATAACTTTTCCAATCTAAACTGCCCAAATCTCTTGACTGCCTCTTCCATTAACATATCTCTAAAATCCGGATGTGCAACTTTTATTAATTCCATTGCCCTTTCTCTTAATGT
Organism: Tissierellia bacterium; assembly: GCA_012839745.1. Classification (GTDB taxonomy): domain Bacteria; phylum Bacillota; class Clostridia; order Tissierellales; family Tepidimicrobiaceae; genus DUMS01. The sequence continues at coordinate 4,403 of DUMS01000086.1, forward strand.
CTTTCCTTTTAACTCTGCTATTCCATATTCAGTTACTACATAATGAACCTCATTCCTTGGGGTGGTAACAGCAGCGCCTTCATCTAAAAATGGCACTATTCTGGACACCTTTCCCTTGCCTGCTACTGAGGGCATGGCAATAATTGATTTTCCACCTTTGGATAATGTGGCTCCCCTTACGAAGTCAACCTGTCCGCCTACACCACTGAACTGTTTATGTCCAATTGTTTCTGCATTTACCTGTCCCATTAGATCCACCTGAATTGCTGAGTTTATGGAAACCACCTTATCATTTTGGCTGATTACATATGGATTGTTTACATAGTCCACAGGATAAAGCTGTATGCTTGGATTATCGTTTACAAAATCATATAGCTTTTTGCTGCCCATGAGGAATGTTACAATTGATTTATTTGGATGCAGCTTTTTCATCCTGTTGTTAATTACTCCACTTTCAATAAGGTTTAATACTCCATCGGAAATCATTTCGGAATGAATTCCCAAATCCTTTTTATCTCCCAAAAAGGATAATACTGCATCTGGTATTGCGCCAATTCCCAATTGGAGTGTGGAACCATCTTCTATAAGCTGAGCACAGTATTCTCCTATTTTTCTTTCCACATCTCCTATTTTGGGAGGTTGAAGTTCTATTAGAGGTTCAGAAGCTTCAACTATATAATCTATATCGTCTATGTGGATAAAGTTGTCCCCAAGAACCCTTGGCATCTGGTCGTTTACCTGGGCTATAACAATCTTTGCACATTCAGCTGCAGGCTTTGTATAGTCACAGGAAATTCCAAAGCTGCAATATCCATTTGCATCAGGCTTAGACACCTGAATCAGTGCCACATCAACTGGAAGCCTTTTTCTGAACAGCTCAGGAACCTCATGGAAAAAACAAGGTGTATAATCCCCTCTTCCCTCTGCTATAGCTTCCCTGGTGGATGCTCCTACAAAGATGGCATTGTGCCTGAAATGCTTTGCCATTTCAGGTTTCATATATTCCCCTTTTCCCATGGCTACCATATGGACAATTTCCACATTCTCATATTCATCGTGATTTCTTACCATGGCTTCCACAAGGGTTTGGGGCTCTCCAGTAGCATGGGCTATTACTACCCTGTCCCCTGATTTTATATGTTTAACTGCTTCATCAGCAGTGCAAAGCTTACTTAAGTATCTATCCTTCCAGCTCAATATATCGCCTCCCTTAATAATTAAGTCTATTATTTTATTTTCAGCAATTCCTTTGCCAGAGAAATCATTTCTTCTGACAAACCAGTCTCAACAGTTATATCCTCTAACCCTTTTACCCTATCCTTTAGGTTGAGCTTTATCAAGTTGTCAATTGTGCTTATTGAGCTGGGACAGGTACAGCACTGTCCCAGCAGCCTAAGCCTCAATTGCCTTTTTTCTTCATCAAATTCCAGAATCTCAATATCTCCTCCATGCAGCCTTAACTGTGGCTTAATAACCTCTTCCAGTACCTTTATAATTTCAGCTAACATATTATCTAGTCCTCTATATCCAGTATATCTTTTACCAGCTGTTTCTTCCTTTCAAGATTTGACTGCCTGCTTATCATTATTCTCTGTGCCTGAGGTGAACCTGCTCCATGTAAGGATTCTGTCCTATATCCTACTGCTGCTGTACCTAAGGTCATGTTTTCTATGAACCTCAATACCTTCATCCTGTTGATTGTAGGCACACTTGCTACTCCCTTCAGGTACTTCTCTACATACTTGCCTATTTCAGGGTGTTTCAGGTCTTTTTCAGAAGGCATGGTTACAAATATTCCTCCTGCTATGTCTTCTGCAAGCCTTGCTATTTCATATGGGAATCTTGTTACATTCTGCTTGCACACGTTTGCAAGAAGCATATCTATTTCATAATTGCCAGCTTTAGTCTTATGCCCTTCGCAGGAGCATGCTATACCACAGGAATAAAGGGTTTCATTCAGATGCACCATTTCTATTATCTTATCCTTTATATGTGAAGCCTTTGGCACACCATTGTAGTCAGCTATCAATGCAGCAGCTCCTATTAGTACATCTCCAACTCCTACCTTGCAACCACCGTAGCTTTGCCTGTGATATCCTGCAAACCTCTCTACTAATATGCCTGAGAAATCATATTCCCCGCACATAAATATTCTTTCATTTGGAACAAATACATTGTCAAATATTACTAAAGCTTCATGTCCGCCGAATTTTGGATTTCCTACATCTAATTTTCCCTCTTCCAGTTTTCTGGTGTCGCAGGATTGTCTTCCGTAAATAATTGTAATTCCCTCTGCATCTGTTGGTACTGCAAAGCACACTGCATAATCCTTGTCCTCTTCCCTCATGGTTTGAGTAGGCATTACCAGAACTTCATGGGAGTTAACCATACCTGTTTGGTGAGCCTTGGCACCTCTTACTACAATTCCATCTTCTCTTCTTTCCACAATGTGCAGGAATAAGTCTGGATCCGCCTGCTGTGATGGTGATAAACCTCTGTCCCCCTTAGGGTCAGTCATTGCACCGTCTACTGTTAAATCCTCCTCCTGAACGTATTTTAGATATTCAACAAATCTATCATGATAATTTGTACCATATTTTTCATCTATCTCAAATGTAGTACTGTACACTGCATTAAAAGCATCCAATCCTACACAGCGCTGGAAACAGGAAGCTGTTTTCTGTCCTACCAGTCTTTGCATTTTTACCTTTTTAACCAGGTCTTCTGTGCTGTTATGTAAATGTGTAAAGCGGTTTATCTTCTTGCCTGTCAGTGTAGATGTGGCTGTCATTAAATCCTCATATTCAGGATTTTGTGCCAGTTCATATGTCATTGCAACTGAATTTAAGGAAGGCCTTATAATTGGATGGTCTACAGGATTCTCCACCTTCTCCCCCATCAAATAAACGTTTAGCTTAAGATTCCTTAGACTGTCAATGTACTCCTTTGCAGTTTTTAAAGCCATAAAATCACTCCTTTTGTTATTTTATCTTTTATATAGCTGCAACAACTGTGCCAATAAAACCTATTAAATAAAAAAATTGCAAAGATTCAGAAACAATCGGTGATGGAATCTTTGCAATTTTTTATCATCTATCCATATTAGACTCTAAATGTATATCCAAATAAATATATATTTGCAGTATTGCAATTATTGTACTTAACAAATTGCAGTATTGCAATTCATTTGCAGAACTGCAATTTATTATCCTCTTGATTTTCTGGTTATTGTGGAAGGATGAACTTTTAATAGCTCAGCTGCCCTTTTCTTGTTGCCGCACTTTGCTATAGCTGCATCAATCATCTTCTTTTCAAATACTTCCATTGCCTTGTTTAACCCCATGCCAAGAAACTTTGCTATAAAATCCTCTTCCTGAGCATCTCTACTTCCTTTTTTGTTTTTAAATATATATGAAGGTAAATTCATAACATCTATCTTATCATCATGGGTAATTATTATCAGGTGCTCCACCAAGTTTTTTAATTCTCTTACATTACCTGGCCAATGATATTCCTTTAATGCTTCCAGTGCTGATACAGTAAAGTATTTATTGGATCCGTATTTTTTATTGAAGTCATTCAGAAAATTAATGCACAAATCTGGAATATCATCCTTTCTTTCCCTTAGCGGAGGGATTTCTATGGGAATAACGTTAAGCCTATAGTATAAATCCTCTCTGAACAATCCCTTTTTCACCAAATCTTCCAGATTCTTATTGGTAGCTGCTATTATTCTGACATTTACCTTTTTTGCCTTATCCCCTCCTACAGGCTTGATTATTCCCTCGTCTATGGCCTTAAGGAGGCTAACCTGAATGTCCAGACGTGCTTCTGAAATTTCATCCAGAAATAATGTTGAATTGTGGGCTAGCTCAAATACCCCGATTTTCCCCTTTTTAGAAGCCCCTGTAAAGGCACCGCTTTCATATCCAAACAGTTCTGATTCAATAAGTGTTGGTGGTATTGAGCCACAATTTACCTCTATAAAAGTATAATCCTTCCGTGAGCTGTTATCATGAATGAACTTTGCAGCCATGGTCTTACCTACTCCAGATTCTCCGGTAAGGAGTATGGTAGTATCGAATTTTGCCACCTTTAGCAAAGTCCTGACCAATTGTACTGTTCTCTTATCCTTTACCACAAATCCCGGATGCTGCATCATCTGTTCCTTTATATTTTCCAGTTCTGAACGATATTTCTGATACAAGGCTTCCGTAAGAGATAGCTTTTCTTTAAGCTTTACCAAATCAGATATATCTCTGACATTTGTTACTATAAATTCCCTTTTTCCATTTTTATTGTATACCGGGGTACTTGTAACCAGTATTTCCTTTCCTGAAATCAGCTTTTGCCTCAAAGTAACCTGCTTTCCGGTACGTATTACTTCAAGGGAGCCGGATTGATTATAGTAGCCTTCTTCCACCAGTTGAGCCATGTTCTTTCCTATTACATATTCTGCATCAATTCCGGTAATCCGTTCATAGGCCTTATTCAGCATCAATACATTTGCTTCTCCATCGGTAACAAATATTCCATCGTAGGATGAATCGATTATTGCCTTTAATGAATCATACAGGAATTTATACTTATTTAATTCCTCGGTTATCTTTTTACTTGTGTTTTCCATAAGTATTACATCTCTCCCAGAATCAAATGGTTTCTAATGATACATATGCTTACCTAATATAATTCTATAGAGGCTTCAAAATTCCTTCACATATGTAATTTACAAAATAAGACAAGAGAACCGTCCCCTTGTCTTATTTGTCTTATTAACCTACATCCTTTAGTTTTTCAGCCTGGTCTGATGTTATAAGGGCATCTATCATCTCATCTATTTCTCCATCAAGAAATGCCTCCAGCTGATAGATGGTCTTGTTTATCCTATGGTCTGTTATTCTTCCCTGTGGGAAGTTGTAGGTCCTTATTCTCTCAGACCTGTCTCCAGTACCTACCTGGCTTCTTCTGGTTTCTGCTATTTCATCCTGCTGTTCTCTCAGCATCTTGTCATAAAGCCTGCTCTTCAATATCTTCAGGGCCTTTTCCTTGTTCTTTAGCTGAGACTTTTCATCCTGGCAGGATACTACCATTCCTGTTGGAATATGGGTAATCCTTACTGCAGAGTCTGTTGTGTTAACGCTCTGTCCACCGTTTCCTGAGGAGCGGAATACATCCACCCTTATATCATTTGGATTTATCTCAATATCTATATCCTCTGCTTCTGGAAGTACTGCTACTGTTGCAGTTGATGTATGAATTCTACCGCTGGACTCTGTTTCAGGTACCCTTTGTACTCTGTGAACTCCAGATTCATATTTTAGCTTGCTGTATGCACCTTTACCTTTAATCATGAATATAGCTTCCTTAAATCCGCCTACTCCCTGCTCGCTGGTGCTCATTACCTCAACTTTCCATCTGTGCCTTTCTGCATATCTGGAGTACATTCTGAACAAATCTCCTGCAAATAGCCCTGCTTCGTCTCCTCCAGCTCCTGCTCTTATTTCCACAATTACGTTTTTCTCATCATTGGGATCCTTTGGAATAAGCATTAACTTAAGCTCCTTCTCCAGCTGCTCCAGGGCTTTTTCATTTTCTGCTATTTCCTCCTTGACAAGCTCCTTCATCTCATCGTCAAGTTTTTCCTTAAGCATCTCCTTGTCTTCTTCCAGTGTTTTCTTTACCTTCATGTATTCTCTATATTTCAATACTATAGGCTCCAGTTCAGCATGTTCCTTTGCAAGCTTCTGCCATTCGCTTGTCTGGCTGATTATTTCAGGATCTATAATCTTTTTACCTAATTCCTCATATCTAGTCTCTATAACTGATAACTTTTCCAGCATACTTTTGCCTCCTTTCTCAACATCTGCTTATACTATTATTATATCATGAATGGCTGTCGTGAATCCATCCTATGGCTCTCCCTTTCCATCTTTCCTGCTATAATATAATATGGCAAATAAGCCAGCTATTATAATCAAGTATATTGGGCTTATATCTGTAAACACTATAACAAGCGAAGTGGCTATGGCTATCAAAAGCCTTATTCCTTTTAAATGGGATTTCTTTGCCATCTTATATACTGCTGATGCAATCAGCGCCACTATTGCAGGCCTTATACCCATAAATGCCTGAGAAATTACAGGATTATTCCTAAACCGGAAAAATACCGTTGCAACAAGAAGTATTATAAGAAATGAAGGCAATATAGTTCCCAGCATACAGGTTAAGGCACCTTTTACTCCCTTAAGCTTATAGCCTATGAATATGCTTACATTTACTGCAATAGGTCCTGGGGAGCCCTGACTTATGGCTATTATATCCATAAAGTCCTCTTCGCTGACCCAGTTCTTCTTATCCACTATTTCCTCCTGTATAATAGGTATCATGGCATATCCTCCGCCAATGGTAAAGGCTCCTATCTTGAAAAATGTCTTAAACAAATCCAAAAGCATATGGTTCACCTGCCTAATAAACTATTACTCCGGCTATTCCTGCAATTATTATGGCAGGTATTGCCTTTAAATTCTTAAATGTTATGAAGTAGAACAACACTAGGCTAATTAATACTGCCTTAAGGTCAATATATGCATCCATTGCTACTGACACTGCCGCTGAAGCAATTAATCCCAGCACTACAGGCCTTATGCCTCTGAAGAAATAATCTGATAAAGGTGAACCTTTGAATCTATTTACAAAATGGAATATAAGGCTCATGATAATAAATGAAGGCAGCACTACTGCTGTTGTAGCAACTACTGACCCTAAAAAACCCCCAACCCTGTATCCCAAGAAGGTGGCCATGTTTATTGCAATAGGCCCGGGAGTCATTTCGGATATTGCCAGTATATCTATGAATTCAGAGTTAACAAGCCAGTGGTGCTCATCTATCACTATTTCCTTCATAAGTGGAAGCATGGCATATCCTCCGCCAAAGCTGAAAGCGCCTATTTTAAAAAAGGATAAAAACAGTTTAATTAAATTAGCCATCACTTCAACTCCTAACCCTTAATACCTAGTACTACCCTGTCCAAGCCCTGCAAATCCTTTAATGTCTCAATGTTGATGAATCCTTCCCTTTCCATCATATCCCTGACATTATTATTCTGATTATATCCTATTTCAAAAATCAGCAAGCCTTTCTCGTGCAGATGGTGTTTGCTTTCAGGTATTATTCTCCTGTAGAAATCCAGCCCATCCAGCCCTCCTTCAAGGGCAGTTCTGGGCTCATAATCCCTTACTTCCTCCTGCAGAGCCTCAATATCATCTTTGGGGATATAGGGAGGATTTGATGCTATTATATGGAATTTTTTATTTCTATCTATGTTTTCAAATAAATTGCTCTTTATCAGGGTTACATTGTTCAAATTAAACCTTTCTTTGTTTATGTTTGAGACCTTTAAAGCTTTGTCACTTATATCAACTCCACAGACATTGGCATTTTTTCTGTAATACGCAATGCTTATTCCAATTGCGCCACTGCCAACGCCTATATCCAGGACGTCTATATCTTCATTTCCATGGACTCTGTCAATATAGTCCAGCACATATTCCACCAGTATTTCCGTATCTGGCCTGGGAATTAATACTCCTTCTTCCACATAGAAGTCTAATCCCATAAATTCCTTCTCATTTATTATATATTGAACAGGATACCCTTCTTTTCTCCTATCTATCATTTCAAGGTATTTTTCCGCAATAAAATCAGGTACTTCCTCATCTCCATGGATATAGATGTATACCTTATCCACATTCAACACTTTCCCCAACAAAAGGGTAGCTTCCAATATGGGATTCCCGTATGGCCTACCCTTTATCCTATCCACACCTAATTTAATAAGCTTATTTATTTCCACCTGTCTTCCTCCCTGTTCTCAGTCAAAACAGCCTCAAGGGCCAAAATGGCAACTTCTATCTGGCCATCATCCGGCTCCTTTACTGTGGCTATCTTTTGAATAAACAAACCGGGATAGGAAGTGAAATAAGCAAGCTTTGACCTGCTTTTTCCTATGAACCTGTTTATCTCATAGGATATTCCTGCTATTACCGGCAGCATTACAAGCCTAATTGCAAGCCTCTTTATTGGATTTGGCCACCCAAAAAATGACAGCACAAATATGCTTACAATCATCACCATAAACAGAAAGCTGGTTCCGCATCTTGGATGGAGTATGGGGTATTTCCTCACATTTTCCACAGTAAGCTCCTCCCCATGCTCATAGCAGTGGATTGTCTTATGCTCTGCACCGTGGTATTCAAACACCCTTCCTACTTCATCCATCTTGGATACTATTACTACATATGAAAGGAATACAGCAATGCGTATTAATCCTTCCACAAGGTTCAGCAATACCGGTTTATGGATTATATTCTTCAACAGGTTTGTTATTACTGTAGGAAACAGTATAAACAATCCTATGCTTAACAGCAGCGAAACTATCAGTGTAAACCCAATTTCTATATCCTCTGACTTATCCTCAAAAAACCTGTATAGGGAGCTGTTCTTCCATTTCTCATATAAAAAGCTGTCTTTTTTGCCTTTGGATTTTTCATCCTCTTCCACATCGAAGAATTCAGCAGAATACATAAGCGCCTTGAGTCCAAAGGATAGAGATTCCACAAGGCCTACAACTCCCCTTATTATAGGCAGCCTGAAAAATCTGTACCTCATGCCCAATGTATTAAGCTTTTCCTTTTTAAGCTCTATTTCCTTATTTGGCTTCCTAACAGCAATTGCCACATCCTTCGGGCCACGCATGAGTATTCCCTCAATTAACGCCTGACCCCCTATGGTGGTTATATGCTTGGGAGTTCTGTCTATATCCTTGATTTTCATTCAATCAACCTCTCTTACAGCCAACAGCTATCCGGGCCCTTTAAACCCTGGATGCTGACAGCTGCATATTCTCCTCTCATTAAAAATTAAAGGTTAGTTGCCCAGAGCATCTAACCTAATCTAATACAAATTAATCCATGCCATATTTTTTCTTGAACTTTTCAATACGTCCACCACGTTCTGTAGCAGTCTTCTGACGTCCTGTAAAGAATGGGTGACATTCTGAACAAATTTCTACTCTTAATTCTTTCTTTGTTGAACCAGTTGTAAATGTATTTCCACAAGCACATCTTACTGTTGCTTCATAGTATTCTGGATGAATGCCTTTCTTCATTTTTTTCACCTCACATCACGATTTTGACCAATTAATTATATCACAGTCATTAATTAATTTCAACTAATACCATATTTTATTTTTCATCTTGGCAATAAATTCCTGATTATTTTTTGTCTGCAACAGATTATCTATGAGCATTTCCGTAACTTCCTGAGTAGGTGCGTTGCCCAGTGCCTTTCTGATACTCCATATTGTTTCCAGTTCATCCTGATTTAATAGCAGATCTTCCCTTCTTGTACCTGATCTATTTATATCCAGTGCAGGGAATATTCTCTTTTCAGACAGCTTCCTATCCAGGTGTATCTCCATATTGCCTGTACCCTTGAATTCTTCAAATATAACGTCATCCATTCTGCTTCCTGTTTCAACCAGTGCAGTAGCCAATATGGTTAAGCTGCCGCCTTCCTCCAGCTTTCTGGCAGCCCCAAAGAATCTCTTTGGCTTATGCAAGGCTCCAGGGTCCAAACCTCCAGAAAGTGTTCTTCCCGTGGCAGGAATAGTCAGGTTATATGCTCTTGCCAAACGTGTAATGCTATCCAGTAGAATTACCACATCCTTCCCATGCTCTACCAGCCTCTTTGCCCTTTCAAGAACTATTTCTGCAACTTTGGTATGGTGGCTAGGAAGCTCATCAAATGTGGAATAAACTACATCGCCTTTAACAGACCTTTTCATATCTGTAACTTCTTCCGGTCTTTCATCTATCAGCAGAACTATGATTTCAATTTCAGGGTGATTTTCAGATATGGCATTGGCAACAGCCTTGAGAAGGGTTGTTTTACCAGCCTTTGGAGGAGATACAATCATTCCCCTCTGACCTTTACCAATAGGTGCTATTAAATCAAACATTCTCGTAGAAAGATTTGTAGACACTGTTTCCAGAAATATCCTCTCATGCGGGTAAACAGGTGTCAAGCTGTCAAAATCAGGTCTGGTAAGGCAGGTTTCTGGATTCATGCCGTTTACGCTTTTTACATATAAAAGTGCATTATATTTCTCACCGGATTTAGCAGGCCTTGTAATGCCGTATACCTTGTCTCCAGTTTTAAGCTTGAACCTTCTTATTTGGGAAGGAGATACATAAACATCATTTTCCCCTGACAGGTAGTTATCGGACCTTAAAAATCCATATCCATCCTGGTGAATCTCCAAAATGCCTTCAGCAGCATCAATATTATCCATATGTTCCAGTTCTTCTGTAACCTTTTCAGGCAGCTTTTCAACATCCATATCCTGAATTTCCACATCATTTTCCTTATCCTTAATATCTGGTACCTCTTCTTTCTTGACATTATCCTTTACGCTTTCAGCTATTAATTCTATCAATTCGCTTTTTCTGTATTTGGTAACACTTTTAATACCAAGAGTTTTAGCAATAACCCTTAGATCCTCAAGCTTTTTGTCTTCCAGAATTTCTAAATCCAACACTTCACCCCCATAATATATAGCTTTCCTGAAACTACACATCCTGCGGTTTTTAAATGAATAATATACATGTAAAAAACTGCCATCATCCACTTACAGAAGTAAATAGCTTCTGCAGTGGATTTAATTTAATTAATCTATTTATATATAATTTACACCTCAGGGATAAATAAAGAAATGAACATACGGATGAGTATTTTCTAATTTATGATAACACTATAATACTTTTTTGTCAATAAATTAATTATTTTGCATACTCTGGCTTTTTATCCAGTCTATGTATAGCCTCAATAAACCTGATTGTGCCTGTTTCTGCCCTCATTACAACTGAATATGTTTTTGCCATGTTGTTTCCGTAATATACTACACCCTTTAATAATTCACCATTTGTAATTCCTGTTGCAGCAAAAACCACCTCGTTGCCCTTAACAAGGTCTTCCATGGTAAGAAGCTTATTTACATCATCAAGCCCCATAGCTTTACATCTTTCACATTCCTCATCAGTTAAAGGATGAAGCCTTCCCTGGAATTCGCCGCCCATGCATTTTAAGGCTGCTGCTGCTATAACTCCTTCCGGTGCTCCTCCTATTCCCAAAAGAACATCCACTCCGGAATCATCAAAGCAGGTAGCTATTGCTGCAGCCACATCGCCATCCTGAAACAGCTTTATTCTGGCTCCAAGCCTTCTTATTTCCTTAATCAATCCCTCGTGCCTTGGCCTATCAAGCATTGTAACCGTAATATCTGAAATGTTCTTATTCAATGCCACTGACAGATTCTTCAGTATCTCCTCTACTGACATATCCAGGTTTACCTTGCCCTTAGCCTTTGGGCCTACGGCTATTTTGTTCATATACATATCAGGAGCATGCAATAAACAGCCTCTAGGTGCCACTGCCACTACGGATATAGCATTTGATATACCCTTGGCAACTGCATTGGTGCCATCCAGTGGGTCTACGGCTATATCCAGCTTTATTGAATCCGGAGTAGCCTTGCCTATCTGTTCACCTATATAAAGCATTGGTGCCTCGTCCATTTCCCCTTCTCCAATTACCACCACTCCATCAATGTTAAGGGTGTCAAACATCTTCCTCATACCGTTTACTGCAGCCTCATCAGCCAGGTTCTTGTCCCCTCTTCCTAAATAGCGTGCACAGTTCAGCGCTGCAGCTTCAGTAACCCTAACCAGGTTTAACGCCAGATTTCTGTCCATATATTTTCCCCCTTTAAAAGTATAACATATTTGCTGTATTTAGTATATCATATTTATCTGTGCTTTCTCAATAACTCTTTCAATATATCATTTTTATCCAATCTATGATAAGCTTCTATGAACCTTATGGTTCCGGTTTTGGACCTCATGACCACCGAATGGGTTTTAACACGTTTGTCTCCAAAATATACTACTCCCTTAAGAAGGTCTCCATCTGATATGCCTGTTGCTGCAAAGAATATATCATCTCCCCTGGCCAGTTCATCTATAGATATATTTTGGCTAATCCTCTCATCTGTCCATCCAAGTTCTCTTAACCTTTTCATTTCTTCCTGGCTTAAAGGCAAAAGCCTTCCTTGAAAATCTCCCCCTAGGCATTTTAAAGCTGCTGCTGCAATTACTCCTTCAGGGGCTCCTCCTACGTTAATCATTATATCCACGCCGGTATCATCAAAAGCCGTAGCTATGGCAGATGCAACATCTCCCTCTCCAAACAGCTTGATTCTGGCACCTATTCTTCTCACTTCCTCTATAAGGTCCCTGTGCCTTTCCCTATCCTGAATGGTTACCGTCAAATCTGAAATATCCTTATTTAATGCCTTGGCTACGGAGTACAGGTTTTCTTCAACAGATGCATCTATATCTATTTTGCCTTTTGCTTTTGGTCCCACAGCTATTTTTTTCATATATGTATCCGGTGCCTTGAGCAAACATCCCTTTGGAGCCATGGCTATGACTGCCATTGCATTTGGCAATCCCTTGGCCACCAGTGTAGTTCCATCTAATGGGTCTACAGCTATATCTGCCTCCACATTCATTCCTCTTCCTATTTCCTCTCCAATATACAGCATGGGAGCTTCATCCAATTCCCCTTCTCCTATTACCACTCTACCTCTGGTGTTTACCAGTTCAAATGCAGCTCTCATTCCATCTACAGCTGCCTGGTCTGCGCCAATCTTGTCTCCTCTGCCCATGTATCTTGCTGAAGCAATAGCTGCTATTTCTGTAACTCTAACTAAAGATAAAGCTAAATCCCTGTCCACAATCATCTCTCCTCATATTGTTTCTACTACTATTATAGACTAAAAGTAAAAAAAGTAAAGGAGACCAAAGTCTCCTGTTATTTATATAATCCTTCCCAATCCTTCAGGAATTTCTTGATGCCTATATCCGTCAAAGGATGGCTAACCATCTGATTGAATACCTTATATGGAATAGTTGCAATATGAGCTCCTGCCTTTGCTGCTTCTGTTACGTGAATTGGATGCCTTATGCTTGCTGCTATAACCTGTGTGTCTATGCCGTGGATATCAAATATCTGAACAATATCGTGTATTATATCCATGCCTTCATTCCCAATATCGTCAAGCCTTCCTATAAATGGGCTTACATAGGTTGCTCCTGCCTTTGCAGCCAAAAGAGCCTGATTAGCTGAAAATACCAATGTTACATTGGTTTTGATTCCTTCCTCGTTTAGTACCCTTACAGCTTTCAGCCCTTCCTTTGTCATTGGAATCTTAATTACTATATTTGGATGAATTTTTGATAATTCTCTTGCTTCCTTAACCATTCCATCCTTCTCAAGGGATATGACTTCAGCGCTTATAGGCCCATTTACAATGGAAGCTATTTCATGTATAACCTCTTTAAAGTCCCTTCCTTCCTTTGCAATAAGTGAAGGGTTGGTGGTTACACCTGAAATGACTCCCCACTCGTTTACTTCTCTTATTTCATCAACATTGGCAGTATCAATAAATAGTTTCATTTTAAAACTCCTTTCAAATATCCTGGGAAACGGCCTCCCGTAATGGAATAATGCTAATTATAGAATATTGTCAATTTAAGTCGATTTTGATGCAAAAAGAACCGTCCCCGTTGCATCTTATGCTCTTCCTGCTGAGCCGAATATATGCATCTTTTCCTTTATTACTTCCTTCATGGCTTCCTTTGCAGGTGCCAGTACCTTTCTTGGGTCTATGTTCTTTGGGTTTTTCTCGTTGTAATCCCTTATGGCCTGTGTAAATGCTATTCTCAAATCCGTATCTATGTTTATCTTATTTATTCCCAGGGATACAGCCTTCTTTATGGAATCTTCCGGAACTCCGCTGGAGCCGTGAAGTACCAGTGGAATTCCCACAAGCTCCTTTATTCTCTTTATTCTGTCAAAATCAAGCTTTGGCTCTCCCTTGTATACCCCATGGGCAGTGCCTACTGCTATAGCCAGGTAGTCAACGCCTGTTTCATCAACAAACAGTTTGGCTTCATCAGGATCGGTAAAGGCAGCTTCCCTTTCATCTACAGTTACATTATCCTCAGTACCTCCAATTTTACCCAGCTCTGCTTCTACTGAAACTCCTACAGCATGGGCAACTTCAATAACCTTTTTAGTTATATTGATATTTTCCCTCAATTCATACTTTGAACCATCAATCATTACAGATGTAAATCCATGCCTTATGCAAAGCATTACCTGATCAAAATCTGTACCATGGTCCAAATGCAGTGCAACAGGCACCTTTGCCTTTCTTGCTGCTAATTTTCCAAGTGCTGCTATGTACTCTATTCCTGCATATTTTATTCCGCCCTGGCTGGCTTGAAGTATAACCGGCGAATTGGTTTCCTCTGCTGCTTCTATAATGGCCTGAACAATCTCCATATTGTTTACATTAAATGCCCCAACTGCATAGTTGTACTTATTGGCATGGTCCAATAATTCCTTACCTGTAACTAACATTATTTACCCTCCTTTATTTTTTAATATGCTTATTGCTGTCTACTATGGAATCAATACATGAAATATCATTTTTCTTCAGTATTATAACATCCTTGTTCATTATAACATCCAAATCCTCTTCCGTTTCTGCAAATATAAGCTTTACACTATGGCAGCTCAAACATTCAAGCTCAATTCTGTCAGAAAACAGCTCAATTTTTATACTTGAACTGCCGCAGTCGCATTTAATCTTATCATTTTTGTCCATATCAAATAGCCTTATAAGTGCTCTGGTTATGATATCAAAGTTTGTAAATATGTCTCTTCTATCCCCTTCACTTACAATATCCCCAACTTCCATTCCCATCTCCTTTATCTTGTTTCTGCCCAGTTTCTTATCTCCTAGAAAGAATATAAGGGAATTGTCTCTGGTCCGGAATATATTGTCCCTGCTGATAATTGTATGTAAAGGGAACTCCAGTATTTCATCATTTATTTTAAAGGATATAATCCTGTTGTTTACTACGCTTTTTTTCCCAACATTAATCTTTATTATTCTCCCGCATAAACACTCGTATTCTATTTTATCATATTTAAGAATATTAAACAGATTAAATTCATATTCCTTTAATCTATTGCACAAATCGCACTTTATGATTAAGGACTTGCATAAGTTCACCACCACGCCTATCTCCCCCCTTTATGTCATAAATTCTATATAAATCGAGGAAATCCTCCCAAAAAACAAAAATAAAAATAAAAAACAAGTTCCTTTATTTCCCTTGCGTGGAAAAGGAACTTGTTTTTATATTATCTTTTCTTTAGTCCCAGTATCTGCCTTGCTTCATCAGGTGTAGCAATTTCCCTGCCCAGCTCTTTAGCAAGCCTTACTACCTTTTCAACCAGTTCTCCATTTGATTTTGCTAAAACGCCTTTTGAAATATATACGTTATCTTCAAATCCTACTCTTACATGGCCTCCCATTACAATTCCCAGTGCTGCCATCTGAAACTGATGTCTTCCAACTCCTGCAACAGTCCAGGTGGACCCTTCTGGAAGGCTGTCTACCATGAAAGCCAAATCCCTTGCAGTAGCTGCTATTTGAACTCCCATTACGAAGTCAAAATGCATTGGCTTCAGTATATATCCCTGTTTAGCAAATTTTATTGCATAATCTATCATGCCTTTGTCAAATACTTCAATTTCAGGCTTGATCCCCTTTTCAATCATCTTCTGTCCAAAGTATTTGATGGTGTTTTCAGTGTTTACAAATATTTCATCTCCGCCAAAGTTTAGAGTTCCACAGTCCAGTGTTGCCATTTCTGGCAGAAGCTCTATAGGCTGCAGCCTTTCGTCATTGCTCATTCCCACTGCTCCACCTGTAGATGGCTGGATTATTACATCAGGGCATCTCCTCCTGATTTCCTCCATACACAGTCTGAATCTTTCCTTGTCCTGTGTAGGAGTGCCATCGTCATATCTTACGTGAAGGTGAATTATGCTTGCTCCTGCTCTATAGGCAGATTCTGCCTCTCTTCCTATTTCCTCTACAGTATAAGGCACATTTGGGTTGTTTTCCTTTGTAACTTCTGCTCCGCATATAGCTGCAGTAATTATTAACTTGTCCATTAGAATCACTCCTTAAATACCATATTTAAATATCTATTTTCTCATCTTGTCCTTAGGTACTACGCATGTTCCTTCTGCCCTGCATACAACTATAGGCTCTTCCAATACGTCGCATGCTGACTCGTTTATATCTGGCCTTGGTGTAATAACCTTTCTTGCTTCAAATACCATCTTTCTTGAAGTGTTTCCAACATGTGTTATTTCTCCAACTGCTTCTATGTAATCTCCAGCATGAACAGGAGCCAGGAATTCTACCTTGTTGTAAGCTACAAACAGACCTTCGTCTCCATCATGTCTAATAAGTAGCTCTGTTGCAACATCACCAAACAGCTGTAACATCTTTGCTCCGTCTACAAGATTCCCACCGTAGTGAGCATCTCCTGAACTCATTCTTACTCTAATCATTGCTTTATCCATAAAATCCCCTCCATTTAATATTACTTTGTTAAGTCATATACATTATACCATACTTATATATTCTATACCATATCAATTGCTTTTTCAATTCTCTCTAAGGCTTCCTTTAAAAGGGAACGTGGGCAGCCTATGTTAAACCTCATGAATCCCTTGCCTTCTTCCCCAAACATGCCTCCATCATTCAATGCCAACTGACATTTGTTTACAAAGAAGTCCTTAAGCTCATCAGGACTCATATTAAGTCCCCTGCAGTCAACCCATATCAGGTATGTTCCCTCTGGCTTCATTGCCTTAAGCTTTGGAATCCTTTTGTTGATGTAATCTATGAAGAAATCCCTGTTGCATTCAAGGTATTCTAACAGCTCATCAAGCCATTCTTCGGATTCGTTGTATGCAGCAATTAATGCTTCCCCTCCAAATATGTTTGGAGTTGATACATGGTCCTTGTTGATTTCAGCTCTGTATTTTCTCCTAAGCTCCTCGTTGGATATAATGACATTTGAAACCTGAAGCCCTGCTATGTTGAAGGTCTTGCTGGGAGCTGTCAGCACTACACAGTTATCCCTTATTTCATCTGAAATACTGCCTAGTACTATATGCCTGTTTCCGCTATATACAATGTCAAAATGTATTTCATCGGATACAATCAATATGTTATTTCTAATGCATATATCTGCAAGTTCCTTAAGCTCCTCCTCCTTCCAGACCCTTCCTCCGGGATTGTGGGGGCTGCACAATATAAGCATTTTAGTCCTTGAATCAATTTTTTTCATAAGGTCATTGTAGTCCATATGGTACTTTCCATCCTCAAGCTTGAGAGGGTTTCTTACTATTTCACGCCAGTTGTCCCTGATTACGCTGTAGAATGGATGATATACGGGAGTCTGTATTATGACCTTGTCTCCCGGCTCTGTAAAGGCCCTTATACAATAGCTTAATGCTGGAACCACTCCCGGAGTGTATGTAATCCACTCCCTTTCAACCTTAAAGTTATGCCTTCTAGCCATCCACCCTATTACTGCATTGTAATAGTCATCAGAAGGAAATGTATATCCAAATATGCTGTGACGAGCCCTCCTCTCTAATGCTTCCGTAATGGGCTTGGCTGCAGGAAAATCCATATCCGCAACCCAAAGTGGAATGAGATCTTCTCTTCCATACAGTGTACCTAAGCTATCCCATTTTAAGCAGCTGGTATTGCGCCTATCCACTATGCTGTCAAAATCGTACATCCTATCATCCCCTATCATGTCCTTTTCCTTTATTATATCATAATGTGCTTCCAGTTTACTATTTAACAAATGTTTCTAGAATTTTTAACTATATTGTAACTACATATATTGAAAGATATGGTAAAATATTATTATTAGTGTATTGGGAGGTGAGATGATTATTGGATGAGCTTATCAATCTTAAGAATGTGAGAAAGGTATACAGGATGGGGGATGAAAAAATAGTCGCCTTGAATGATATCAATCTGACCATCTATAGAGAGGAATTCGTGTGCCTGCTTGGAACCTCAGGCTCAGGAAAGAGTACGCTTTTAAACCTTATGGCCGGCTTGGAAAAGCCTACAAAAGGCGAAATAATAATTGGAAAGCATCATATTGAAAAGATGAATGAAAAGCAATTGGCCAAATTTCGCCAGCTGCATATCGGGTTTGTATTCCAGTCCTATAACCTGATACCTACCCTGTCGGCACTGGAAAATGTAAGCTTAAGCCTTACATTCAGAGGAGTCCCAAAAAAGGTTAGGGAAAAGATGGCTAAGGAAATGCTTGTTGCAGTAGGATTGGGCAATAGGCTTAGGCATAAACCTTCCGAAATGAGCGGAGGGCAGCAGCAAAGGGTCAGTATTGCCAGAGCTTTTGTAGGCAATCCTGAAATAGTGTTTGCTGACGAGCCCACAGGCAACCTGGACACAAAAACCACCATAGAAGTAATGGACCTTATAACAGACATGGCAAGGGAACACAAGCAGACTCTGATCATAGTAACCCATGACCCTGAAATAGCGCCATATGGTGATAGAATAATACATCTAAGAGATGGCAGCATTGAAAAGATAGTTCAAAATAAAAAGAAGGAGGATTATGCATAGTGAAAAAAGGTTTTGCATTTTTTTTAGTCCTAATAATAATATTATCACAGCTTTCAATTGCAGCAATTGCAGGTGACGATGAAGAGTTTGATACAAAGAAAGTAATGCCAAAATTCAGCATTCAGAATCAGGATATACCAACTGCCGATGCCAATACAACAATGACACTGTCCTTTAATCTTACAAATTCAGGGTATCAGGCAAGGAATGTTGTCATTACGCCTGAATTCATAGCTGAAAACAACCCATTTACAGTAAGCGGGCTGACAAATTCCCATGCCATTGGAAATATCAACGGAAATACCACAGTCAATGTCAAGATAAAGCTCAATGTGGCACCTAATGCTAAAGCTGGTACATATCCCATACGCCTGGTTATAGACTATGAAAACGTATTTGGAGACAAGGGCCAGTATGTAGAAACAGTATATATAAAGGTAAGCGGCAAAAGCACACCTCCCAGGCTGATAATCGACAGAGTTTCTACAGAGCCTAAGGAAATAGGCCCTGGAGACAGTGCAAACATAAGCATTGTATTTGTGAACAAAGGCACAATTGAAGCCAAGGACATATCTGTGACACTGGAAGGACTAAATTCCAACGGAGGATTCTATATACAGAATGGGTCCAATGTAGGCTACGTAACAAGGGTAAGAGGAGATTCCTTTGGAGTGGTTTCCTTCAGCTTAAATGCTGCAAAGAACATAGCAATAGGAAGCCACGAGCTGTCTGTAAAGTTCAGCTATCAGGACAGCCAGGGAACCCCTTATGAGGATGTTCAGAAGATATACCTGAATATAACCGGTGAAGGAACTTCAGGCTCCAATCTTGTAATAGAAAATCTTAATTATCCAGCTGCAGGAGTAGAAAAGGGAGAGGACTTCATATTTAATTTTGATTTGATAAACAAGGGGGAAATGGAAGCCTCCAACATTATAGTCAGGGCAGAGAGTACAGAACCTGGAGTTGTTCCAAAGTCATCCAGCATCATTAAATTAAACTCCATATCCCCTGGCAATAAGGAAAGCCTGCAATTTATATTTACTCCTGTAGACAGTGCAGAGTCAAAGAACTACCCCATCAGGATTACAGTAGAATATCAGGATGAGCTAAACTATGGAACTGACAGTGCATACACGTTAACTCAATATATAGGAGCCTATGTAGAAGGCAAAGAGGAAAGCTCCGTCGGCAAGCCAAAGCTTATTATTGATAAGTACAGCTTTGAGCCAAATATTGTAAGGGCCGGCGAAAACTTTGTAATGAATCTGTCCTTCTATAACACAAACGGCCAGCAGACCATCAGGAATATAAAGATATTCCTGACTTCAAATGAAACTACAGACCCAACCAGCAACAGCGCAGGAAGCAGCGTATTTACCCCTGTAAACAGCAGCAATACATTCTACATTGACAGCATTCCTCCAAAGGGAAGAGTGGAAAAGAGCATAACACTGTTTACCGTTCCTGATGCTCAGGCAAAAACCTATACCATAATTGCAAATTTCGAGTATGAAAATGGAGAAGGGCAGGAATTTACCGCTACAGAGCTTATTGGAGTGCCTGTAGTACAGCAGTCCAAGCTGGAGCTGGGAGAGCTAAGCATAAGCCCAGAAGCCTATATAGGCCAGCCAAGCCCTGTATTCATTGAATTCTACAATACCGGAAAGGTAACTTTGTACAATATGATGGTTAAGCTGGAAGGGGATTTTCAGACTGAAAATGGAAGCTACTATGTTGGCAACTTTGAAATAGGAAGATCTGACTACTTTGAGGGGATGATTATACCCACATCTCCTGGTGAAGTAACAGGCGCACTGGTATTTACCTATGAAGACTCTACTGGAGAGCCTATTGAAGTTAGAAGGGAGTTTACAATTAATGTAATGGAATCCATGCCAATAGGCGACTTCCCACAGGATATGCCTCCTATTCCTGAAGAAAATGCAAGCATATTCAAAAAGCCTGTATTCTGGATTGCAGCAGGGGCAGTGGCAGTAGTTATTATTGGAGTTGTAATCTTCAAAAAAAGAAGAAAGAAAGGTATGTCACTAGATGAATAGGATAGATTTAATCAGAATGGGCCTTAAGAACCTATGGCGAAGAAAGCTTAGAACCTTTCTGACAATACTCGGGGTACTTATTGGCACCAGCTCCATAATTGTTATGCTGTCCATAGGATTTGGAATGCAGGAATCATATATGGGAATGCTCTCAAGAATGGGAGACCTTACAACCATTAACGTTTATAAGGGCTATGGCGGAGGTTATATGGATGCTTCATCAGGAAGAAAAAGCAATGAGGTAAAGCTGAATGATGAAGCCATAGAAAACTTCAAAAATATACCCCATGTAGTTGCAGCAACTCCTCTGGTGGAAACCTGGGGAATGATAGTATCCGGAAAAAATATGGCCTATGTTACCTTAAAAGGCATAGACCCCAATTCAATG
Organism: Tissierellia bacterium; assembly: GCA_012839745.1. Classification (GTDB taxonomy): domain Bacteria; phylum Bacillota; class Clostridia; order Tissierellales; family Tepidimicrobiaceae; genus DUMS01. Next base: position 25,525 of record DUMS01000086.1, read on the forward strand.
CAGCATTTTGAGTATAAAATAGCAGAAGGCCGCCTTCTTGAGCCTGGAGACAACCTGGCTGTAGTATTTGGAGGAGGCATGAGGTACAACTTTTACAATGAAAGGGATTTGAAAAGGGGCATATATACTCCTCCAGACGTAGACCTTATGAACGATAGAATGGTATTTACATTTGATACATCCGGTGGATACCCAGCTATGCCTGGAGAACAAAGGCCTAGATACAAAGAATACAACCTTAAGGTTGTAGGAGTTCTTCAGGAAGGAAACTGGGATACGGATTACAGCGTATTTATGCCCATAGATACAGTACAGAAGATGATCAAGGAAAAGGAAAAGGCAGAAAACTATCCTCAGCAGAATAAAAGCAAGGACAATGAATACGAAACAGCTCTGGTTAAGGTGGACAGCATAGACCATGTTGAGGAGGTTCAGCAAGTCATAACAGATAGCGGATACAATGCCTACAGCCTTTCTGACAGCCTAAAGGAGATGAAAAAAATGTCCAGTACAATCCAGGCAGTGCTTGGAGGGATTGGCGCCATATCACTGCTGGTAGCTGCCATAGGCATAACCAATACAATGGTTATGTCCATATATGAAAGAACCAAGGAAATTGGAATAATGAAGGTAATAGGAGCTTCCATAAGGGACATAAAGAGGCTGTTTCTGTTTGAATCAGCATTAATAGGGCTTTTAGGAGGAATATTCGGAATTGGAATGAGCTTCCTGCTATCCTTTGGATTGAACCATTTTGGCAGCGGATTTTTCATGAACGTAGGATTTGAACCAGGGTCCAAAATAAGTATTATCCCAATATGGGTTGTGTTTGCAGCCTTGGCATTTTCAACCTTCATAGGAATACTGTCAGGATACTACCCTGCAAGAAGGGCCATGAAGCTGTCTGCCATAGAGGCCATCAGAACTGAATAAGGTAAAAACAAGAAACAAGACAGGGGGACGGTTCTCCTGTCTTATTTCTTAAAAATAAGACAGGAGAACCGTCCCCCTGTCTTATGTCTTATTCCAGCTCTATCTTGCCCATGTTCAGGTCATAATACCTTCCCTTTTGCCTCATAAGCTCATCATGGTCTCCCCGTTCTATTATCTCTCCATGTTCCAGAACCATTATGGCATTGGAGTCCCTTACTGTTGATAGCCTGTGGGCTATTACAAAGGTAGTTCTCCCTTCCATCAGCTTATCCATTCCTTCTGCTATAAGCTTTTCTGTCCTGGTATCTATTGACGATGTTGCCTCGTCTAATATCAGTATTGTTGGATTTGCCACTGCTGCCCTTGCAATTGACAACAGCTGGCGCTCTCCCTGAGAAAGATTCCCTCCATCTGCTGTAAGGTACGTATTGTATCCATCAGGCAGATTCTTAATGAAGTAGTGGGCATTGGCAAGCTTTGCAGCTTCCATTACCTCTTCATCCGTAGCATCCAGCCTTCCATATCTTATGTTGTCTGCAACAGTTCCTTCAAACAGATGGACATCCTGAAGCACCATGCTCATAGTGCTTCTTAAATCCAGCTTGTTTATGCGCCTGATATCAATGCCATCATACAGTATTGTTCCCTCGTTTATTTCATAGAATCTGTTTATAAGGTTTGTAATGGTGGTCTTTCCAGCACCTGTTGACCCTACCAGGGCAATTTTCTGTCCAGGCTTTGCGTATAAGCTGATGTTCTTAAGGACCTTCTGGTTCTCAACATATCCAAAGTTTACATTTTCAAAGGTTATATACCCTCTAAGAGGAACCTTCTCATATTCTCCATTTCCCTTGGGAACCTTCCAGTAATCCCCGTTTTTCTCATCCCTTACAAGCCTTACATCTCCTTCATATTCCTCTACATCTTCATCCAGTACATTGAATATCCTCTCTGCACCAGCCAATGCTGCAAACAGAATATTCATCTGATTTGAAAACTGGGTAATAGGCCTTGAAATTGTCCTTGTATACTGGAGGAAGGATGCTATATTTCCTACAGTAATGCTGTTTTTCATTACCAGAAAGGCACCAAACATGGATACCAGCGCATATAGCACGTATGATAAGTTCCCCATAATAGGCATGAGCATTACTCCATAGGTGGATGCCTTAGTACTTGCCTTTCTCAGCTCTTCATTTCTCCTGTTAAAGCTTTTTATGGCCCGCTCCTCATAGTTAAATACCTTGACTACCTTCTGGCCTGACATCATCTCTTCTATATATCCATTCATATCAGCCAGGGCAGCCTGCTGGTTTCTAAAGTACCTTGCGGACCTTTTCCCAACATATCCTATTGAAAAGAACATTACCACCAGCATTGCCACTACAACCAAAGTAAGTATCGGGCTTAGTACAATCATCATAATGAATGTACCCACTACAGATACCACGGAAATTATGAACTGGGATATGCTCTGCTCAAGACACTGGCTCAGCATATCCACGTCATTGGTAAATGTGGACATCAAATCTCCGTGGGCATGGCTGTCAAAAAATGATATGGGCAGCTTTTCCATATGGGAGAATAAATCCTCACGTATCCTGTGCACAGTATTCTGAGCAAGCTTTGCCATAAACAGGCTACCCAGATACTGGCCTATGGATATTACTATAACCAGTACTACCATAATTATAAGGTTCTTTATAAACATATTCATATCATCATGAACTACCAGGGAATCAATAATAGGGCTTAGCATGGCATTAGCTGATACCTGTGCAAAGGATGATACAATTACCAGCAGTATTCCGCCAAAGAACAGTGCCTTATTGAACCTGAAATAGCCAAAAAGCCTTATAAGCGTTCCCTTTACATCCCTGGGGCGAAGATTCCTGTGTTTTGGCTTGCCGTTCATTCTCCCACCACCCCTTTCTCCTGTGATTCATATATTTCTCTATATATTGGTGAAGTATTTATGAGGGTTTCATGGTCTCCAATTGATTCAATCTGCCCCTCGTGCATTACAATAATCCTGTTGGCATTTCTAATGGAGGAAATCCTTTGAGCAATAATTATCTTTGTAACATCCCTTAATTCCTCCTTGAAGGTTTTCTGTATTTTGGCATCAGTTGACATATCCACGGCACTGGTGGAATCATCAAGTATTATTATCTTAGGGGATTTTATAAGAGCCCTTGCAATACACAGCCTTTGCTTCTGTCCTCCTGAAAAGTTGCTGCCTCCCTGTTCAACCCAGTGGTCCAACCCGTCTTCATATTTTGAAACAAACTCCCAAGCCTGAGCCTGCTTCAATGCCCTGACTATTTCTTCATCCGTTGCATTTTCATTGCCCCATTTCATGTTGTCGCGAATGGTACCTGAAAACAGGGTATTTTTCTGCAGCACAAACGCCACCTGATCCCTCAGTGCCTTTATATCATACTCCCTTACATCTACTCCTCCAACGATTACAGACCCTTCAGTTACATCGTACAGCCTTGGTATAAGCTGCACCAGAGTGGACTTAGATGAGCCTGTTGAACCTATTATTCCAAGCATCTCACCAGACTCCACATGAAAGCTTATATCCTTCAGCGTAAACTCCCTGCTGCCAGGGTATTTGAAACTGACGTGGTCAAATACTATTGACCCGTCCTTTAGCTCCTTCACAGGGTTTTCAATTTCCTTTATTTCAGATTCTGTGCCTAATACCTCCAGAATCCTTCCTCCAGAAGCAATGCCCCGCAATAGCTGCATGAAAAACATGGAAATAAGCATTAATGCCATCATAACCTGTGTTATATATGTTATGAAGGATATCAGCTCACCACTTCCCATGTTTCCTATTCTGACCTGCTGTCCTCCAAACCACAGCACTGCTATTATGGTGCTGTATATCAATAGGTTAAGCATTGGCATAAGCATTATTACAAGGGAGATGGCCTCCATAGCTGCATCCCTTAGTGAATCATTTCTTTCCTTAAACTTCTTCTCTTCATACTCCTGCCTGTTAAAGGATTTTACAACCCTGATACCTATCAGGTTTTCCTGAATTACTGCATTTACCCTGTCTATACGGCTTTGCATCTTCCTGAATAAAGGCCTTGCCTTCTTAAGTCCCAGGATGAACCCCAGTGCAGTCAGGGGTATGGCAACCATAAACACCTTTGCAAGGGACGAATTTATCTTAAAAGCCATTATAACTGCAAACAGCATTAAAAATGGCGCTCTTATGGCCAAACGCAGGCTCATCATGGTTACCTGTCCCAGAGTGTTGCAGTCATTTGTAAGCCTTGTAATAAGAGAGGAAACGGTAAACCTGTCAAGGTTTGCAAAGGAAAACTCCTGAACCTTTTTAAATACATCCTTTCTTATCTCTGCAGCAAACCCGTATCCTGCCCTGGCACCAGCATGAGCGCTCATAACACCAAAGGCCATGGCCAGGAGGGCTGATAAAATCATGATAACTCCTGTTCTTACAATGTAATCTATATCCTGATTGGCTATTCCTATATCTACTATTCTGGACATTAAATATGGTATTATGATATCTGCCAATACCTCAAGTATCATCAATATGGGGCTTAATACTGCATAGATCCAATACTTCTTCATATAGGGTAATAAAGTTCTCAAAATATCCCTCCTTGGTGCTTCACTATATAATACCTTTTATTATTACCTTATCCAGGTTCTTGTTAATCCTGGAAATAAAATCATTTAGCTCTTTAAGCTCATCTTCGCTGAACCCTTCAAACATATCCTTCATAATTGTATCCAGATATTTCTGGTAATCGCATAATACCTCCCTGCCTTTATCAGTTATCACAATCTTATGGTTCCTCATGTCTGATTCCAGCTGGACCTTCTCTATCATTCCCAGATTCATAAGCCTCTTAACAGAAAGGCTCATAGCACCTTCTGTAAACCTCATTTTACTTGCCAGTTCCTTCTGATTTGCATGAGGATTGTTCTCTATAAGCTTCATAAGGTACAAAAGCCCGAAGGTTAATCCGTATTCATCAAATTTCATCTGCATAAGGCTGCTTATCTTCTGAGCTGTAACCTTAAACTCTATGGCCAGATTTTTCTCTATCATATACTCCTCCTGATACTTTAGTACTAAACTAATAAGCAATACTTTAATGTTAAACTATTTTCTAATAGTTGTCAATTAAAATTCGGTTCCATAACATATGCCAAGGTGGTGAATATCCCAGTAATTTCTAAAATGAAATACACTTGTGAAATAAACCTACCAAGAGATTTATTCACAAGTGCAATTAATTTTATCCACACAATTATTAAATATGGAAGAGGTTAAATGAGCTAAACCTTTACGGATTATTCCTTCTCAATAATGCTTATGTTCACTATTTCATCGCTTCTAATCTTAAGCTCTGCAAAATCGCCCAGCCTCAAATCATATAGATTAAGAATCCTGTTGTCCCTTACAATCAAGACCCTGTTTGATATATAATAGCTTACCTTGTTTCCATCTTCCCTTTCTATGGTAAGCACTGGTTCATCAGATATCAATATGGACCTTATGTAGCCTTTATCCTCACTGGGAACTGAGAAGGCGTCAATCCTGTAGACCTTTCCGCCTTTAAGCATTAATATCAGCTCATCTGAATCTCTTAAAGCCTTTAAATCCACCCTGCTTGAATCCCTGTTTACTATTACCTCCTCATGTAAATAGTACTCGTATACCGTGCCATCCTCCCTTTTTACCAGTATGGAATTGCCATCCTTTGTTCTTCCGTCTAAAATGCCTAAAACCCTTCCTTCTCTGCTTTCTCCTGTTATGAAGAGAGCCTTATCCTCACTGGATTCAACAATTACATAGTCTCCCTCATCCAGGCTAAATAGGTATGAATTCCTTCCGTCCAGTACCACTTCGGGGTTTTCACTGAGAATAAAGGTTCTGATTTCTCCATTTTCCATCTCTACCTCTATATATGGTTCTTCACCCAGGTATAGGCTTTTTATAATGCCGTGTATCAGCCTGTTATCCGTAACCTTTTCCATCCTTTTTACTGTTTTCTCCTCTGAAACCAGCAGGTTTACATTCATATGGCTTTCAATGCCTTCAATACCTGAAGGCTCTCCGTCAACAATTATTTCAGTATCTTCCGTTATCCTGAAGGCATCTATGGCATCTCCCGTATCAACAACAATATAATCCCTTATGGCCATCAATATGGTACACGAAATTTCTTCATATACCGGCTCTTCAACTATATCCGCATTGGGAGCATCCTTTTCTTTTTCCAAATCAGGAATTCTTTCCACTTCTATTATGGATTTACCGTTCATGGCATCATAAGCCTGAGAAAGCATTTTGGCAAGTATGGCTCTGGTAATCTGCTGATTGGGGTTGAAGTTTCTGTTTTCATCCCCTTTCTTATCCAGCACTCCCTGGTCTATTAGGAACTTCACATAAGGCTGTTCGCTGATTGGTATCTCCGAGGCATCATTATACAGGAATATATAGGATATGTTCTCTTCTCCCTCCTTATATCCCATGGCCTTTGCCAGATACCTTGATATTTCAACTTTAATTGCCTTTCTTATCCCATCTTCCGTAAATAGTTTGCTCTTAATAAATTCTTCGTCTATAAACCCCCTGTACAGGGCTATAGCCAAGGTGTTTCTTGCATCTTCCGTTAGCTGGGCATCGTTCAGCAAAACATCATAGGTTTCCCTTGCTTTTATAATCTCGTCCTCATAAACTGTCAACAGCCTTGTTATATAGCTCAATGCTTCAACGGTATTTATAATATCGTTTGGCCTAAAGGTGGCATCGTCATATCCGTCCATTAATCCCAGGTCGACAGCCTTTTTTATATATCTGTAAGCCCAGTGGTCATCAGGTACATCTGTAAATATCCTTTCCCCGAAGGATATGCTGCTTGTAAATATTATTGCAAACAGCAATATTAATGGAACTATTCTCCTTTCCATGTATTATCCCCCTTATAGTTATTACTAATGTATATATTCTACATGGAAATGGAAATTCCTCTATTTATTGCTGCTATTTTCTTTACATGCTCCAATAAACCCTTTAAACAGCGGATGTGGCCTTGTTGGCCTTGATTTAAACTCAGGATGGAACTGTGAACCTACAAACCATGGATGGTCCTTTAGCTCCACAATTTCAACCAGCCTTCTATCAGGAGATATTCCGCTTATTATCATTCCGTTCTTTTCAAATTCCTCCCTGTATTTATTGTTGAATTCATATCTGTGCCTATGCCTTTCATATATCAGCTCTTCATTATATATTTCCAGTGCTTTGGTGTTCTTCATTATCTTACATGGGTATACCCCCAGCCTCATTGTGCCTCCCAGGTTTTCCACATCCTTCTGTTCAGGCATAAGGTCTATTACCGGATGGAGGGTATCCTTTCTGAATTCTGCACTATGGGCATCCTTAAATCCCAATACATTTCGTGCGAATTCCACTACAGCCATCTGCATTCCAAGGCATATTCCCAAGAATGGAATCCTGTTTTCCCTTGCATATTTTATTGCTGTAATCTTTCCTTCTATTCCCCTGTCTCCAAAGCCTCCTGGAACCAGTATTCCATTTACATCGGAAAGAAGCTCATTTACATTTTCTTCAGTAATATCTTCAGAATGAATCCATTTTATTTCAACATTTACATTATTATAAATGCCACCATGGGTTAAAGCCTCGGATACAGATAGATAGGCATCCTTAAGCTCTACATATTTCCCAACCAGAGCAACCTTTACCGTATCCTTTATGCTTTTTATTCTGTCTGTCATCTCTATCCATTCTGTCAAATCCAGCTTTCCGCATTTTATTCCCAATTTATCTATAACCAGCTGGGACAGCCCTTCTTTTTCCAGCATCAGAGGAAGTTCATATATGCAGTCTACATTTACATTTTGAATTACTTCATTAGGCTGCAGGTCACAGAACAGGGCTATCTTTTCCTTTATGTCCATGGATAATGGCACATCAGTTCTGCATATTAATATGTCAGGCTGTATACCTATGCTCCTTAATTCCTTTACTGAATGCTGAGTTGGTTTTGTCTTCAGTTCTCCTGTAGTAGTTAGATATGGAACAAGGGTAACATGTATATACATTACATTTTCTCTTCCTACATCGAACTTTATTTGCCTTATTGCCTCCAGATATGGCTGAGATTCTATATCACCAACAGTTCCCCCTATTTCTGAAATGACTACATCTATATCTCCGTCCTTAGCTACTCTGGTAATCCTTTCCTTTATCTCATTGGTTACATGGGGGATAACCTGGACAGTCCTGCCTTCATAGTCTCCCTTTCTTTCCTTATTTATAACAGACCAGTATACCTTTCCGGATGTTACGCTGCTGTACTTGCTCAGGTTTACATCTATAAACCTCTCATAATGTCCCAAATCCAAATCCGTTTCTGCTCCATCTTCAGTTACAAATACCTCTCCATGCTGATAAGGGCTCATTGTGCCTGGATCAACATTTAAATAAGGATCAAATTTTATTATTGAAACCCTTAATCCCCTGCTTTTCAATAATCGGCCTAAGCTTGCAGCTGTAAGTCCCTTGCCCAGAGAGGAAACTACACCACCTGTAATAAATATATACTTAGTGTTCATTCGAAATCCTCCTCCAATATCATTATAACTATATTATTCTATACAATTATGCATTTTATGTCAACGATACTATAAAATAAATCAAATGCCATATTTGCCTTTTTGTAATTATAATGTAATATTTGCCACCCTTCTTATGCGGTATAATAGAAATAGAAAATTTAAGAAAGGAGAGTTTCAAATGAAAAAAGTTTTGTCCTTAGTCACAGCACTGGTATTGCTATTGGGCACAATTCCTGTTTCTGCAGCTCCTTCTGAAAACAGCCTATATGAAGAAGCGGGCAAAATACTGAAAAACCTTGGAGTACTGCAGGGCTCGGAAAGCGGAGATTTAATGCTTGACCAGAAACTTAAAAGGCAGGATATGGTTGTTCTAATAAGCCGCCTTTATAATGAAGAAGATATAGCCAGTAAATATCCGGTTAAAACCATATTTACCGATATAAAGGACGATTTTTACAAGCCATATATATACTGGGCAGTGGACAAGGGTCTTATTCAGGGTACAGCACCCAATACCTTCGGATATACCACAAATGACAGCACCAAATATGATACAAAGGTCCAGCAGCTGCAGGCTGTATTGTTAAGAGCCTTGGGCTATGGAAGTGAAGTAAATGAATCCTACGATTCAGTTCCCAAACTGGCTGAAAGCAAAGGAATTATGAAAGGATTGTCGGTAGACAAAAATGACACCGTAACCAGAGGACTAATGGCTGCAATGACCTTAAATGCCTTAAAGACTAATATAAACGGGTATACAAACTATACACTGGCAGATAAGCTGAAGCTAAAAATACCTGGTATATTGGTGGAAGTCAACCCTTTAATATACGCTAACACCCTTGTATTCGAGGGTGTTGCTCAGGGTACTGATGAGTTAAAGCTTGTATTAAAATCCCTTTCAGATGAATCCTCCTTCAGCGAAAGGTTTTACAATGTGGAACTGAAGGAAGATGGCAGATTTGAAATCACCATTGAAAACCTTGAAGGGGGAAAGTATGAATACAGATTTACCATTGGGAGTTTGACCATTAAATCCGGCACAGTGGAAATTAAGGACCTTCCCTTCGAACTATCAGATATCACCGCCAGCAATCTAAAAGAAATATCCCTTAGTTTTACACAGCCCGTTGATGTGGAAACAAGCCAGTTTACAAGCAAATACTTTACCGATGCAGGCACAATTAAAGCCATACGCTTTGAAAACAGCAACAAAACAGTAAAGATTACATTAAATGAAACCATGACCAATCAAAATACATATAAAATATCCGTAAGCAGCATAAAGTCTGAAAAGGGCGATGAAATAAGCATATACAACAGGGAATTTAAGGTTTTTGACAACACTCCCCCTGAAGTTAAGGAAGTAGTTCAACTGGGAAACAAGGGGCTTAAGATAATAGCCTCTGAGCCAATAAAAACCGCTAAAGCGGACAACTTCAAAATAGACGGCAAATCAGTAAAAGGTCAGGTTTCAGTAAACGATAATGTAATTACTTTAATATATTCTTCTACATATTATGCACCAGGTGAAGGAACACATACTCTTAATGCCTCAGGCTTACTGGATTACGCCAATTTTCCAAGCATGGACAGGAATCTGTCCTTTAAGGTAGTTAAGGACACTGCACCACCTGAAGTAGTTAGTGTATCTGCCACTACAGAGGAGGCAATTATCCAGTTTGACGAGGACATAGACCCTGATTCAATAGTAAAAACCAACTTCTACTGGAAATCAGGTTCATCCAAGAAATATCCTGCAAATATCAAAGCCGCTGAAAACAAGCTGTTCCTAGATTTCAGCAGCAATAAGCTTCCAACAAGTGAAGTAACCATATCCATAAACAAGGTTAGGGATTATTCAGGCAATACATTAAATAATGAAGAAGTTAAAGTTAAACCTATACTTGATACAACTGCTCCTGAAGTAGTAGGGCTGGATGTATCAAATGACGGAAAGACCATAACAGTTTATTTCAGTAAAAATGTAAAGGGAAACAACAGAAACAGCTATGACCTTAGGGATGAAAGGAACAATAGGATTCCTATAGGAAGAATAGAAGGCTCCGGAAGAGTATTTAAAATTATATTAGCCAATCCCCTTCCAGCAGGAACCAATACAATTACAATAGATAATATTGTGGACACAACAGCTTTGGAAAATAGGCTAATTCCATACAGGCAGGAAATATTCATGAAAGATGTTGAAGTTCCCAGAATAACAAGCTATGCAGGAAAGGACAATATGATACTCTTAAGGTTCAGCAAGGAAATGGATATAGACACTGTATTTAACACATCCAACTATGTAATTAAGTTTAACAACCAGTATGCCTACCTGCCTGAAGAAACTGATTTCAGCCCACTGGAGGATGACCTGACCTATATACTGTACCTTCCATCTGAAATAGATGGCAAAAAGGTGGAAATAGGAAAATCAGGCAACTTGGTGGAGCTGGATATAAGGGGGCTAAAGGGAGTAAATGGAGTAATGATGAATCCTGTTACACTAACATTTGACAGCACAACTGACGGAAAGGCCAATATGAAATCAGCAGAGCTTGTGGAGCCAGGCACCATAGTTGTAGCATTCGACCAGCCTATAGTAGATGCTTCCGCCAGCGATTTCAGCATCCCTGGCATGACCATAATAGATGTGTATGTGGATTTCAGCGAAAAGGTAGTACTCTATCTGTATGAAGAGAATAAAACCTATATTGAAGGCAGCCTCACCATTAAAACTACAAACTCAATTGAAACCCATTTGGGAGCCAATGCAAAGGCATCATCCATTGGCATAGTGGACAGGGTTCCTCCAAGGATAGATGCAGAATCAGGGGAATTAACCCTTACAGGAAGATATATATACCTTCCCTTCACAGAGAAGTTGAAAAAGGAAATTGATATGCTGTATAAGGAAGACCTTATAATTGAAGTACTTGGGGAAGGCATTCTGGACAAATCCAAATATTCAACAGAACTTGACACGACAGGTACTAAAATAAGAATAAAAATTGCAAATGATGTCAATATATCCAATGGCTTAATAGTAAGGCTTGTGGACAATCCAAAATACATCATGGATAACATGGGCAACATCGTACAGTATGACGGCAATGAGTATTATACAGATTAGCACAAATTGGCAACAAGGATCTCCTTATAAACATATAATTGCAGAAAAGGCAGAGGAAAATTTTCCTCTGCCTTTTCACTTTATTATTCTACTTTATTATGTTGTAAATTCTATAAATGGTTGTAGCTGATTCAGCCCTTGTAGTATTGTCAGATGGATTAAACCTATTGTTATCTCCAACCATTACCCTGGATTTTACTACCTTTGCTATGGCCAGCCTTGCCCAGTCTGGTATTTGATCCTTATCCAGGTAGCCAGCAAGCAATGTGTCTATTTCATCCTCATCTACTTCTACATCTAATACATTGCTTAGTATTACAGCAATTTCTGCCCTTGTAATGTATTTGTCTGGCCTGAAGGTGCCATCATCATATCCTTCAGCCAGTCCCAGCTTCTTCATGGTAGCCAGATAATCTGCATACCAGTCATTGGCTTTAACATCCTTGAACTCTCCATTGTATTTAACCAGCTGAACTTCCAATCCCTTCAATATCATCTTGGAGAATTCTGCCCTGGTTACATTGTTTCCTGGCCTGAAGGTGCCATCACTATATCCATCTACTACGTTCTTGGCAGCCATTGACTCAATAAACAGCTTAGCCCAGTGGTTTTCTATATCGCTAAAGGTCTTATATGATTCAATTACCAGGTATTTGCTGAAGTGGCTTAATCTGATTATAATATGGTTGCCTGTTACCTTTCCGGTTACAAATTCCAGTGTGTTGTTTTCTTCATCAAGATAATACACTGCCAGCTTATCCCTGTTCCATAATCCTTTCAGTTCTATTTTAACAACAATAGGTGTCTTGAATTCATCTATTATGATTACATTGCCATTTCTTACTACCTCTAAGTACAGGTCTACACCCATCCTTACTTCTTGGTCTTCTCCAGCCAATTCACTAACCAGTTCAGTAACATCTTCTGTCCTGAATACCACCTTGTCTCCTTTTTCTATACCAGCAGCATCCAATACATCAAATGGTACCAGTACTTCCACATCATCAAATACCAGATTTAATGAAACATTATTGTCAACTGCAGCTTTAATTAAATCATATGGAAATTCAACGTTAATGCTTCCGCTTTTCACTCCGCTTAAATTGATATTTAATACGGCTTCTCTATCCTTTCCTGCTTCACTTCTCAGTTTTTCCACTGTTCTAACTGCTGTTCTAGAATCCAATGAAACATATGCAGTCTGTTCCCTAACGCTTACATTCACTTGTTCATTTCCTAAGGTTGCTGATGCAGGCATATTTTTATCTTCTGGAACTGTTACTTCAGGTAACTGTGGTTCAGAAGGTACAGGTACTCCGCCACCTGGTGCTGGAGGTGTTGGAGGTGTTGGCTCTGTATAGGAAATGTAGTTTCCTTCAGATACTATATTCTTGATGATTCCGGCAATCTGCTTGTCGGAAAGGCCTGCTTTTTCCTTTACCACTGGCTTAATGGTTTCATAATAATTCTCAGCTTCCTCAATAATGCCATCCATAACAGCTGACAGCTGGCTTAATGTAAAGGATTCTGTAAGCTTGTATTCATCATTGGCTATATATTTATCTTCAATGCTTTCAATTGCCTGGTATAGCCCATTCTTATCAACGCTGAAATCTAAATCAGGATTTGTATTGGTTTCTTTAACTATTAGATTATCCAGTACAGCTTTGGTTAAATCCAGGGATAGCTCAAGTAATCCATAATTTGATCGGTACTCTTCCTTTAATTGAGCTTTTATAGTTCTTATTTCATCTGAAAATTCACCTGATATGGAATCCTTTAATGCCCTTATGGTAATATCCCATTCATCTGGTTTTGCTTTTGTATTGCTCTTAAAGCTGTTTAATATGGTTCTTAAGTTTTCGTTATAGTCGTCTTCCCAGTCAAATACGATATCTTTAAGATTATTTACATTTTCTCTGGAAACATAGTATTTGCCATATAAAAACTGTTTAAGTTCTTCATTTTTGTTTATTTCATCATATACGCTATTTATGAAGTCACTTACATAGCCTTTTCCTTTTAACTCATCCCTTATGTCAAACAATTCATCTACTGTAATAAGGTCAGTTTCCCTAAAGGCCTTGCCCAATCTGCTGCTATAGAACCTGTTATATAGCTTGTCCAGATTGCTTTCTTCAGCATATCCACCTATTGGTGCCAATAGGCTAAATACCAATGCCAGTATAATGGCCAATGAAATGCTCTTTTTCACAATATCCCTCCTTAATTATAAGACAAATTCCCTTTTTCCTTTAATATGTCATAAAGCCTTCTTATTGTATTGGCTGCTTCCCCTCTTAATGCAAACTCCCTTGGAGCTAGTTCAGTTTCTGTTCTTCCTTCTATAAGTCCGTATTTTACACCGTAGAACAGGTATTCTCTTGCCCAGTCAGATATTTTACTGCTGTCTAAATACATGGCTACATCCAATCCTGAAGGATTGATGCTGTGGAGTATTCCCTTGTTTTCCAGGATGCTTACTATAATCTTCACCATTTCTTCCCTTGTGATATACCTATTAGGTGCAAATGTGGCCCTGTTTACACCCTCTATAATCTTGTTGTCATAGGCAGCCTTTACAAATTCATAATACCAGCTGTCCTTCTTAACATCCTCAAAGGGGAGCTGTGATTTCTCATCCAATGGCAGCTTCAATAATCTTACAATTAAAGTTGTAAATTCTGCCCTTGTAAGATTACCATCTGGGTCATATATCTCCTTGGTCCTGCCTTCAATAATCCCTCTTTGGGCCAGGTAGATGATATCCTTCTCGTAGCGGTGGTTTGCAATATCCTTGAAATGCACTTCAAGAAGTTTCTCCTGATTTTCCTCTCCTTTAGTTCCATTTTGGGAACTTCCTCCTGGAGCAACGCCACCACCTGTATTATTCCTCTCCTCTACCTGCTTGATAAGAGCCCTGATGCCATCTGCGTTGCCAGATTCAAGATATCCCAAAAGCCTGAATTTATCTACCTTAGTCCAGCTCTTAAGCTTAATAAGTTCTGATTTCACATCATCCAGAGTATAGCCTTTTGACTCTATTAATCTGATGTGCTCATCTGTTACGAATAGGTCTATATCATTTACCAATTCATCTATTCCGTTTTCATCATCGTTAAAGTAGATTTCCAGAATGTTTACTGCATTTTTCCTTGTCTCCCTGCTGACTTTGGTCAGCTCCTTAAGAAATACCTCCAGTGCTCCCTCATCTATATCCTCTGCAAAGGAGATACTTGAAACCAAACAGGCTAAGATAACAACAAATAATATGATCTTTTTAATGCTGTTTTTCATTTGTCACCTCCTAGGTTTAGCTTTGATTTTAAAAAATATAAAAAGCTTCTTTGCTTTTTATACTGAATTGGAGAATCAACTTCTATTGGCTTATTATCAAGAATGCACTGGCTGTTTATATTGGTTATCCTGTCAAGGGTTTCCAGGTCTGTGAAACTTTTCAGTATTTCAATGCTCCTCTTAATTTTGGAAGCCATTCCATGGGGCATGTGGATGTCAGTGCCAACAAAGTGTATCATATTATGCTTTAAAAGTATTTCC
This sequence comes from Tissierellia bacterium, assembly GCA_012839745.1. Classification (GTDB taxonomy): domain Bacteria; phylum Bacillota; class Clostridia; order Tissierellales; family Tepidimicrobiaceae; genus DUMS01. The sequence continues at coordinate 40,793 of DUMS01000086.1, forward strand.
CCTGTAGATTTTACCTCTTCCCCATACATGCCTTCCAGGCTGGGCAAATTCAACTGTGCCAAAGCTCCCTTTGTTATCAGGTCGTATAGAATATTCGGATTCTCCACTATCCTTGCATTCCTTTCCGGATGGGCAATTACTGGTACATAGCCTTTAAGCAACAGCTGATAGATTAGCTGCTCTATATATAAAGGTATATCAAGCATAGGCAATTCAATCAATAGATATCTGGAACTATTTAGGCTTGATATTAAGCCATCCTTGAGATACTTTAGCACATCCATGGTAACATATATTTCATTACCCAGATATACCCTAAGGTTAATCCCATTATCAGCAAGGGCTTCATTCAATCTGTCTAAAATGGCTGAATTTTTCTCCTTTGTGCTGCTGTTGGTTCCCTCTATGAAATGAGGAGTTGCTATTGCCTTTTCTACTCCATTTTCCTCATATATTCTGGCAATTTCTATAGCCTCTTCAATATCCTCTGCTCCATCATCCACCATGGGCAGTATATGGCTATGAACATCTATCATTGGCTGTTCACTTCCTCTTTCTCCTCTTCCTCCTGGGTTCATCGCTTGCATAATAATATGAATAATACTGATGATAATGGTATCTGTAATACCTGCTTCCAGTCATAGGCACTTTGTTGAGTACAACGCCGAGAATATTTGCATTGACCTTATCAAGGGATTCCTTGGCCAGTTTAGCCACATCAATATCAGTTTCTCCAACAGCGCATACAAAAATTGTACCATCAACAAGGGTGGACAGTATTGCACTATCGGTAACCATTCCAATAGGTGGGGAATCAAATATTACCATATCAAATTTTTCAACTATGCTTTCAACAAAGCTTTTCATCTTGTGGGAGCCTAAAAGTTCAGCAGGATTTGGTGGAATTGGCCCTGAACTTAATACATAAAGTCCCTCTATGTCAGGGAAGTTATATAACGCCTCTTCAACCCCCACGTTCTCAACTAGTATATTTGTAAGTCCCTTTGCACCATCCATATTGAATGTCTTATTTAATACAGGCTTTCTCAAATCAGCATCAACTAATAGAACCCTTTTACCTGATTGGGCTATTGTAGCTGCAATATTTATGGCAACGGTACTTTTGCCCTCATTTGGAGCTGAAGAGGTAATTACCATGCTTCTAATGGGCTTATCAATGCTTGAAAACTGAATGTTTGTCCTTAAAGTTCTAAATGCCTCTGATACAGGCGATTTTGGATTGGATATGGAAAATATCTTTGAGCCTCTCATATTATCACCTCAACTTCTGCTTTTACTTATCTGCTTGTGGTATAGTACCAATTATGGTAATTCCTAAATGCTTTGCTACATCATCTGGCGTCTTGATGGTATTATCAAGGTATTCTAACAGGAATACCAGAAATACTCCTATCATTAATCCCAATACTCCCGCAATGGCCATATTTAGCATTGGCTTAGGGCTTATTGGATTTAACGAAATCTGTGCCTCATCGATTACCTGAACATTTTCAACCATCATTATGTTCTTTACGCTTTCCATAAAAACTTGTGCAGTTTCATTTGCTATTTTCTGAGCCAATTCAGGGTCAGTATCCTTTACCTGAATCTTTATTATTTCAGTATTATTTACCAGGTTTACACTTACCTTGCTGCCAAAGGTTTCATAGGACATGTCCAAATTCAGGTTTGCAATTACCTGATCGGCAACCTTCCTGCTCTTTACCAGTTCCCCATATGTAGAGACCAGCTTTTGATTGAGAAGTATATCGTTATATTCCAGTTTATTATCACTTTGATAATCCTTTGGCTTTCCCACCATTAAAGTGGTAAAGGTCTGATATACCGGTTCCAATAAATAGAAACTGACCACAGCACTTGCTCCTACTGCCACAACTGTTAATAAAACTATTAACCACAATCTCTTCCTGATTATAAGAAAGAGTTCCCTTAAACTTATTTCATCCAATACTATCACCTCTTTAAATTGTGTCTTTTTTCCTACTCCTATTTCTTATATAATTATTGTATAATATATTTTGCGACAAGTCTCTACAAAATTCTGAGGAGGAATGACATTGTTCTTCAAAGCAATATACAAAATACTAAAAAGAAAAAAAGTTGATGGCTATTATAATTCTGATTACATAATTTCTCATAAAGAGAAGGAGAGTTTATTGATTGGAGCAAGCATTTTAATTGTGCCGATAATAATAGTCATTATTCTCATAAGTATTAATCAATTATCATGAGCTACTGCAACTTCACCATAGGAATCTCTAGTGAGCCCTATATCAGAAGCACGTTTTTCTTCTTCTCTTTTATACTTGTAGGTTGGAACAATATCTGACAATATACTTCTTATTAAATCGTTGCTTCCATATTCCAGTGCATTTTTTAACCTGTTTAAGCCCTGTTCCAACTTACTGTAATCATGCACCATGGGCTTTTCCACATATATCTTGTTGTGAGCTGTTTTTGTAACAGTGCTGTCATTCAACAATGGCTCTTCATATAATTTCTCTCCTGGCCTTAAGCCAGTAATCTCAATTTTTATATCAACATCAGGTTCAAATCCGGACAGCTTTATTAAATCCCTTGCCAAGTCTAATATCTTAACAGGCTCTCCCATATCTAATACAAATATCTCTCCACCCTTCGCCATGGCTCCTGATTGCAATACAAGCTGACAAGCTTCAGGTATAGTCATAAAATATCTTACTACTTCAGGATGAGTTACTGTAACTGGACCTCCTTCCTCAATTTGCTTTTTAAATAATGGGATTACACTGCCATTGCTACCCAAAACATTTCCAAATCTAACAGCTACAAAATCTGTATTGCTTGTCATATTCTTAGTTTGTATAATCATCTCTGTTATTCTCTTAGTTGCTCCCATGACATTTGTCGGATTGACAGCCTTATCTGTTGATATCAATACAAATTTGCTTACATTGTATTTATCTGCAAGCTCCACTACATTCAGTGTTCCAAATACATTGTTTTTAATTGCTTCCTTAGGGCTATGTTCCATTAATGGCACATGCTTATGAGCTGCAGCATGAAATACTATGTCAATTTTTTTCTCTCTAAACAATTCCTCCAAGCATTTCCTATCCCTCACTGAGCCTATAACAACTGTTAATGGTAAATCTTTATGCTTTCTTAAGAGCTCATTCTGAATATCATATGCGTTGTTTTCATATATATCGAATACTATTAGCTCCTTTGGGCTAAAATTGGCAATCTGTCTGCATAATTCCGATCCAATGGATCCGCCGCCACCGGTAACCAGAATCCTCTTTCCGTTTATGTATTGATTTATTCCCTCCATATCAAGCTTTACTTCTTCTCTGCCCAACAGGTCGCTTATATCCACTTCTCTTATGGTGCTGACATTTACTTTACCGTCAATTATCTCGTAAACACCGGGAAGTATTTTTGTCTTGCACCTGGTTTTTTTGCATTCATTGACTATTTCCTTTATATCCTTCCTGCTGGCAGAAGGTATAGCTATTATTATTTCATCTATGTTATATTTCTTGCAAATATGTACTATATCATTTCTGTTTCCTACAACAGGTATTCCATTTATGTTTAGATTCTTCTTTGCTGGATCATCATCTATTATGGCTACAGGCTTGCTGTTCAGACCATTGTGGTTTCTAAGCTCCCTTATGACCATTGAACCTGCTGCACCTGCTCCAACGATAAGCACCTTTTTAAAGTTCTTATCTGTAACCCGTAATTGTATTTTAAATCTTCTCAGTATCCTTATGCAGAATCTACTTCCCCCTATAAATGCCATATCCAATATAAGTACCATAAGATATATGTTGACAGGCAATCCGGCATTTACAACCAGCAGATAAAATACCGATATTATATTTGATATGACTGTGGCCTCTACTACCTCCACCAGTTCATCTATGCTGGCAAATTCCCATAGGCTTTTATAGAGTTTAAAGCCATAAAATACAAATATTTTTATAAATAGTATTATTGGAATATGCCTGATAAAGCTGTTGGCAAATATCATCAGGACATTGCCACCAAACCTGGAGTATAGAGGTAGGAAATAAGCCAAATTAATGCATATTACATCAAAAATAAGCAGTAAAATAGCTGTCTTTCTTTTCATAACTTCATCCCCCAACTCTATTGCTAGTTACAAGAAAATACGCCCACTTAAAATCACTATCCCCACAACAATCCCTTAATAAAAATATTGGCTTACATCCAGTCTCAAATATACTAGCTTTTATACTAGCTTTCAGTAGCCATTCATTGAATAACAATTCAATAACATGTTTTGCAAAACGAAAACTACCTTCACCTATAGAAATGGTATTTCGTAGTCAAAACAAATGCTGTCACAAGACTACCTTATCTCAAAGGCTATCCTTACCATTAGTATACCTTTATGTTATATTTAACCATTTTCCCCCATAGCAGGATGCCCTCAATATCCATAGGCTTGATTAGTCTTCTTGTAGCATATGTTTATTGTTTTATACAAGGTCTGTCTTGATTATACTAAAATTTCTCACAATACTCAATATAATTGAAATGTTTTGTCTAAAAAAAGTGGGAGAAGCCTAGGCTTCCCCCATTCTCAACTGCAATTAAAAATACTCTAGTATATAATCCTTTAATGCCTCCCTTGTATGTCCCTGATATCCTGTTACCTTGTTTGCCGTAATCATGGAATTCAATATGGCCTCTTCCTCACATTCTGCCACAGCTCTAAATACCATATCCATTTTATCCTCATTCATAGCACGAATGCTTATGATATCCTGAGGCTCATCATGTTTAATAATATTGGCAGTAGAAAATCCAATCATGATGTCTCCGCTACCGTGCCCCAGATGGGAGCCTACTCTTGCCAATCCTACAGCTGCCCTTTTAATGGCTCTTCTCAGCTGGCGGCTGGTTAGGGGTATGTCTGTAGCAATAACTGATATTATGGAGCCTTTATCCACTGTATTATGGTTTTCAAGCTTTTCAGCCAGATCTCTTCCTATGTTTTTGCCTGATATGGTTAAATCCTTCATAAATCCATGGTTGGACAGCACCAACACTCCAACAGTATAGTCCCTGCCATCCAAAGATACTATCCTGGATGCTGAGCCTATTCCTCCCTTAAGGTCATGGCAGCTCATGCCTTTTCCTGCTCCAACATCCCCTTCTTCAAAATCCTCCACTGCATCTTCTATAGCCTTAAATACATGCTCCTTCTTTACGGCTCTGTTTTGAATATTGTTCAGGTAGCTGTCATTGCATTCAGCTACAATTGGATTAAATGAAGCTATGTTTATATTTTCCCTTCTGCACTTTTCTATTGTATATTCAACAACTGCATCATGAACCACTCCAACATTCAATGTATTTGTCAAAGCTATAATGGACTCCAGGGTGCCTAATTCATCAATTTGCACCAGTCCTGCAGTCTTGCCATATCCATTGAGAACAAAGCTTGCAGCTACAAACTTATTGGCATATATATTCCCTTCTGTAGGGAGTATGACAGTAACCCCTGTCTTGTTTTCTTCAGTGTCTATTGTATAATGACCTACCCTTACTCCCTTGACATCGCTTATCTTGTTAAGCCTTCCCTTTGGAAGCTCTCCAATTATAATTCCGTAGTCTTCAATTCTCTTCTTGCCAGCCATAAAGTACCCTCCTTGTATTTTAATTTTAATGTATTGACTCCCTGCCTTCATCCATGAACTTAAACAGGTTCAATCCCACTTCATCGTCAAATTCCCTTTCAACATATCCATCTATTACGTCTATTATCATCTCACATGTTGCACTGATAACTGCCATGTTTAAATGCCCTCCAAAGGCCCTGTTGTCCTTGTCGCAAAGGGTTATGTGGAGATGAAGGTAAACTTCTCCGTCCTTTCTAGATATATTGCCACTAAGGTTTGTAATTTCCATATCCCCTTCCAATTCCTTGGAATGGTATTCCTTGGTTTCCACATTAAACAACCCTATTTTAGCCTTATTGGCTGCTCCTATTGCAGTTACCCTGCCCAGCTTTATGTCGTTTTCCCTGCAGAGCCTGGTTAAGGATTCTATTATCTCCTCCCCTCTTTGTAGCCTAACTACATATTTATCCTTAAATCTTCTATATTCCATTATAAGCCCTCCTTTTATTATTATTTCATAGTTTCCTCTATAACCCTCAATGAATTCTTATATGCAAACTTTTCTATCAGTCCGGTACTCCAGCCTGCCTTTTCCAATGCATTAAACAATAATGGCATCTTATGGCAGCTATCAATTTCCATGTTGCCCTTTATTCCATCCAGGTCCGTCCCTAAAGCTAAAACGTCCTCTCCTCCCACATTCCTTATGTGGTTAAGATGCTTTACCATCATTTCAATGGTGCTGTCTGGCCCCTTTGCATTTTCATTCAGGAATGAAGCACAGAAGTTTAGCCCGACAACTCCCCCTTTTTCGCCTATTATCCTTATCATGTCATCTGTCAGGTTTCTCCTGTGAGGAGAAATGTCCCTTGCGTTGGAATGAGAAGCTATAAAGGGCTTTTTGCTTACGCTTGCCACATCATAGAATCCTCCGTCGGAAAGATGAGAAACATCAACTATGATTCCCAGCTCATTCATATATTCTACTGCTTCCATACCAAAGGGCTTTAACCCTTTATTCATTATTTCAGGGTCGTTGGAATTTGGAAATCCCAGTGAATTTTCATAGTTCCAGGTAAGGGTTATAAGTCTTATACCCATATCATAGTACTTCTTAATCTTCTCCAGCTTCCCGTCAATGCTTCTCCCATCCTCAATGGTTAAAATTGCAGATATCTTATTGTCTTTATGGTTTCTATTTATATCATCTATATTATACGCCATTTGGATGATATGGGAATTTTTCTCCACAGACTCCTTTAAAATATTTACAGCCCTGTCTATGTATTCATCATCTGGGATGGGCTCTATTCCATATTCCTTAAATGTATCCATATCAGGAAGAAATACTGCAAAGAACTGCGCCATTGCATTTCCTTCCTTTAGCCTTTTAAAGTCAACGCTGGTTTTATCATTTGATGCTAAATCTATTTTCTCATTTGACAGCATTACATTCATTAAGGTATCACAGTGTAAGTCAATATACTTCATTTTATCCCTCCGCATGTATTCATCATGTATTTTTTTGTTCAATTTTGAATAACATTATAAATTTTAATAAAAACACTCGATTACTGTTTCGACTATGGAAACTTAAGTTTAGCCATAGTCTGCAAATGTAATCTCGTTGTATTTTTATTAAAATTTGGCTTATCTATCAAATATATGCATTGCACTACTGCCCATAGCTCTTAAACTTCTCAAGCATTAGCTCCATTTCCTTATTAGGTATAATCCTTGGCTCTCCTATGGATTTAGCCCTGTAGTAGAGTTCAGCACAGTATTCCACTTCCTCTGTTATGCTGAAGGCTTCCTTTATATCACGCCCTCCTGTTAACAGCCCGTGATTTGCCAGAAGTACCGCCTTCCTGCCTTCCATTGCCTTATAGGCGTTTTCTGCCAGATTCCTTGTGCCAAAGGTTGCGTATTCAGCACACCTTACATCCATTCCTGCTGATGCCAGCATGTAGTGTACCGGAGGCAAGGATAAGTTCAAACAAGCGATAACCGTTGAATACATTGCATGGGTGTGTATTATTGCGTTAATATCCTCCCTTCTCTCGTAGAATATCCTGTGCATTTCAATTTCAGTGGAAGGCTTTCTATGACCTTCAACTATATTGCCATTTATGTCAATTATAACTATATCCTCAGGCTCAATCTTGAAATAATCCATGCCTGAAGGGCTTATGGCTATCAGTTTTTCATCCCTATTGAATATGCTTAGGTTCCCGCTGGTACCCCTTGTAAGGTTGTATTCAACCAGCTTCCTTCCATATTCAGCAATAAGCCTTCTTTCTTTCTCCATAAGCATAATTTATGCCTCCTTAAGCTTAGGTATGTTTTCAATATATGGTGGCTTTATTATTCCCTTTTCAGTTATTATGCCTGTAATATTTTCATTGGGGGTTACATCAAATGCAGGATTGTAAACCTCTATTCCTTCCGGAGCTATTCTTATATTCTCAATATGGGTTAATTCCATGCTGTCCCTTTCCTCTATAACTATTTCCTCCCCTGATTTAATGTCAAAATCTATGGTGGATACAGGTGCCACTACATAGAAAGGAACATTATATGCCTTTGCAACAACTGATAGCATAAAAGTCCCTATTTTGTTTGCAGTATCTCCATTTAATGCAATTCTATCTGCTCCAACAAGTATGACATCTATCTTTCCATCCCTTATCAGTGTGGCCGCCACGCTATCTGCAATAAGCCTTACGGGAATTCCTTCCATTTTTAGTTCCCAGGCAGTAAGCCTTCCTCCCTGGCACCTTGGCCTGGTTTCATCAGCATATACCATTATATCCTTTCCGCTGTAGAATGCTTCCCTTATGACTCCCAATGCTGTTCCATATCCTGCTGTAGCCAAAGCTCCTGCATTGCAGTGGGTCAGTATTGTGGCTTTTTGGGGTATTATTGCATTTCCATGCTTACCTATGGATTTGTTGGTATTAATATCCTCCTCATATATTCTGTCGGCCTCTTCCTTTATCCTTTGGTATAGCTTATCAAGGGGTAAATCCTTATGTTTTTCCACAGCATTCCTCATTCTCCTAATGGCCCACATCAGGTTTACAGCCGTAGGCCTTGCTCTGTTTAGTATGTTCATAGCCTTGTCCAATTCAGAAAAAAATACATCCCTATCCTCATGAAGAAACTCCTTAGCTGCCAGTACCACTCCGTAAGCTGCAGCAGCCCCAATAGCCGGAGCTCCCCTTACAACCATATCCTTAATGGCAAAATCAACATCCCTATAGGTTTTGCACTGAAATATTTCATAGGATACTGGCAATTTTCTCTGATCTATTAAATAAAGAAAATCATCCTTAAACTCCATGGTTTTTATTTCAGTCATTATATTCCTCCTTTATTCAACTGTCAAATATTATACAATCTATCCACAATAAATTAATTATATCGCCCAAATTATAAAACCTAATATTAGATATGATTGATAACCAATATACATAGCTATATTTGACATTTTTCTTTCTTTTCCTCTTTTTTATTTTATTTTAAAGATAAAAAAATGCCTCCAACTGATAAGGCGTTAAGATAATTAAAAGAATGCCTAAGATTAAATATACTACAATCCCGTATATATTTATACTTCTGTTTAAATTCAGTTTCATAATATTTATGCTTATATACTGACATATAAATGCACTTAATATGTACAGGCCAATGTGAAAAAATGTATTAGATTCCTTACTTACTGTTTCATATATATACCCTACAAGAACTACAAATATGCTCATTGATATTATCCCTGCAGCTTTTGCTATAAAATATGTATATGTTTTATTTCTTAATGCCCAAAACTCAATTAATATAAAAAAAGTCAAGGAAAAGTACCCTAGCTTTAAATGCTCCCATAAGCTTTCATTGACCGGGCTGAAGTATCCAACTATTTTCGAATTTCCTGACCATTCATATGTAAAATGTAAAATGGATCCAACTATAACAATCCAGAAGAATCCAGCTATATGCCATTTTTTTATAATTCCATATGTTTTAAACATAATATCACCTCATTGATATTATGCTCCTTAAAAATAAAAAAATGTGGATAGAAGAAACAAAATCTCTTCTCTTATCCACATTTTTTATTACTTATTCAATGAAAACTGTATTCTTTATATACCTACACTCCTAAATCCCTTTCCCGTTACTTCCACAACATCATTTATGGTAAGAAATGCCATTGGGTCTATTTCCTCCACTATAGCCTTAAGCTTTGCAGTTTCCCTTGATGTTACTATGCAGTATATTACCTTTTTGTTTTCATGGGTGTAGGCGCCTATGCCTTCAAGGAAGGTTACACCTCTGTTTAGCCTTGTAAGTATTGCCTCTGCAACCAGATCAGATTTTTCCGATACTATAATTACATTCTTCTTTACATTTAATCCTATCTGTACCTTATCCAAAACGCTATAGCCTATATACATGGCTATTAACGTATACATTGCAGATTTATATCCAAACAGTAAGGATGAAAGGGATACTATTATCGTATTTGCCATCATAAGACCAGTGCCTATATTTAGATTATACTTTTTCTTCAGTATTGCAGCTATTATATCAAATCCTCCCTGGGATACCCTGTTTCTAAACATAATTCCCATTCCAATTCCATTGAATATGCCTCCAAATACCGAAGCCAATATTATATCATCAACTATAAAGTATCTGCCTAATTCTTTTGTTAAGGTCAATATGGAGGAGTAAATAAGCATGGATATAAATGCATAAAAGGTAAATTCCCTGTCTACCATCTTTGAACCTAACAGAAATATTGGAATGTTGAGAAGGAATACAGATATACCTGCAGGCAACCCTGTAAGATACTGGATGATTATTCCAATTCCTCCTACACCGCCACTTAAAAGCCTGTTTGGTATGAAAAACACATTAAAGGCTATTGAACATAACAGGTTCCCTGTTATAATGAATACAAGCTTTGTCATCAACTCTTTTGTGCTTATTCTCTTGGAAAATTCCTTTGCCATTATTATCCCCTTTACAATATATTTTTGTTCTCAATACAATATAACAAATATAGAATAAATTAGCAATACCATGAATAGAAACATCTATCATGGTATTGCTGTTTATAGGCAAAGGGGGTATTGTGTTTATTTTAATTATTTCCAGGGCTTTGAATACAGCAAATAGCCATAATCGGCATATTGTAGAGGGAGATTTATAATTCTCTTGTTAGCTGTATTCAAATGCCCTTTGGAAACAAATATAAAGCTTACCTAATTGTTCTTAAGATAATCTGCCATCAACAAGCCGCATTCAAGCTGAATGCTTATCAGCTTTTTAATGGGTATTACTTCATAGTCAATTTCCTTTTCAAGATAATCGCTTAGCTCCTTTAACCTGGACAGAGATTTATTGAAGGCTTCTTCCAATTTAGCTTTCTTTTCCGGATTGTCTTCATTGTTTTTCCTCATATTCTCAAGCTCCATCTCATTGGCTCTTACCAATAACCCATAAGACAGCATCTTATAGAATTTAGCAACCAGCAGGTTGTCAAATTTCTCAGCTACTGTTGCAGCTCTGTTGTAATCCGGATTTTCGCTTATCATCTTTCTTGTAGCTTCATTGCTTTCCTTATTGTTTGTAAATGCCTCAAGCGCCAATTTAAAAGGATTTTTATCATTCATATATTCAATGGTGCTGTTTAATGTGCTTCTAATAAACTCATCTGCTTCCTCTGAAAATTCCAGGCTTTCCAGTACTGCATCCTTTCTTGACATATCCGATTCAGACATGTCGTTTATCCTCTTGTCATAGAAATATGGCAGCTCTGTCAGCAACGTAAAGGAATTGCATAATTCATAAGCATAATCTGCGCTACAGGTTCCGCATTTTATTTGCTCTTCCGGATTCTTTACTCCATATTGCTCAAGATAGTCATAGTCCTGACGGATTCCCAAGCTCTGGTATATTGCAGGAGCAAATGCCACACAATATGGAGCTTCAGGTTCCCCAAGGTTTAGAGGAACTCCCTGCTTTTTGGCTGCATTTTTCATAGCCTCATAAACTTCAGGCGTCTCCCATGTTATATACCAGTAAACTCCACCAAATCCTGCATTGTGAAGTGAATATATGAATTTTGGCCTAATATCATCTATTAATTTCATCATAGCCCTGGTTTCAGGTATAGGGTTGTGGAAATGCAGATTCTTGTAATCTATTGGGAAGGTCCAGTCAACCTGTTGATGACCTGCTGGCCTGAAGAAATTCCTGGCATAATTATACAGCGTAAAGGGTCCCTTGAACCAGTTTTCATTTAGCTTAGTTCCATCAGCATCCCAGGATTTTACTATATACCAGGTATAGTCCAGCTCTTCCCTTAGCTCTTTGTTTTCAGCAAGCTCCCTGGAAAAATACTCAAGAAGCATTGCACCTATTGGCTCATTGGGATGTGGACACCCGAACATAAGGGCATTATTTGAACCATTGCCAATCTTTAAACAGTACAATGGGTGATTATTCCTTGTTCTGCCTATTTCAAACAGCTTAACCACATCAGGATATTCTTCAGCAAGCTTTTTGCTGTTTTCATCCATTTCGTCAACTGTCAGAAAGACCTTGTAATCTGGTATTCTGTTTATTACATCTTCAAATAGCCTTTTCATTCTCTCGCCTCCTAAAACAGAAGCTAATTGCATATAAAATATGCAATTAGCCTATTTTGTTATTCTGCTATGTCAGTAAATGTGTATTCTGCCCAGCCCCATTTGCCTGTTCCATCTATAGGCAGATTTATGAATTTAGCGTTGTTTGCATCATATGCAGCATATGCTACCAGTGGTATATAAGGTATTTCTTCAGCAAGTATTGCCTGAGCTTGTTTGTATAGCTTAGCTCTTTCTTTCATATCTCCAATTGTAATAGCTTTCAAACATAGCTCATCAAATTCAGCATTGCTGTAATTTCCTAAGTTACCTGCCTGACCTGTTCCTAACCTTTTATATAAAGCATGTGGGTCTGGTCCCATGAATCCACCTTGCATTTCAAGCATGAAGTCTCTTTGTACTGCAACTTTTTGATCCCAGGCATTGTACTCATGAACCTGTACTGTTAATTCTATTCCGGCTTGTGCCAATGTTGCAGCTATAAGCTTTGCAGTATCTGGATATCCGTAACCTTCAAATACATCTATAGTAAGCCCTCTAACATAGAATCCGTCTGCATCCTGTACGTATCCTGCTTCTTCCAGTATCCTTCTTGCTTCCTCTATATTGAATTTAGGAGCTGTATCTTCGCTGTTTGTTGCCCATTCGATTAATGAAGGATAATAGTTATATTCTGGTTTTTGTATTCCATTGAATATCTTTTCAGATATCTCTTCTCTGTTTATTGCAGTAGCTATGGCTCTTCTCAGGTTTACATCCTTTAATGTCTCATTATCCATGTTAAATATAATCCTCATAGGTGATGGATATTCGTTTATTTCCATTCTGATATTTGGATTTGCCATTAATTCGTCAACATTTGCTGCAGGTACAGCTTCCAGTACGTCTATTTCTCCGTTTACAAGAGCCTGAACAGCTGTAGACTCGTCAGGAATTATTGAGAATATCAGCTTGTCCAGTTTTGGTCTTCCTTCATGGTAATCATCATTAGCAACCAAAGTTACGCTTTCTCCCTGTTTATGCTCTACAAATTTAAATGGTCCGGAGCCTATTGGTTGTTTTGCAGCTGGGTTATCTTCCCAAGGCTGTCCGTTGTTGTATATATGCTCTGGAAGTATGAAAGTAGCATACCATCCCAAATCTGCTATAAAGGAAACGTCAGGCTGCACCATATTGAAAACTACAGTATAGTCATCTGGAGTTTCTATGGAATCCACTAACTGTAACCTTGTTGACATATAATAAGTTGGGTTACCCTTTATATAGTCAAAAGTATATTTTACGTCCTTGCTGGTAACCTTTTCTCCGTCATGCCAGTGTACATCATCTCTTAAGTGGAAAGTAATAGCCAGACCATCTTCACTTACTTCCCAATCAGTAGCCAAATCAGGTATTACCTGCTTGCTTGCATCCAGCTTAACAAGCCTGTTAAACAGGTTCTGTACAATAGGATATGCATTGTCATCTGCCAATGTGTCAGGGTTAAAGGACATTGGATCGCCTATAAGCCTAACAATTAATGTCTTTTCTCCTCCTCCGCTGTTTTCATTTCCGCCAGTGGCCTGGTCTTTATTGCCACCACATCCTACAGCAAAAACTGCAATTAAAGTTAAAATTGAAACCAGTAAGAACAGTTTTCTTTTCATTATTTACCCTCCTTGTCAATTTAATATAATCTATCACAAGCTACCTTATGACCTCCTCCTACATCATGGGTAGCTGGATATTCCTTGAAGCATTCCTTGCTTGCCTTGAAACACCTTGAGGCAAAATAGCATCCTGGACCCGGGTTTATAGGCGTAGGTGGCTCACCTTCAACCTTTATCTTGTCCATAATCTCATCAGGGTCAATGGAACCGCAGTTGGAAATAAGGGCCTGAGTATATGGATGTCTTGGATTGCTGATAACCTCATCTGCCTCTCCATATTCAACTATTCTCCCCAAATACATAACTGCAACCTTGTCAGAAATATATCTGGTTAAGGAAATATCATGGCTTATGAATATAACTGCAGCATCCTTTTCTCTGCTAAGCTTAAGAAGCATGTTGATTATCTCTGCCCTTACGGATACGTCCAGCATGGATACAGGCTCATCAGCAATTACGAATTTTGGCTCAACTAGCATTGCCCTCAAAATGGATATCCTCTGCAGCTGCCCTCCGGACAGCTCATGGGGATACCTTCTTGCTATTTCCTCTGCAGGATGAAGACCTCCCGATTCCAGTGCTTCCAGTATTATCTTCTTCCTTTCATCCTTATCCTTTCCTATGGAATGGATGTTTAAGGGCCTCATAAGAATTTCCTCTATTGTATCCCTAGGAGTAAAGGAATCATAGGGATTCTGGAATACAATCTGTACCAGCCTTCTAAATGCCTTAGGGTCCTTTTTCAAAAGATTGCCTGTAGATTCACCTTCTATGTATACATCTCCACTGGTTGGATTCTCAAGCCTTGCAAGAATCCTTCCCAATGTAGACTTTCCGCATCCTGATTCTCCAATTATTCCAAGTATCTCCCCTCTATCCATGTTGATGGAAACTCCGTCAACTGCCTTTACATACCTTTTTTCTCCGGAAAATACCCTGTTGCCTTTTGCCGGATACCACATGGATACATTGTCTATGCATATAAATGAGTCATTTTTCATCTACCTTTCACCTCCATACAGGTGGCATCTTACGGTCCTTCCGTTTTCCATCTCTATAACAGGCGGCTTTTTCTGGCATATATCCATTGCACTGCTGCATCTTGGAGCAAAAATACAGCCTTCGTATTTCTTTGACAAATCTGGCAGGAAACCTCCTATGCTCTGCAGCTTTTCCTTTTTGCCCTTAAGGGATGGAAATGATGCCATAAGCCCTTTGGTATATGGATGCATGGGTTTTTTCAAAACATCCTTGACATATCCCAATTCCATAATCTCTCCTGCATACATTACGGCAACCTTGTTACAGGAGGTGGCAACTACTGACATATCATGGGTTATCATTATTCTGGTCATGTCCATCTCCTTTTCCATCTTGACAACCTCGTCAAGTATCTGCCCCTGGGTTACTACGTCCAGTGCTGTAGTAGCTTCGTCCATTATGAGGAGCTTTGGATTGTTAATAAGGCTTATTGCAATGGAAACCCTCTGAAGCATGCCTCCTGACAGCTCGTGAGGATACAGATTATATACTCTATCTGACAGGTTTACCAGCTTAAGCAAATGGATAAACCTTTCAGCTATTTCCTCTCTTGTTGCCTTTGGGTTATGGACTCTATATATATCCTCCACCTGGGTCCTTATCCTATGAACAGGAGAAAGGGAATTCATGGATTTCTGAAATACAACACTCAGCTCTTTCCATCTGAGTTTTTTAAGCTCCTCTTCAGACAGCTTCACCAGATCCTTCCCGAGAAAATATGCACTGCCTGATATTTCAGTGCTTTTTTCAGGCAAAAGCCTTAAAAGTGCCATTGCCATAGTTGATTTTCCTGAGCCTGATTCTCCTACAATGCCTAAGGAATCCCCTCTGTTTATGCTGAAATTTGCATCCTTTACTGCATATACTTTCTTGTATTTATTCACATATGTAACATTGAAGTTCCTTACATCAAGAATAACATTGTCCATATTTTACACCCCTTTTCCCTTGGAACGCTTAGGGTTCATCACATGGTTCAGTCCATCTCCCAAGAGATAGAATATGGTTACTGTTATTACAATTGCAATGCCGGCAAATGTTGCAATCCACCATGCACTTGTAAGGTATGCCTTTCCATCATATATCATCTGACCCCAGCTTATTATATTGGGATCCCCCAGCCCCAGAAAGCTTAATCCTGCTTCAGTAAGTATTGCATTTGACATTCCTACTGTGGTATTAGCAATAACCGGAAATACTCCGTTTGGTATTATGTATTTAAACAGTATCTGCAATCTTGATTCACCCATGGCTGTGGCAGCTTTTACAAAGGTCCTTTCCCTTAATGATAGTGCCTGTGCCCTCATAAGCTTTGCATTGCTTGGCCAGGTGGTTATTCCTATTACCACCATTACGTTGTATATGCTGTTTCCAAATAAGGCTATTATTAAAAGTATCAAAAAGAATGTAGGAAGCATCATGAATATATTGATGAACTCAGAGATGGCTCTGTCTACTTGTCCGCCAAAATAACCTGCAACTCCTCCTATCAGCATTCCCAGTATTCCTGATATAAAAGCCGATATTACAGCAACCTTCAAAGAAGTCCTGGTACCATGTATAATCATGCTGAATATATCCTGCCCCATTTTATTGGTTCCAAGCAAATGGCCATTTTCCCCTAATTTGTTTAATACGTCAGGGCCATAGTAATAAGGGTCCTCAGGTGCAATTACAGGTGCTAATACTGCAACCAGAAGCAGGAATATTAGCCCTAAAATCCCAAATAAAAGCTGTTTGTCATTTACTATTGTTCTAATCATAATAAAACCTCCTAGTACCTGATTCTTGGATCAAGTATTGCATATACTATATCTACCACTATCATTACTACTGCAATTGACACTGACATTATAAGGTATATGCCTATTAATGTTGGGTAATCCCTCTGGTTAATTGCCGTTAATACCAGCCTGCCTGTCCCGGGCCATGCAAAAACTGTTTCAATGAGGGATACGCCAGTAATAAGATAGGCCAAGGATATGCCAAATATTGTTACAGTAGGCAGTATTGCATTTCTGAATATATACTTGTTGAATATCTTCTTTTCACTCATTCCTGTGGCTCTGAGAGTAAGTATGTAGTCCTCGTTGGTTACCTGTAGTACTGAAGATTTTGCTATTCTGTAATACATGGGTATTTCAATGAGAACCAGAGTGCCTACTGGAAGTATCATATGCTTAATAACATCCAAAACATAAGCCATGCCTGTATATGAAGCTCTTGCATCGGTCATTCCATATGTAGGCAGTATATTTAGCACTGTTGAAAATATAATAATGAGCATAAGCCCAAGCCAAAAGCTTGGCATTGAGTTCAATATATATGAAAATCCGGAAAACAGCACATCAATAAATGTTCCTTCCTTCCTTGCAGCAACAATTCCCATGGCAGTTCCTATAATCAGGGATAATACCCCTGAAGTCAAAACCAGAAGGATTGTAGCAGGGAGCTTTTCAGCAATCATGTCAGCAACCGGTCTGTTATATATGATGGAGATTCCCAAATCCCCTCTCATGGCAGTCTTAAGATAGCTAAAGAACTGTATATGCAGCGGTTTATTAAGTCCGTATTTTTCTTCCAAGGCTGCCCTTAAAACCGGGTCATCAGATTCCTTACCCATAAGGGTCTTAATTGGATCACCAGGTGCCAGATTTATTATCAAGAAATTAATTACAAAAGCTATAACAATGGTTAATAGTCCTGTCAACAACCTTTTAAATAAATACCTTTTCATTTAACTCCCTCCCTTTCCCAGCACAGAAAAATTAACGCAATATGAACACGTTCATTTTTGGGTTATTTTTATGATATTACAATGACTAATAAAAGTCAATTACTATTTTGAATATTGGTATTTTTCAATATTATCATTTTTGTTATGCTTTTCTATTTTAATTTTATATTCAAACTGCTATAATTGGATTTGCAGTGTATACATAATAGCAATGTGCTTATTGCTAATTTTTTAAGGAGGTAAGCATGCCTAGAAAAACCTTTTTTAACCTGCCCATAGATAAAAAGCAGAGAATAATCGATGCTGTATATGATTTGTTTATCGAAAATGACTACAAGGATGTGAATATTCGCAAAATCACTAGAAAAGCAGGAATATCCATAGGCAGCTTTTATCAGTATTTTTATGACAAGGACGATTTGTATTTATATTTGATAGCAGAAATAGAAAAGAAGGTATATGATGAATATAAAAAGAAGGCTGGAAAGTTTCTAACAGATGAAATAGTAATTCCCGTTGAAGAAATATGCACTCCTAAGGAGATAGAGTTTGCCAACACCTGGGACAATGCTCCAACAGAGGTTAAGGTAAAGTTTTACTTTGGTGAATATGCCAAGGAAATGAACAGAATAGTATGGGACGAGCTTGTGGAATTGAAGGAATCCGGCAGACTGGTTGAAGGTGTGGACCTGGAATTTGTATTTCACCTATATGTGACTTGCATGTTCAATATATTGATGTATTTCAAAGAAAAAAATATAACAGATGAGAAAGAAAGGTTCTATTTCAAGAGAAAATTCTATATGGAATGGTTTGTCAACAGGTTAATTAAAAAATAGTGGACAACTATTTGCTTTGTCCACTATTGACCGCTACCTCTATGGCAATGGTTAACCCTTCTACTATAAGGTCTAGAGACATACACGGCATATTTGGCTTATCTATTACCTGCTCAGGCAAAAATGGTATATGTATAAATCCTCCCATCATATTTGGATATTTCTTATTTATATTGTACAACAGCCCATACATCAGATGGTTGCATACATAAGTTCCGGCTGTATTGGATACCTCTGCAGGAATATTTCTGTCATTCAGCTCCTTAACAATTTTCTTTATAGGCAATCTGGCAAAATAAGCAGTATCTCCATCTTCAAATATGATTTCATCAACAGGCTGATAGCCTTCATTGTCAGGAATTCTTCCATCGCTTATATTAATAGCTACCCTTTCAACACTTATTCTGTTTCTTCCACCTGCCTGGCCAACACAAATAGTAATATCCGGCTTTTCATCTTCCAAGATTTTTTCCAGTTTCCTGATGGATTTATTAAAAACAGTTGGAATCTCAGCTTTTATTATATCTGCTCCTGCTATTTTATCACTTAGCCTTTTAACTGCCTCAATTGAAGGATTGACCCTTTCTCCTCCAAAGGGCTCAAATCCTGTAACTAATACCTTCATATAAAACCCCCTCAAGTTTTATTATATCACCTAAATATAAATGTTACCATAATATGACCTACCTAATGCTTTATCCATTAATATAATCCTGCTAGATTTTCTTTGTAGAAATAAAAAATAAAACTTCATACTAATTCTCAGACCATTAAAAAGGAAGACTAGCTTTTTTGTAAACTGCTTTTAGCCTTCCTTCTAAATGATGTTAATCTATATTAATCATCTTAAACTCCCTAACCTGATCCCTAATTGCTGTTTCAGTAGGAATCCTTTCAATGCTTGAAGCCCCAAAGAATCCAACTACTCCTTTTGTTCTTTCTATTACATATTTTGCATCCTCTGGCATTGCAATAGGACCTCCATGGCAAATAACCATAATATCTGGATTTACTGATTTACCTGCATCACATATTTCCTGAACTCTCTTTACAGCATCATCTAAGGATAAAGCTGTTTTTGCACCTATGGTACCTTTAGTAGTTAATCCCATGTGAGCTACTAATATATCAGCCCCTGCTTCAGCCATCTTCCTAGCTTGAATAGTATCGAATACATAAGGAGTAGTAAGCATATCCAATTGGTGAGCCTTTTTAATCATGTCAACCTCAAGGTCGTATCCCATACCAGTTTCCTCAAGGTTCTGCCTAAAAACTCCATCTATTAATCCAACAGTTGGGAAATTCTGTACTCCAGCAAATCCCATATCCTTTAACTGCTTCAGGAATTTATCCATAACCCTAAATGGATCAGTACCGCAGACTCCAGCAAGTACAGGAGTATTTTTAACTATTGGCAATACTTCATTGCCCATTTCCACCACTATTTTATTTGCATCTCCATATGGAAGAAGTCCTGCTAAGGAACCCCGTCCTGCCATTCTATACCTTCCTGAATTGTAAATAATTATAAGGTCAACTCCTCCTGCTTCTGCACTCTTTGCAGATATGCCGGTACCTGCACCAGCGCCTACTATTATATTTCCTTTTGCTACTTCATCTTTTAATCTTTTTAGTATTTCCTTCCTTGTCATATCCATATATAGCACTCCTTTCAGTCTATTTACTGGATTTAATTAGTTCCACTAACTTCTTGGCAGCAGTTAATGCAAAATCCCTATGATTTATATCCAAATCCATTTCAATTAGCTCAACTTTACTTCTGTCTATATTCTTTCTTAGTATGTCAAAAAGGGTTTTATCTTCCTCTGGTCCATAAAAAGGCCCTCCTTCCACATCTATCATGGAAACACCTTTTAAAGGCAGCATCAATGCTGTTGGCCCTTTGGTATTATTCAGCTTTTCTGCTATTATCTCACCTAATTTTCTGTTCTCTTCTACAGTAGTCCTCATAAGGGTTACTGTAGGATTATGCTTATATAGCTTTCTTCCCTTAAACTTTTCAGGAACTGTATCAATAGGGCCGAAATTCACCATATCCAATGCTCCAACGGATACAACCTGCGGTATTCCCATTTTTGCTGCTGCTTCCAGACGATTTGGGCCTGCTGACAATACTCCCCCCACCAGTTCATCACACCACTCTGTTGTAGTTAAATCAAGTACTCCTACAAAATATCCATCCTCTATAAGCCTTTCCATGGTTTTCCCGCCTGTACCTGTAGCATGAAATACTAAAACTTCGTATCCTAATGATTCCAGATATCCTCTGGCAGTATCTACGCAGGGAGTAGTAACCCCAAACATTGTAGCAGCAATTAAAGGTTTCTTCTCCAGCTTTTCTTCATGCTCAAATTTTACCATACCTGCAATGGCCAGTGCTGCATTTGTAAGTATTTTTGTTGATATTGAGTTAAGACCAGATACATCCACTATTGAAGGGAACATTATTATGTCACTTGTTCCAACATATTGTTCAGTATTTCCTGAAGCTACAGTAGAAACCATTACCTTTGGAACTCCTATTGGTAAGGCTCTCATGGCAGGAGTTGCCAAAGAAGTACCACCACTTCCTCCAATAGATATTATTCCATCAAATTTGCCCTCTTTATATAGTCTGGGGACTATCTTTTCCATAGCCTTTGACATCACTTCAGTGGCTAATGCCCTATCCTTCTTTGCAGCAATCTTCTTAATATCTTCTCCTATTTCTGCTGCAACTAACTCATTTGATACATCTGTTGGTGTTAAAGGCTCAAAAACACCGCAGTGAATTGTAAAAGTATTAAGCCCTAAGCTTTTAAGCACTTCTTTAACATAGGAAAGCTCATTGCCTTTGGAATCAAAAGTACCTGCAATAGCTATGGTTTTCAATAGGCATCTTCCTTTCATATTTGTCAGAATAGTTACATTTTATTGTTTCCAATACCTATATATTTATGAGAGTTTCTAATATATTGTTTCTTCCTTTATTGAACTCATTAACCCCAGAAAATATATAAAGCCTATCCTGATTCAGTTTCAGGATAGGCTCTAATAATAACTAATAAGCATATGCATCAGATTGTTTTTCCTTCAATTCTGTCAAAAACTTAACGGTATTATCAAGCAATTCCCTTTCAAATTCATAGGAGGAATAGCAGTGGTCTGCTCCTTCAACAAAGTGGATAGTGCTGTTTGGAAACACCTTATTATAGCAGTATGCATTGACATATAGAACGTCCATGTCTTCAGTGCCATGTATTATCAGTACCGGATTATGATAGTCCCTGGCATACTGCAATGGGTCTGAATCCAGTAACTCATCAAAGAACTTCGGACCTACCACATCACCAAGATAATCCACATGTTCCCCTTCTATTCCTTTAATAAAACTTTCACGACCAAATATGTGGTAGAAGTTCCAGAATGGATTTGAAACTGGTGACCACAATACTAAACCATCACATTGGCATTTGGAGGCCAGAATGGAGGCAACACATCCTCCCATGCTGAACCCCACAATATATAGCCTTCTTACGTCATAGTTATTCTTCAGGTATTCAATTACATTTAATCCATCTTCAACCTCACCCATAATTGTCATGTCTTCAAAATCTCCATCGCTGTCTCCCGAGCCTACGAAATCAAATCTCATTACTGTAAATCCTTTCTTCGCCAGCCTTTCCGACAGCTTTCTGAACATCCTGTGAGGCTCTATTTTTGTGCCTACAAATCCGTGAATTAATATGACAAAATCCTTTCCTATCTCCTCTTTGTCATCGTACTCCAATATGCCCAGCATCCTATAACCTCTACTTTCAATCCACAGGCTATTCTGCATAGTATTCCTCCTCACTGAACTGATACCCGTATATAGGGAACCTTCTGCACAATTGGCTGACTCTATCAGCCACATCCTCTTTAATCCTTTCATTTCCCATATTGCTCAATGTAATATCAATTAGCTCCGAAATCTCTTTTACCTCTTCCTCCTTCATTCCCCTTGTAGTAATTGCAGATGTGCCTATTCTAATTCCGCTTGTAATAACAGGGGTTTCCGGATCAAAGGGTATCATGTTCTTATTGACTGTAATGCCTACTTCATTTAAGGCTTCCTCTGCCATCTTGCCTGTCAGTCCCTTATTTCTCAAGTCCACTAAGAACAGGTGGGTATCAGTTCCTCCCGTTACAATCCTGTATCCCTTATCCTTGAGAATTTCAGCCATGAGCCTGGAATTATCCAATACTTGCTTAATATAGGCTTTAAACTCCTCCTTCATGGCTTCCTTAAAGCAGACTGCCTTTCCTGCTATTGTATTCATCTGGGGACCTCCCTGTATTCCAGGAAAAATTGCTTTGTCGATTTTGGGTCCGTATTCCTTTTTGCATAATATGAATCCACCTCTGGCACCTCTTATGGTCTTGGTGGTCGTACTGGTAACAAAGTCTGCATATTCCACAGGATTTGGATGATATCCTGCAGCAACCAGTCCGGATATATGGGACATATCCACCATCAGATAGGCTCCAGTTTCATCTGCTATTTCCCTGAATATGCTATAATCTATAATCCTGGAATATGAACTTGTACCTGCAACTATCATCTTTGGCCTGTATTTTAATGCAAGGCTTCTAACTTCATCATAGTCTATTGTTTCAGTGTCCTTCCTGACCCCGTATCCTATGCAGTTGAAAAACATGCCTGAAATATTAACCCTGCTGCCATGGGATAAATGGCCTCCATGGTCCAGCTTCATTCCCAGTATGGTATCCCCTGGCTTTAGCATTGCAATATATACAGCCATATTTGCATTTACTCCTGAATGGGGCTGAACATTTGCATATTCAGCATTAAAAAGCTTCTTCGCCCTATCTATGGCTATGGACTCCACCATATCCACATATTCGCATCCTGAATGGTAGCGATTTCCCGGATAGCCTTCGGCATATTTATTTGTAAGTATTGACCCTTGGGCTTCCATTACAAGTTCGCTTACAAAATTTTCGGAAGCGATAAGTTCAATTTTTCTATTCTGCCTTTCAAGTTCCAGCTCAATAGCCCTGTAAATTTCAGGGTCCTCAGTCATCAACCTATTCATCCTATCACCTCATATGTTGACTGCATTCAGCTATTTTGACTTATTCTTTGATAAAGCATATTCAGGGTTGCTGAAATACTCGTTTGTCTTATTGATGACAACCTTCAGCATCAATAAGAGACATAATATCTTTTTCTTGACTACAATCCAACTTTATGTTAGTTTATTAATGTACAGAGGATATGGCCTATAATCAAATATAGATTATATCACTCATATAAGCTCGCAAATCTGGTGCGAGAGTTTCTACGTGGCAACCATAATTGCCTACGCTATGGGTGTTCAAAATACTGTTATATAGTCTAACCTGTTTAGATTAGGCTATATATGTGCTTTTCAGCGGTTGATTGAACACTATCAATCGCTTTTTTTAGTTCCTGAATCCCTTTTCTTTGCCCAAGGTGACTATAATGGTTGCGAATTAGCCATAATTATTAGTAGAAACGGTTTAATCTAATGTTATTATGAAATATTAAAATCTAAAATAGGAGGGGCAAATATGGAAAATTTTTTCAAACTTAAGGCAAATGGCACAAATGTACGTACAGAAATACTTGCAGGACTTACTACATTCTTTGCAATGGCTTATATTATAATGGTAAACCCTGCAATGCTATCACTGACCGGTATGCCTTATGGTGCAGTGTTTTTGGCAACCATTCTTGCATCTGTAATTGGAACTCTTTTCATGGGGCTGGTTGCTAATGTTCCTTATGCCTTGGCACCTGGAATGGGGCTTAATGCATTCTTTGTATTTACAGTAGTCTTTGGACTTGGATTCACTTGGGAAGAAGCCCTTGCCATGGTATTTGTATGCGGTGTTATCAATGTACTGATAACTGTGACAAAAATAAGAAAGCTAATCATAAAGTCAATCCCTGAAAGCCTGCAAAATGCAATAGGCGGAGGAATAGGCATATTTATAGCCTACATCGGCATTAAAAGCGCAGGACTTTTGAAATTCACCTCTGACCCTGGAACTTATGAACTCCTTGACAGCGGAACAGTTATTGCAAGCTCTGCTGCAGTTCCTGAAATCGTCCCTTTCAACACCCCTAGCGTATTGCTGGCAATATTCGGAATCATATTTACAACTATTCTTCTTGTTGGTAAAGTAAAAGGAGCTATATTTATAGGCATTATTGTATCTACTCTTCTAGGCATTCCTTTGGGAGTAACACACCTTGGTGCTTCTGTAAGCTTTGCAGAAGCTTGGGCTCAGCTTCCAGAAACAATGTTTGCAGCCTTTGGAAATCCCGGACTTATATCATTATTCAGCGACCCAGCCAGAATACCATTGGTTTTAATGACCATATTTGCATTTAGCTTATCAGACACGTTTGATACAATTGGTACCTTCATAGGAACAGGACGCAAAACAGGCATCTTTTCAGCAGAAGATATAAAAGCCCTGGAATCAAGCTCAGGATTCAAGTCAAAAATGGATAAGGCTCTATTTGCAGATTCTGTAGGTACTTCCATTGGTGCAATCTTCGGTACTTCAAACACTACAACATATGTGGAAAGTGCAGCAGGAATTGGAGCAGGCGGACGTACAGGCTTAACAAGTGTAGTTGTAGCAATTCTGTTTGCCTTAAGCGCATTCTTCGTTCCTGTAATAAGTGCCATACCTTCAGCAGCAACTGCTCCAGCATTAATAGTGGTAGGTATTATGATGCTTTCTGCATTTAAGGAAATAAACTGGACAGATCTGGATGAAGCAATTCCTGCTTTCTTTGCTGGAATATTCATGGCACTATGCTACAGCATTTCCTATGGTATAGCCACAGGATTTATATTCTACTGTATAGTTAAGCTGTTTAAAGGCGAAGCAAAAGATATTAACCCTGTACTATGGGTATCAACAGGCTTATTCATATTGAACTTCATACTTCTTGCAGTTAAATTCTAGCGGATTCACAAAAAAAGGATAAACAAAAAATATATTAAACAGCCAAAGCTATAATCCCTCTTAGCTTTGGCTGTTTACCTTTTTTGAAGCTTTATATAGTTCTTCGACAACATATTTCCCGGAAAATAATATTATAATTGTATTTTGTCAGATTCATCATTATATGGCACTATATGATGAAAACTGTTTAAGGCATTTTGTCAACTTTACTCATAAGCACATCCAATTGTTCCTTTATCTTTAAGTTTCTTAATGGCTTCCCGTGGCTTGGAAGCAATATGGCAGGTTCCAAGGATTTTAAGTACATTATGGACTCCTTTGCCTTTCCCCAGTCCTCAGACATATAATTGGGAGGGCCTGAAATTTCTTCTTTTTTCGTGATTACTGACCACATGGATTCCTGCTTTATTGTGGAAATGGCATCTCCTGCTATTAAGACCCTATCCAATTCCTTGAACAGTGAAATATGCCCTCTAGTATGCCCCGGTGTATGTATCCACCTCCAGCCGGGCATTCCTGGTATTTTCCCATCCTGAGGAAGGATAACTACCCTATGGCTTATATCTATACCGGTATGAGGAAAGCTTGGGCTCATTTGAGCTATTTCTTCTCCTTGATTAGGATTACCTAATGGATAGTCCATTTTCCCCGTAACATAAGGAAGCTCCAGTTCATGTACATAAACAGGAACATTCCAGTGTTCTGATAGCTTAATTACCGAACCTACATGGTCAAAATGCCCATGGGTCAGCACAATACACTGAGGCTTTGTATCCCTGCCATAGTATTTCTTTACAGTTTCCAATATAAAATTATAGGAGTTCTCCAATCCGGTATCCACCAGCACAAATTCCTTTCCATCAGAAAGGGGATCCCCAACTAAAAAGGCGTTGACTGCAGCAAAGTCAAGAAGCGTTACTTCTGGAGTTACCTGTTCTGCACTTGCAGTCATAAAAGATAATATTTCCAGCAATTTGTTTCCCAATATTAAAACCTCCATTTTCAAATAACATCTTACTATAGATAAATAACTATATAAATAATTATCATTTAATAAAAAATACAGTGAGATTACATTTGCAGGCTATGGTTAAACTTATCAGCGAATTGAGATAAAAAAAACGTTAAGATATTCAGAGTCTTAAGCAAAACGAGTTTGCGAATTTTAGGATTTTTTATCGAAATGAGCTGTATAAGTTTCCATAGTCGAAACCGTAATCGAACGTATTTTTTATTAAACTTTAAAATATTGTTATTTATAGTATTTGTAAAATGGAGGTTATTATTCTTTTTAGTTTAAATAAGAGAAATTGCTAGTTTTATTCCAAAAAATATTATTATTACACCACAGATTATATTTATCCACTTAATAAGCCTGTTATCTATTCTTGTCTTAAATAAAGATACAATGGTAGTCAATGAGCTAAACCATAGAAATGAAGCTAAACAAAAACCAAGTATAAAATATATCTTATACTCTTCAGGAACATATGCATTATATCCACCCAATAACAAAGATCCATCTATTATGGCCTGTGGATTCAGCCATGTTACAGTAAACGTATCCCTTACTATTTTAAAATAGTCCTTTTCCAGCTTTACCTCCTTTGTAATATCAGGAGAGGACTTAATTATTCCATATCCTATGTATATTACAACTATGCTCCCTATTATTATCATTGCGTTCTTAAGAAAAGGCACCTTATCCAGCAAAAGCCCTATTCCAAAAAAGCAGGCCAAAGCCAGGGATATGTCGAAGAATATGGTTGTAAATGCAACCCTATAGGCCTTCAGCCTTTCTTCCCTCAGTGCTGAGTTTATGACGTACAGGTTTTGCATGCCAATAGGCGCCACATATCCAAATCCTAATACCAGTCCTTGAAGTAAAAATTCCAAATCAATTCCCCCTTCTATTATGTTGTCCTTATTAATAATAACAAAATCTAGGCTATTATTCTAGCCTAGATTTTGTTATTCGTTAATTCCTATTTTGCAGCTTTTTTTATCTTATCCTCATAGAATAGGCTGAAGGATGGGTCTACCTTTCCTATTCCAAGATATCTTGCCTTGTAGTCCTTTAAGAGCTTAAAGTAAGTTGGGCTTAAGATTAATATTACTATGACGTTTATAAATGTCGGTATTGCTGATGTAACATCTGCAAAATTCCATACAGTTGCTCCTGGAAGCCCTCTGGTTACTGCCAATACTACCATTAAATATCCAGGCAGTGGATAGGTATATTTGTATATCTTTAGAACCAATTCCTTTGCAGCAACATTTTCCTTAAATAAATGTCTCAACAGTATTTCGTAGTATGCATACCATCCACCAGTTGTAGTCAAGCCAAACAGGAATACTCCTAATGCTATTATAATACGTCCTACAGATCCTATTTCTGACTCAAATGCAGTTAAAGTCAATGTTGCTCCATCAAGGCCTGAGGACCATTGTCCTGTTATTACAATAACCAGAGCTGTTATTGAACATACCAATATTGTATCAACAAATACCTCAAAGCTGCCCCATAAACCTTGCTTTATTGGGTGGTCTGTCCTAGCTGTTGAGTGAATCATTGGAGATGTACCCCAACCAGCTTCGTTACTATATACTGAACGGGCAACACCCATTCTGATTACCTGAGAAACAGCTGCACCGGCAAATCCACCAACTGCTGCAGTTCCTGTAAATGCACTCTTGAATATCAATGCAAATGCACTTGGTAATGCAGCTATATTCTTCACTACGATAAATAATCCTGCAGCTATATAGAATATACACATTACAGGTACAAGTCTACCAGCTATCCTTCCCAGTCCTGGAATTCCTCCAAGTATCATTGCATAAACCAGTATAACATATATTGCTCCTACTACTAACATGCTAATATTAAAGGTTCCGCCTACTGCTTCTGCTACTGTATAGTTTTGTAATGTAATGAAGAAGGTTGAAAATATTCCAGCACCAAATATAAATGCCAGTATTCCCCAAAGTTTAAACCCTTTTTCTTCTCCTAAACCTTTTTCCATATAGTAGGTAGGTCCACCATATGGGTCGCCTTTTTCGTCCTTCAGACGATAGTAGACTGCCAGTGAAACCTCTACATTCTTAATAAGCATTCCCAGCAATGCAGCTACCCACATCCAAAAGGTTGCTCCAGGTCCTCCAACAGCTATGGCAGTTGCAACACCACCAATGTTACCAACTCCAACGCTGCCTCCTACTGCAGTACTTACAGCTTCTATTGGGGATAGTATACCTTCCTTGCCTTCTTCTTTAGTCTTCTTAAACAAAATTCCAAAGGTGTTCTTTAAAATGTGTCCCAGTTTTGCAAATTGGAAAAATCCTGAACCCAATGTAAAAAATATACCTACAAACATAATTGCGAAAATCAATGGTAGTCCCCATAACCAACCTGCTATTTTGCCTAGAATTTCTTCCATACTTTACCCTCCTATTTTATAGATTTTTAACTTGCAAGGTATTCATCTTTTGTATAGTGTTTATGTTTTGAATACTCTAAAAGCTCTTTTTCCATCACCCCCTTTAATTCTTATATAGGGATATATATAAAGCTATACCCTTTCGTAAACAATTTTTCCATCCATAATAGTCAGGTCTACTTTTATATCCTTTATTTCTTCAGGCTTAACATCATATAAGTTCCTCTCCAGTACAGCAATATCTGCCAGCTTTCCTGCTTCCAGGGTTCCCTTAATATCCTCTTCAAAGGATGCATAGGCCCCTTCCACTGTAAAAATTCTCAAGGCTTCATCTATGCTAAGCTTCTGGTCTGGAAGCCAGCCATCCTCAGGATATCCATTTAAGTCCTTCCTGGTTATTGCAGAATACAGGTTTGGAAGAATATCGAACTTTTCAACTGGACAGTCAGAGCCTCCTGCTACATGAATGCCCATATCCAACATCCTCTTCCAGTTATAGGTGTATTTAGCCTTTTCCTTTCCAACTCTGTCTTCAACTATATGCATATCATAGTTTAAAAATATAGGCTGTACATAGGCTACTAAATTCAGCTCCTTAAACTTATTCATAAGGCTCATGTCGGTAATCTGGCAGTGTACTATACCATGTCTGTGGTCCTCTCTTGGGTTTTTCCTTAATGCCTTTTCAATGCTTTCTACAGCCATATACATGGCACCATCGCCTATTCCATGGATTGCTACTTGCATTCCGGCATTATGGGCTGTTAACACCAGTTCATCCAGCTCTTCCTGGGTAAATACAGGTATACCTCTTGTGGTATTGTCATCATTATATGGTTCTGTTAAATATGCAGTCCTTGCACCCAGTGAGCCGTCTGCCAGCAGCTTCAAAGGTCCAATCTTGAAGTATTCATTTCCCCAGCCTGTATTATATCCTTCCTCAATAAAGCTTTTTAGCTTCTTCACTTCTGGCAGAAGGCATTGTTCATATACCCTTACCTTTAATCTTCCTTCATCAATTAGCTCCAGATAGGCCTTTATTATCTTATCATAATCCTTCTTTGGAAGCTGTTCAAAATCATCAGTCTGTATAGAGGTTATTCCATGTTTTACTGCATCTTCACTGCATTTTAAAATCATGCTCTTAATGCCTTCAATATCAGGGTCTGGTATTGCACTGTATATTATGTTCATAGCGTTTTCCCTGAATATGCCTAAAGGCTCTCCATTTTCATCCAAATCAAACCTGCCTCCTGGAATCTGTGACGAGTTTTTATCTATTCCTACCAGTTCTAATGCCTTAGAGTTTACAACAAGGATATGGCCGCAGACGCGGGTATAGCATATTGGAAAATCCGTAGTAATCCTATCCAAATCGTACCTGGTAGGAAGCCTGTTAACTTCAAAATAATCGTTATTCCAGCCTCTTCCCAGTATCCAGTCTCCTTCCTTCAGGTTTCCGCTGTGCAATCGTTCTTTTCCAAGCAAAATCAAATCCTCTATGGACTTTGCATTGTTTAGTTCTATTTTAGTTGCAGTATATCCATAGCTTAAAAGGTGCATATGGCTGTCATTAAAACCTGGCACTGCCATTCTGCCCTCTAAATCTATTAATTTGGTGTTATTATCCTTAAACCTCAAAGCTTCTTCATTTTTGCCAACAAATGCAATTCTGTTTCCCTTAATGCAAATAGCTTCAGCTACAGTACCCTTATTATCCAGGGTATAAATTTTCCCATTGTATAAAATAGTATCCATACAATCCTCCTGCATCCTAATATTTATTTGCCAGTTCCACACATTTTCTGGCAATTATTTCAGTTGGGTCTATGAAGTCCCTTTTTACTCCCAGATGGCCAGCCAGTATGGGCAATTCTGTACATCCGAGAATTACAGGCATATCCCTATCCTTTGTATATTTGTCTATTAGGCTTTCAAATTCCAGAGAAGTTACGTCGAATTTTGATGATTTCACCCTGTAAATCCAGTCCATAATAGCCATTTTATCTGAATAATCAGGTTCCAGTATACTAAGTCCATATTCATTAAATATATTTTCATATATTTTGGATTCATACGTTCCCCTGGTGGCCATTAGGAAATATTCCTTATTTTTTCTGTTCTTAATTAAATATATGGCGGTTTCCCGGATCATATGAAGTATTTGAGACTTTGTATATTTTTTTATGTCATCATAGAAATAATGTGCTGTATTGCAGGGTATTGCTATATAATCTGCTCCCATCATTTCCAGCTTAACTGCTGACCTTATCATTTCAATTCTTGGGTCTTCTCCAGAGCCTAATATATACTCTGTCCTGTCAGGTATTTCAGTATTATTATCTATGACTATGTGCAGATGGTCATTGTCATTGGAAGCATTTGTAAGCTCTATAATCTTTCTGAATAACTCTGAAGTTGCTAAAGGTCCCATACCTCCCATTATTCCTAAAATCAAGTCAAGTCACCTCGAATGTTAAACCTTAATTGTATTTAATAAGTTTTCCGGAAAACTTACCTACATATAGTTGCAAAAATCGTGCCAATTATACAATGCCTAAATTTCAATTGCCTTTAGCTTGTCCAGGGAATAATGGGCTGATATTCTGCCCGTTTTATAACCCATTTATTTCTCTGTCCACCATTGCAATTACATTATATCCCTTTTCTGTAAGATGGCTGCCTCCTCTGCCAGGCTTGGACTCTATTAAGCCCATGGATTGGGCCAGGTTTAATATATTCCTTATCTGCCCTTCCGTTAAATCAATATTCTCCTCTTCTGCACATTTTGCCAGGTATCGCCTGCCAATTCCATCTGAATTCTTCATCTTGCCAAGAACCCATATCATATCCTTTCCAAGAACATCTATTATCACTGAGTTCTGAGGGCTATGAACATAATCAGCAATATAATCGGGAAGCTCATTTTTCTGTATTTTTTTACCTGGCTTTGCTAAGCTTATTATATATTCAATGGCATTTTCCAGCTGTCTTACATTGCCTGGCCAGTCATATTCATACAATTCCCTTATTGCATCTTCTTCCAATATATCCTCCAAGCTTACGGACCTGCCATTGCTGTACTTTTCTATGAAATAATTTGCTAAAAGGGGTATATCAGACTTCCTTTCCCTAAGGCTTGGAACCTTAATGGGTAATACGTTTAGCCTGTAATATAAATCGGATCTGAATTTGCCTCTCTTCACTTCTTCTGCCAAATTTTTATTTGTTGCAGCTATTATCCTAACATCTACAGGTATCTCCATAAGGCCCCCAATTCTCCTTATTTGCCTTTCCTGGATTACCCTTAGCAAAGTACACTGGAATTCCAAAGATGCATCTCCTATTTCATCAAGAAATATGGTACCGCCATGAGCCTGCTCAAATAAGCCTATTTTCCCGCCTTTTAATGCTCCGGTGAAAGAACCCTCTTCATACCCAAACAGTTCAGACTCTATCAGGTTCATGTTGAGGGAAGCAAAGTTAACAGGTACAAAAGGCCCTTTTGCCCTTTTGGATAAGGAATGAATGGTCTGTGCAATAAGCTCCTTGCCTGTCCCGCTTTCTCCCTGTATTAATATTGTGGAATCGGTATTTGCAAAGGCTTTTACCTTTTCCATAAACTTTTTCATGTTTTCACTTTTATATATGATATCATCTACAGTATAATAGTTGCCCTTTATGGCCATATAAGAAGCCCTTCTGCGAATTTCATGCTCGTTTTTCTGGATGTCCTCGCTTTTTTCAAATATATATATCTTTCCTTCTTCAATGCCTTTGCCTTCTACTACGTTTTGAGTAACAAACAGCTCCTTTCCCTTAATCTTGATGATATCAGATTTGCTTGTTTTATCTATCTTTGCCAGTACAGGAAGTACGTCCTTTATATCCCTGCCTATTATATCCTCTTCCTTGCAGCTTAAAAGGTCAGTCATCATGTTGTTTACAAGCAAAACGTTTCCTTCCTTGTTTACATATATTATTGCCTTAGATATGCAATTTGCAACTGTCTGCAGCCTATTGCTTAGTATCCTGGTCTCCTTTGCAACATCGCTAATTCTATTTAACAGCCCAACTATTTCATGAATGTAGTGGGAAGACAGGCTGTCCCCTATAACATCCATTAGCCCCAACCTATGAGCTATATCTATTAATGTGGTAACATCAAACTGTCGTGTGCCTATATCTATTACCCTCTTCACCCTATAGGGCACTAGATGAGGCTCACCTACCGTTACAGCAATATCCAGCTTTGGATAGGAAATCATGCCCGGATAATATGGGTAGTATTTAATGTTGTTGACTCCCAGGGCTTGTAATTGGGATATTGCAAGGAATGTAGTTTCCTTCCTGTCGTTAACCAGCAGCACTTCAGTAGCTTTAGGCAAGTTCAGCAGTTCACCAATATATCTATGATTAATCACCCTTCTGGCCAGTATATAATCCATGCCTTTATCCATGAGAAGCTTAATTCTATCATCTATTGCTTCCCGGGAGGATATGACAACAAGAGAATTTGAAATGTCAAAATTAAATTCATCCTCCAGGCAGTAAGCGCTTATTTCCGAATATTCCCCAAAAAACTTCTCAAGCTGCATAGCCAGATTAATGGCTGTTGTTCTTCCAGGGCTAATTACTATTAGCTTTTTCATACAGGCACCTCATTTCAATTAATGAAAAAGCCCTTTAATATATAATAATATATTTAAGGGCTTTTTCATATATTATATTATTCCTATGCCAGAAAGCAATACTAAAGTTACTATTACAGGAATTACAAATTTGCATAGGAATATCCATATTTCAAATATTGCAAATCTAACGCTTCCGCCATTTGTTACTTCTTCCTTAACCTTATCCTTGCCCCAGAACCAGCCAATATATAATGTGATGAATATTCCACCTACCGGAAGCAGTAGGTTATTAGCAAACCAGTCCAAGGCATCGAATATGTTTAGACCTGCTATAGTAAAGCCTGACAATGGCCCCATGGATAAGGATGCCAATATACACATTATAAATAATACTATGCTGCTAATAATAACAGCCCTTTTGCGGTCCCATTTCCTATTGTCTATTAAATAGGAAACTACTACTTCAAGCAATGAAAGGGATGAAGTCAATGCTGCCAGTGTAAGCAATAAGAAAAATATAATTCCAAATAATCTTCCAAGGACTGGCCCCATTGTCGCAAATATGGCAGGTACAGTAACAAATACAAGCCCTGGCCCTTGCCCTAAGTCAAATCCAAATGATACCGTAGCAGGTATAATAACGATTCCAGATAAAAGCGCAACAGATGTATCCATCAAAGGGACGATAATCGCATTTTGAACCAGATTTTCATTTTTACTCAGATAGCTTGCATAGGTAATCATACAGCCCATGCCCAAACTTAAGGAGAAAAAGGCTTGTCCTAATGCAGATAGCATTACATCTCCTGTAATCTTGGAAAAATCAGGTACAAACAAATACTTTAATCCATCTATAGCATTAGGTAATGTTAAAGATCGAATAACCAATATTATCAGAAGTATAAAAAGCAATGGCATCATTACCTTTGAAGCCTTTTCAATTCCAGCACTTATACCCTTAATTACTATAACTATATTGGCCAATAGATAAACAGCAGTCCAGAAAATTGGTGAAAATGTACCTGCAGCTAAACTGCCAAATGCTTCTCCCATTATCTGTGAATCAGTTGAAAGCTGTCCCAGCAAGGATTTAAATATATAGGCTACAGACCAGCCTCCAACAACAGGATAATATCCCATAATTACAAATGCAGCCAATACTCCCATTGCACCTACAAAAGTAAACCTTTTGTCAAGCTTTCTGAATGCATTAACTGAGGACAATTGAGTATGCCTTCCAATTGCAAACTCTGCCAGCATAAGTCCAAATCCAATTACAATTACACAGAGTAAATAAAACAGTACAAATGCACCGCCACCATTTTGCCCTGCCAGATATGGAAACCTCCATACATTTCCCAATCCAACAGCAGAGCCTGCTGCAGCAAATATAAATCCGGCTTTTGATACAAATTGATCCCTTGCTGATTCCTTAGCAGTATGCTTTTCCATTAGTTAACCTCCTTATCCTTTGTAATAAAATCATCTTTGCTTTACCCGCTTCTCCTTAATTATAGATAATTTTTTCCAGAATTTTCTGTACATTTTGGATAATCTTTACTTTATTATTTTAATGCAATAATGCATTAATGTAAAAACTTCTTTTAAGATACCATATTTATATTCATCTGTCAACATGTTTTGACAAAAAAACAAACCAGCCTAAGCTGGTTTGTTTTTATTAACTTATAAGCCATCCCAACGACAGTTTCTTTAAGGTTCCAAAGGTTGGGTTGCCATTTTTTTCATCCCAACCGGCAATTTCGTAATACAGCTTCTTGGCATTTTCATATTTCTCCCTGTCTAAAGCCCTGCCCTTTGAAGGCCCATCCTTAAAAGGCTCAAATAACCTTTCAGGCAGTACATCATCCTCTTTGGTGAACCCCTCCCTTGCATTGAAATACCTCATCATATTTATCTTTCTTTCTCCTATTTCCATAAGCTCATATATGGAAGTTTCCCAGCCTATTCCATATCTGGCCAGCAAGACCAGATCATTAGGGCCATATAAGGCCGAAGTTCCCCATACAAATTGGCACAATGACAGGGAATCTATAGCGGATTCAAAGCATTGGGTATTAAATGCAAATCTCACCTTTTCATCATCCAGTTCAAAGCTGTCATCATAACCCTTTCTTATGCCCAAAAGAGCCAGGTTCTTCCTTGCATCGCTCTCAGGAGGCAGAGTTAATACTGTATCATGGTCTGAGGACATATGGTCTGCGCCAAAGGGATTTACTGCATATATAAGGCCTAAAGAAGGCTTGTACTGGGGCATATGGGCTGGAAGCTCCTGTTTTTTGGCTGTAATGGAATATTTTTCTGCTCCCTTTCCTATTTTCATTGCTGCCCTATAGCTTCCCTCTGCTAGCAAACCTCCTATTCCTTCCCGCTTTGCAATCTTCTCAATTATTGCCAAAAGCCCTTCTCCATTTCCAAACTTTAGCTCTATTCCATGTGTGTCCTCTTTAGTCAGCAGGCCATTTTCATAGCACTCCATTGCAAAGGCAATGGTTCCGCCACAGGAAATGGTGTCCAGTCCATACATATTGCACAGCTGATTTGCCATTGCAACAGTTTCTAGGCTCGTAACTCCGCAGTAGGAGCCAAAAGCTGCACAGGTTTCATATTCAGGCCCTCCGTATAATGGGTCTACCTTACCTTCTATTTCCACAACCCTTTTGCATCTTATGGGGCACCCATAGCAGGTATCCCTTTTCTTAAGTATTGTTCTGGTCATTGTGGTTCCGGTTATATTCTCTGCCCCTTCTGGAAAATATCCTGATTTCCAGTTTCTTGTTGCCAGGAATCCATTTTTGTGATGGTTTATTAATCCCCTATCTGTGCCATGCTCTCCAAAGAGCTGCAATCCCCTGCTGTTCTTAAACTTTTCCAGCCCTTCCCTCGCAAGTACCATAAAGTTGTGCCTATCTACTGGCTCTAACCCTAATCTTTTTTTAACCACTATGGCCTTCAGATTTTTGGAGCCCATGACTGCACCTGTTCCATTTCTCCCATTGGCCCTGTTATTCATATTGATTATATTGGCAAACCTTACCAGATTCTCTCCAGCAGGCCCTATCTGGGCCATATCTATGCTATCTTCATTTAAGTCATCCTTTATGAGCCTTTCAGATTCTCCCGTTACCTTGCCCCACATGTTCGTTGCATCCCTCAGTTCTACCTTATCCCCATCTATGTAGATATATACCGGATGGTCTGACTTCCCTTTAATTACAATTGAATTCCATCCATTTCCCTTCAGGTAGGCAGGGAAAAACCCTCCTGCCTGGCTATCGGCTATTCCTCCTGTCAGGGGGCTTTTAGTGTTTACAGTAATCCTGTTTGCCCCTGCAATGGGAAGGCCAGTGAAAGGTGATACTGAAAATACCAGTATGTTTTCCTGAGAAAAAGGATCGACGTTAGGGTCCATTTCCTTCAACAGAATATATGTTCCCAACGAAGAGCCACCAGGATACAGCCTATGGGTATCCCCGTCCAGCACCTTCTTTCTTATGGCTTTTTGGCTAAGGTCCACTTCCAGTATATTTGCTTCAGGAAAGCTCATATTACCACTCCTCCTTATCATTTGTTATAACCTCTGTAAAATGCAGTTATATTGGCTTCTACATCCTTTGAAGGCACATTTTCACGCAAAACCTCTTCCCATATATCCGTATCTATTTCCAGATACCTTGCCATTAATCCAAGCATAACAGCATTGGCAGCTTTAATATTTCCTGCCATTTTAGCCTCATCCCTGGCATTTATTCTGATTACATTGAATTTGTCCCTTAAACTGTCTATCTCCTCATATGGGTATTCTTCTTCCTCCAATAATACCGGAGTAGGATAAACTACTTTTTCATTTATAATTACATATGCTCCTTCCTTCATAAGATGGGTCCATCTATAGGCTTCCAGAGGCTCAAGCCCTAAGAGCATATCTCCCTGTCCTGGAGGTATATTTGGTGAATATATATTGTTTCCATATCGAACAGAGCCCCAGACTCTCCCCCCTCTTTGGGATAAGCCTATGACATCGTTGGTCTTTACATCGTAGCCTGCCCTGAAGGCAGCTTCTGATATTATCCTGGTGGCAAGCACCAGCCCCTGGCCTCCTACACCTGCTAAAACAATATTCCTGACCATATTTATCCCCCTTTCTATTCTGACCTTTTAATAGCCCCTACCGGACAGGTTTGGGAGCATACACTGCAGCCAACACAATCATCCGGATCTATATAGGATTTCAGCTCATCTATACCTTCGTATTTTTTCATCCTGATAGGCGGGCAGTTTAATTTAACACAGGTTCTACAGGATATGCATAAGTCTGTGTCCACATAGAAATGAGGCTCTCTAATCCTGTACTTCAATGCACATGGCCTTGTGGTTATGATAACTGAAATTCCCTTCTCCCTGGTTGCCTGCCTTATGGCCTCCCTTGTTTCCTTGTAATTAAACTGGTCTACTTCCTTTACATTGTCAATTCCAATGGAATTTAAAAGTGCTTTTATGTGAACCCTCATATCATCATTTTCATTATACCTTCCAGAGGAGGCATTTTGCTGCCCTCCTGTCATGGCAGTAGTCCTATTATCAAGTATTATGAAGGTCATATTGTCCTCTTCATCTATCTGATGCAATAGATTTACAAATCCCGGCAGTCCTGAATGGAAGAAGGTGCCATCCCCAATTACGGATACTACTGGCTTCTTATCCCCATTTAACCTCATGGCCTTATTCATTCCTTTTGTAACGCCAAGGGTAGCTCCCATGCTAAGGCTTACATGGGCTGCCTTAAATGCAGGCAGAACCGCCATGGAATAGCATCCGATATCCCCTATGACAGTAACATTGAGCTTTTTAAGAATATCAAATACTGGCCTGTGAGGGCATCCTGCACAGAACATGGGAGGTCTGCTCACAACTTCTACAGCTTTTGCCTTCTCATATTTCCTGTTATTTACAACTCCCATTCTACATAATGCCTCTTCTATATCTTCAGTATGTATCTCGCCGGTAAAGGAAAAGTATTCCTTGCCCTTACAGTCAACTCCCATAAGCTTTAGCTCGTTTTCTATAAAGGGCATCATCTCTTCAATGACTATAATCCTCCTATACCTTTCGCTAAGCTCCCTCATCCTTCTTATGGATATTGGGTATACCATCCCCAGCTTATAAATGCTTACAGGTAAATTTAACTCCTTCAGGTTGTAATACATAAGGCCTGAGGTTACAATAAGGGTGTCTGAGCCTTCTACTTCCTCCAATATGTTAAATGGCGCATTATAAGCATATTCCCTAAGCTTTTCAATTCTCTCCCTCATGAAATGCTGGGCTTTGAATGTATAAGGCGGAAGCATGCAATACTTTTCCTGATCCCTTTTAAATCCCTGAGGTTTATGTTCTTCTCTATCTTCCAATTTTACAACTCCCCTGCTGTGGCATACCCGGGAAGTAATATCTATCATCATTGGAGTCTGAAACCTTTCACTTAAATCCAGGGCATATTTCACATAATCCTTGGCTTCCTGACTGCTTCCCGGATAGAATATGCCCATATTGGCAAACTTGCCTATTATCCTGTTGTCCTGCTCATTCTGTGAGCTGGCCATTCCCGGGTCATCACCTGATACCAGTACAAATCCTCCGTTTATAGCCGTCTGAGTAAAGGTCATAAGCGGGTCTGAAGCTATATTCACCCCTACATGCTTCATGGATGCCATGGCCCTGGCACCATACAGTGAAGCTCCTATAGCTACCTCCAGGGCTACCTTCTCATTTGTTGAAAACTCAGCATAAATACCGTCATATTTCTTCAGCGTTTCCAGAATTTCCACAGTTGGCGATCCAGGATAGGATGCAGCAACTAATCCGCCTGCTTCGTAAAATCCTCTGGCAATAGCTTGATTACCCGTCAACACCTTTTTCAAAGCAATACCCCCTTTGTTTATGTTTAAGCCTAGAGATTACAACTCAACAATAAAACTCTATGTACTATACAGTGAAGTTATGAAAAAATAATAAAAGCAAGCTGGAATTTTCCAACTTGCTTTTTATATACCCTCATTGGGGAACTTTTATTTATATTCTATTTGCTTTTTAGTTCATTTATCACATTGTCGTACTTAACAAGTCCAAGAGGTGATACATTTACATTCATAATTCCGTCCTGCGTACATATTCCAATTCTTGGATGGAGTATTGGAATAACAACCAGATCCTCGTGGATTATCCTCTGTATTTCCTCATACAGTTCCATTCTCTTCATTGGATTGGTAGTCTGGCTGGCTATTCTCAAAAGCCTCACCACTTCTTCATTGTTGTAGTTGCATAAATTGGATTCGCTGTCCGGCAAGAATAGCGGCTTTATAAAGGAGGATGGCTCCTTGACATCTGCAAACCAGCCATAGTCAAATATATCATATGTATTGCCAGATATATTATTAATATTGCTCTCATATACATAGTTAATCTCTATGCCAATAGCCTTAAAATCCTCTTCAATTATATCAAACATTGGTGCAGGCTTTTTCCTTCTTACAAGCACATTGATAGGCTTTGTAAGGTCTACTCTCTCCTTAATCAGTATGCTTCGTGCCTTATCCAGGGAATATTCAAATTCCATTAGGTGGTCTGAGGCTATTAATTCAGGCGGAACAATGCACTTGGCTGTAACAGCAAGTTCCCCGTAAAACTCTTCCACTATTCTCTTCTTGTTAATTGCGTGAGCTATGGCTTGTCTGACCCTCTTTTTCATGTACTGGGACTTAGAGTTCATATTAAACCCTATATAATTTGTGCCTATTACATTGTAAACCTTAAAGCGCTTATAATAGTCAGTACCTCTGATTGCGTCCAGTTCCTTCTTCCTCTGAATAATGTGAAAATCATACTTTTTATTTATAAAATTATCGGATACATTCTCATCGCCATTTACAACTTCTACGACATCACAGTAAGGCCTTCCTCCTATATAATCCTTATTTGCTATTAGCCTGTATGTGTTGTCTTCAAAGCTCTCAATCATATATGGCCCACAGCCAACAATATTTCCCTTTTCAAACTCTTCAGGGTCCAGAACAGCACAGCATGGATTGGCCAGGTGAAGCAAAAATCCATTAAATGGGACAGAAAGCTTTATGGACAGCCTATAATCGTTTAATACCCTTATGCCTGAAACTTCCCTTGCCCTTCCTTCCATGAACTCCTTGGCTCCTTCTATATAATCTATAAACCAGGTGTTGGGGGATTTAAGCTTTGGCGATAATATCCTTTCAAGGGATTGTTTTACATGGTACGCCGTAATTTTCTTGCCATTGTGGAATTTAGCATCATTTCTCAAATTGAATACCCATGTAAGGTTGTCATCTTCCACATGCCAGCTTTTAGCTATGGATGGCAAAACCTCCCCTGTATCGGAATAGGACAACAAGCCTGTATGCAAATTGCTCAGGAATCTTACATCTTCAGCAGAGTTATTGATAGCCGGGTCCAAGGTAGTCAATGGGTATAACAGGCCAATCCTTATGGATAACAATTCCCTCTCCGATTCGTCATGAACTCCTGTTTGACCTAGCAGTTCCCTTGTTATATCATTTAATAAAACGATAAACTCATTCAGCTCATTTAATGCTACCTTTGTAAACTGTGCATTCATCAGTGCACTCTCAACCATGGACATAGCTTTATCTGATGAGTGGCTCATTTCATCAGTAAGGCTTACTATTGATTCCAGGCTTGAGGTCTGCTGGAATATGGCATTTGTTATCTCCTTTGTGGTTATTATCATGTTTTCCATTGCATTTTGCACTTTGGCAAAGGAGGATCTTGATTGTTCTGCAATATTTGAACCTGCTACTATCTTTTCATTGCTTCTTTCTATAGCTTCTATTGTCCTGCTTACGCTTCTGTTAATATTCTCTATTATATTGGAAATGTCATTTACAGATTCTGCACTTCTTTCAGCCAGCTTTCTTACTTCTTCAGCAACTACTGCAAATCCCCTGCCTGCATCCCCTGCTCTGGCAGCTTCAATTGTAGCATTAAGTGCCAAAAGGTTTGTCTGCTTGGCTATATTTCTGATTATGCCAAGTATTGCAGATATTTGGCTTGTACTATTCTTCAGTTCATTAATTTCTTCTACTACAGAAGTGATGGATTCCTTAATCTCTCCCATATGCCCAATGGTATTGTATACTGTTTTGCTCCCTTCCCCTACTACCTCCAGGGTTTCTTCTGCAGTTCTGTAGCAGGAATCAGAGCTGGCATTTAGCTCTTGAGCCATTGCCGAATAATTGCTTATCTCCTCCACTACATTATATATGTACTTCATCTGCTCATCAACCCTGTTGGATATAACTCCTATTATGTTAATGAGGCTTTCAGTCTGGTCATTCAGGTAACCTATTCTCACATTTAGCTTGTTTAAAAGGTTTTCTTCATTTTGCCTTACTACAGCAAGCCTTTTTTTATCTTCCAGATTAAATAATTCAGCTTCTGAGCTTTTTATCCCGTTTTCAGCTTCAACACAGCTTTCAATATCCTTTTTCCGCCATTTAAAAAACATAAACAGTCGCCTCCCAAAAATTTTCAATAGAGCTTTCCGGATTTATTTAAGTATAGTATATAGAAAATGTTGGTAATATTCAATATTTTCCTATGCATAAGCCTAATATGGGCTTATTAAATCCTATTATTTAGTTAGATTCAATTCCTTATATGATTTTATTCCATAAGCTGAATCTGCCGATTTTACAGCATTTACAACTGCTCTCTCCATAACCTTGGCTGCCAGCAATCCTATTACATTTATATCTGCTTCCACTTTCCCTGTAGCCATGGCAAATATAGTATCCCCGTCAAATATGGAGTGGGCAGGTCTTATAGCTCTTGCATATCCATTATGAGCCATGGATGCCAGCTTGTTTGCCTCGGCTTTTGTAAGAATTCCATTAGTGGCAACTACACCTATGGTAGTATTTCCACTGAACAGATTCTTCTTTTTATTATATGCCTTAACCATTTCCCTTTCTGTTCCAATTAGCTTTTCACCTCTTTCATCCAGTAAGCCTGCCAATATCTCTCCTGTTTCAGGGTCAACTATATCTCCCAGGGCATTGACTGCTACAATGGCACCAACCTTTAAATCGCCAATTTCCACTGCATAGGAGCCTAATCCTCCCTTCATGGCCCTTTCTAATCCTAGGAATTTACCTACAGTTGCACCTGTTCCTGCTCCTACATTTCCATTTGGGCATTCCTTGTCTGTGGCATTGATACATGCATTATAGCCCATGTTAAAGTCCGGCCTTACTCGATAATCTCCAACCACAAGGTCAAACAATACGGCACTTAATACAATGGGAACCTTTGTAACCTGCACATCAAATCCAATATTTCTTTCCTCCAGGTACTTCATAACTCCACTTGCTGCATCAAGCCCAAATGCGCTGCCGCCTGCCAAAACCACTGCATGAGCCTTATCCACAAGATTTTGGGGATTAAGCAAGTCAGTTTCCCTTGTGCCAGGAGATCCTCCTCTCACATCCACACCTGCTGTAGCACCTTCCTCACATATGACGACTGTACACCCTGTACCAGCTTTAATATTGCTGGCATTGCCTACCTTTATCCCGTCAATATCAGTAAAGGCTATTTCCTTTATATCTTCTTCCATCATAGCAAGCCTCCCGTTCTTTTGATATATTCATGTTTACCTACCCAATAATACACCAAAAATGCAAAATGCCTTATGATTTATTAAATATGCAATGCCTTTTTTGTGCATATATTATTCATAAACATCCAATACCCTACATGATTATAATATAACATAACATTACATAAATATTAAATATCTAATTTATAGAATTGGAACAGCTCTTTTATAAGGAACTAAAATCATATTTTTAGGACAAGCTTTTGTAATTTCTGGTATTTACTCTCTTCTTGTTTACATAATATATAAATTCCTATATAATATCCTGTAAATCGTGTTGTAAATCTATGCAATGGCTGAATCCTAAATTATTAGGTACGAGGGAACCAGCCTAAGGGGTTAGCCCCTGGGTATAAGCTAACTTCGGAAGGAATTTAGGAGGGAGTGCATGCAGATGAAAAAAACAGTAAATTTATTAGTTTTAGTACTATTGATATTAGCTTTATCTACACCATCTTTGGCTGGAGGCTCTTTAAGAACCCTACACTTTGGGCATCGGGGAGAGGATGTTGTAAGGCTTCAACAAGCCTTAAAGAATAAAGGCTACTACAATTACAATATTGATGGAATATTTGGTTTGAAAACAGAATGGGCTGTTATCAGATTCCAAATAGATAACAGGTTAAGAATTGACGGATTCGCAGGCCCTGAGACGCAGAATGCCCTATTTGGTACTGCCAACTATACCTCAGATGATGTATTCTGGCTTGCCAGAATTATTGAAGCTGAAGCAGGCGGAGAACCCTATGTAGGTAAGGTGGCAGTGGGCAATGTAGTCTTAAACAGGGTTAAATCCAAGGATTTCCCAAACACCATATATGGCGTAATATTTGAATACTATGGAAACATACCTCAATTCAGTCCTGTTGCTGATGGTACGATTTACAACACTCCATCTCAGGAAAGCATTAACGCTGCCAAAGATGCCCTGAATGGTTTTAGACCTGTTGGCAATGCAACATATTTCTTCAACCCAAATAAAGCAGCAGGTTCATGGATTGTGAAAAACAAGTC
The DNA here is from genome assembly GCA_012839745.1 of Tissierellia bacterium. Lineage (GTDB taxonomy): Bacteria > Bacillota > Clostridia > Tissierellales > Tepidimicrobiaceae > DUMS01. The sequence continues at coordinate 85,198 of DUMS01000086.1, forward strand.
CTATGTGGCTAAAATAGGAAACCATGTATTCTATCAATAAATTGCATATTTTCTATCATACTTTAATAATTCTTTGGCAATAATAATTGTATAAAATGACGAAAGGAAGATAGCATGGCTGAAAGATATGTTGTTGTAACAGATAACAGCTTTTCCGAGCCCATGTCCAAGGAAGATGCCATAAGGACATTAAAAAGCTATGATAGCCAAAACATAACAGCATATATAATATCAGAGGAAGAAGCAAAAAGGATTAAAACTCCACAAAACTTCAACACCCCCAAATGGGAATAAGGCTTAAGATTTACTTAAGCCTTATTTTTTATAAAAGCACTTATTAATCCTTTTACTTCACCTATGCCAAGTACAATACACAATATAGAATATACCATCATTCCTGCCAGTACAGAAGCCAATAAGGATATTAGCTCTCCTATTCTAGCATACCCAATCTTTAGCATTAATCCGTTATACACATAGTATACTGCAATTCCCATTACACATGCAGAAATAAATATCCTCATAAAGCTCTTAATATATCCCTTAAATCCAATAGCACCTATCTTCTTTCGCAAGTTGAAAATAAGAAGGCCAGTAGTAAATGTAGCAGAAATGCTTGTTGCCAGGGCCAGTCCTGCATGGTCCATAAATCTTACAAATATGAGGTTTAAAACAATATTCAATCCTACTGAAATGACACCATTTATCATGGGAGTTCTGGTATCCTGAAGGGAATAGAATACCTTATTCAGCATTAATTTCATTGAAATTCCCATAAGCCCCAGTGAATAAAAGAATAATGCGCTGGAGGTCATAACGGTATCAGTTGAATCAAAGGCTCCCCTTTCAAAAAATATCCTAACTATAGGCTCAGATAGAATCAATATGCCAACAGTGGCAGGAACAGTGATTATGAGTATGGTATTTATCCCCTGCTCCATTATATTCCTTATGGACTTTCTATCCCCTTCTGCAAAAGCCTTGGACAGCATTGGAAATACCACGGTAGTTATGGCTGCTATAAATACGGATACAACCACATCATTCATTTTAGCTGCATAGTTCAGCGCAGATATGCTTCCATCCGCCAGGTTGGATGCCAGGGTCTTGTCCACTACGACATTTATCTGCTGAACTGCAGAGCCTAATAGCACTGGTATTATCAAGGTCAGAATCTTTTTAAGATACCTGTCCCTGAAATTAACATAAGGCTCGTATTTAAACCCCTGATGCCTTATGGCAGGCACCTGAATCAAAAATTGTGTAGTTGCAGCAACTACACTTGCCAGCATCAATCCATATATATTTACTTTATCTGCCATAACCAAAAGGAAAAATATAAACACAAAATTATATGGGATGCCCATTATGGCAGAAGGCCCAAATACTTGGCTGCTATGCAGAAATCCGGAAAACACATAGGTAAACCCTAAAAATATTATGATAGGAAGCCCTATCCTGTTTAATCTTACAGCCAGTTGAAATTGCTCCCCTTCAAATCCTCTAGCCAGTATTTTTATTATGACTGGAGATAAAACAAAGCTTAAAAGTGCCAAAACTACCGTCAAGAAAAATATTACGTTTAATATATTGTTAAAAAACCTCAGCTTTCCCCTTTTTCCCCTTAAGCTTTCAATTTCGCTGAATACCGGAATCAGGCTGGTGTTTAACGCTGCACCGACAGTTGTCATTATTATTGTTGTTGCTGTCATGGCAACAAAATATGTATCAGTTTCATATCCTGAACCGTATTTTGAAGCAATCAGCATCTCCCTGGTAAATCCTAAAAACTTGCTTATTAGGGTAAATGCCGATATCATAGCTGCTGATTTAACTACTCTGTTATTCTTTGCCATCTGTTTTCCCCTTTTCATATATATCTATCCTGCAACTGATAACTATTATATCATATTGAAAAAGGGAAATTAATAAAATTTAACCCCATACAAAGCTGTATGGGGGCTCTCCTAATTCACTCTTATCTATTTCTATTGTTATTATCTTATATACTATTACCTGTGGAACTATGCTGTCAGGGTCTGGAGGGGTTACGCTTAGGTATACCCTGTATTCTTCATTTTCCTTCACTATTTTCTCAACCTTCACTATATATCCGGGGGTTGGAAGCATTTTGGTTATGGTTACAACTACCTTACTATCCTCCACTTTGGTCTTAATTCCTTCCTCACCTGTATAAGACTGAATTGTTCCCAACAATGTAAAGGGTATTTCCCTTGATGCTGTTTTGTCTTTATCCAAACTGCTAAGGTAGTCCCTTATCCTCTGCAGCACCACAACAGCTTCTGCCTGAGTGGTATAAGCGTAAGGATTAAACCTGCTATTTGACTGTCCTTTTATAATGCCAGCACTATACAGCTTTTTCAATGCCATCAGCTCTTCATCCGCAATATCGCTTATATCTGTAAATGGCAGCTCTACATCATCAGCCTGGATATCAGCTATATTGAATAAGTTATCTCCTATTGCCCTTACCATTTCAATTCTCTTTATGCCATTTCTGAATTTCAGCTCTGCAGTTGAATACCCCATGTTCTTAAGCAATGATGAAAAGGACAGCAAAAACTCATCTTCCCTTATGGCTTCGTTTGGATTAAACCTCTTGAAATCTTCTCTTGCAAGGTACGAAAAATAATATAGGAAGAAATCCTTATCCATTTCAGCCTTCAGCCAGTGATTTCCAAGTATATCTTCCAAATCTGCAAAAGCAGGAGCTGATACGGATAAAATAACAGTAAGTACCAGTACAAAGGTAATAATCCTTTTCATTTTATATCCCCCTTTCTACCTACTTGGCTTATTTATTCTGATTATATCCATTAAATATTTCCAAATGGTTACAGAATGGTTACAAAGTTGTGAATATTTTCTAAAAATAAAAAGGCATATTGCAAAAAATCAATTCCTTTGCAACATGCCTAAAAAATTGGTAATACAGTCCTATATCCGCTGCAGATAACCTACTGAGCCTTGTTCCTGGATTCTCCCAGGTAGGCCTCCTGTACCCTGCTGTCGTTAAGGAGCTCTTTTCCGGTTCCTTTCAGCTTAAGCTCCCCGGTTTCCAGTACATAGCCATAGTCGGCAATTTCTAGTGCCTTCTTGGCGTTCTGCTCTACCAGCAATATTGTATTCCCCTGTTCATTTATTCTCTTGATTATGTCGAATATTTCCTTTACTAGTATTGGAGCAAGGCCTAAGGATGGCTCATCCATCATAAGCACCTTGGGCTTAACCATCAAAGCCCTTCCAACAGCAAGCATCTGCTGCTCGCCTCCGGACAGGGTTCCTGCCTTTTGCCAATGCCTCTCCTTCAACCTGGGGAATATATTATATACTTCCTTCATATTCTTCTCAACTTCTTCCCTGTTGTCAATTGTATATGCTCCTAGTATTAGGTTTTCTTCAACTGTAAGGTTTGGGAATACATGCCTTCCTTCCGGTACCAGTACTATTCCCTTCTTCACAATTTCAACGGTGGACAGGTTTGTTATGTCCTCATTGTTGTACTTTATGCTTCCCTGAGCCTTCTTTACAAGGCCCATTATAGCTCTTAAGGTTGAAGACTTGCCAGCACCATTGGCTCCAATCAGGGTTACAATCTTATTATCTTCAATTGTCAGGTTTATCCCTCTAACTGCATTTATACCTCCATAGTTAATGTGCAGATTTTCAATTTTAAGCATCTACTCCACCCCCAAATAAGCTTCTATAACCCTTTGGTTGTTTTGAATAGCTTCAGGGTCTCCCTGTGCAATCAGCTCGCCATGGTCCAGCACAAATATCTCTTCGCATATTCCCATTACTACATCCATATGGTGTTCAATTAAAAATACCGTCAAATCAAATTCATCCTTTATGTTCAATATAAACTCCATCAGTTCACTGCTTTCCTGGGGGTTCATACCTGCTGCAGGCTCATCCAAAAGCAACAGTTTAGGATCTGTAGCCAAGGCTCTGGCAATTTCCAGCCTTCTCTGTTTTCCATAGGGAAGGGAGTTGGCTTTTTCATTCCTTTCTTTCAAAAGTCCAACCCTGTCCAGCAGGTAAAGGGATTTTTCCAGCATTTCCTTTTCTTCTTTCCTGTATCCTGGAGTTCTCAGTATTGAGGAGAACACATTGGACTTGATTCTCAAGTGGTTTGCTACGAAAACATTGTCCAGCACCGACATATCCTTAAAAAGCCTTATGTTCTGGAAGGTTCTGCATATTCCAAGCTTTGCTATTTCATCAGGTCTTTTCCCGGATATAATATGCTCCTTGTCTCCTGCATTGAATATCACCCGGCCTTCCGTTGGCTTATACACTCCTGTAACTACATTGAATATAGTAGTCTTTCCTGCTCCATTGGGGCCAATGAGGCCAACTATCTGACCCTTTTTAATATTGGCATTGAACTTGTTTGCAGCTATTACCCCGCCAAATTTCATAGTCACATTATCTATCTTAAGCATATGCTATTCACATCCCTTTCAGTTTTCCTTCAATAATCTATCCTTCCTGATTATTACCACCAGCATGAGGATTATTGAAAAGATAACCATTCTCATTCCAGGAATTCCTGGTATTTTAATGAATCCAAGGTTAATGGAGCTATCCAGGAATCTCAGTATTTCCATGGCAGCGGTTACTACTACTGCAGAAATTACAGTGCCGTTTATATTTCCTATTCCTCCCAGTACCATTATGAGGATTATGTTAAATGTGAGAGTTATTCTGAACATATTAGGGTCTATGGTTCCCAAATGGATTGCCATAAGCCCTCCTGCAATTCCTGCAAGAAATGAGCTGAAAGTAAAGCTCATAACCTTATGCTTGAATAGATTTATTCCCATGGACCTGGCTGCTATTTCATCCTCTTTTATGGATTTGAACGCTTTTCCATAGCTTCCTTCCATCAGGAATATCATGAATAGAATGGTTATAAAGGCTACTATCCAGCTCCACAGTATGCTGCTATACTTTGGTATTGCCTTAAGCCCCAGGGCTCCGTTAGTCAAAGACTGTGTATTGGTAAATATAACCCTTATTATTTCAGCAAACCCTAGAGTAGCTATAGCCAGATAGTCATCAGTAAGCCTCAATACTGGTGCTCCTATGAGAAATCCGAAAATAGCTGCGATTATACCTCCCATTAACAGAGCAGGCAATAAGCTCCACTGAACATTTTCCAGAAATGGCACTATAGGTTCCAGAAAGAAATTCATAGCCTTGTTTTCAGGAGTTATTGTAAGAAGTGCAACTGTATATGCACCTATTGCCATGAAGCCTGCATGTCCTAATGAAAACAAACCTGTAAATCCATTTATAAGCTGCATACTAAGGCCTAATGTTACATATATGCCACAAAGATTTGCAATGGTCTTTACATAGTCATTGGCCAGAAAGTTAATTATCAATACTACAGCTAATAGAACACCAAGTAAAATCAGTGTATTCGTGTCCAATATCCTTTTCCTTTCAACCTTTAACCTGTCAGTCATAGTCTACACCTTCTCCGTAACTTTTTCTCCAAGCAATCCTGTAGGCTTGGCAAGAAGTATTATTATCAAAAGAATAAATGCAAAAGCATCCCTATACCCGGTTAGGCCGGGAAGCAATGCAACTAAAAGTATTTCCCCTAATCCAAGTATAAATCCTCCTAATACAGCTCCTCCTATATTTCCTATTCCTCCGATTACTGCAGCTATAAAACACTTAACTCCAGGCATAGACCCCATTAATGGCATTAATTGAGGGTATTTTATACCCCACATGATCCCTCCTACTGCAGCTAAAAATGAGCCAATAAAAAAAGTAATGGATATTATTCTGTTAACATCGATTCCCATTAACCTTGCAGTATCATAGTCCTTTGATAATGCCCTCATTGCCATACCGGTCTTGGTCTTGTTTATGATGTAGTTCAGGCCAATTAACAGGCCTATGGTAATAGCAGGAATTATAAATGTTACTATATTTATTGAAACTCCTCCCAGATTCACTATTTTATTGAGCAATTGAGGGATTGGGAAGGCCTTTGGCCTTCCCCCGAAAACTACTGTTGCAAAGTTCTGCAGGAAAAACGACGCTCCTATGGCAGATATCAAAACAGTAATTCTCTGTGCATCCCTTAATGGTCTGTAAGCAATTCTTTCAAGGAGGAACCCAATTATACCTGTTATAACTGCAGCCAGTATAAATGCAATATACCATGGAATGGATGTAAACACTATGGCATAGTATGTCAAATATGCTCCCAGCATGAATATGTCGCCATGGGCAAAGTTAATGAGCCTCAGTATTCCATATACCATTGTATACCCTATGGCAATCAGAGCATATAAGCTGCCAAGTGAAATTCCATTGGCCAGGTGCTGCATGAATTCTGTGAAACTCATAGTCATTTTAAGTCCCCCTCTAGTCTAAGTTTACTATGGTTCAACTACAGTTAAGAATACAAACTCTCCATTTTCCACTTTCTTTATTACTGCACTCTTAACAGCATCCCCGTTTTCATCCAGGGTTATATATCCCGTTGCTCCTACGAAATCCTTGGTTTCACTCAATGCATCCCTTATTGCTACAGAGTCTGCTGAACCAGCCCTCTCAATTGCATCCAGTATAACCATATATGCATCATATCCTAAAGCTGCAAATGCATTTGCCTCCTTTCCATATTTCTCTTTATACTTAGCCAGGAATTCCTCTGATACTTCTGTTACAGGTGCTTCAGCAGTAAAGTGGGTGCTGAATACAGCTCCTTCAACTGCATCTCCGCCAATTGACAGGAACTCAGGTGATTCCCATGTGTCTCCACCAAGTATTGGAATATTTATTCCCTGGTCTCTTGCTTGCTTGATTAGAAGCGCACTTTCACCGTAGTTACCTGGTGCAAATATTACATCAGGATTTGCACTGGATACATTTGTAAGCTGTGCAGTAAAGTCCTGGTCTCCAGTATTGTAGGAAGCTGTAGCAACAATGGCATTTTCATTGCCTGTCAGCTCTTTAAATGCATCCATGAAGTATTTGCTCAATCCCACTGAATAGTCCTGAGTTACGTCCTGTATAATTGCAGCAGTCTTTGCACCCAGTTCTTTTACTGCATAGTTTGCCATTACAGTTCCCTGGAATGGATCTATGAAACATACTCTAAAGTAATAATCGTTATTCAATGTTACCAATGGGTTGGTTGGTGAACATCCTACAGCTGGAACCTTCTTTTCCTTGACTATGTCCCCTGCTGCCATGGATAGTGAGCTGCCGTAGCTGCCTATAATTGCAACTACATTATCCTTGTCTATCAAGCTTGATACTGCATTTGCTGCCTCTACCTTGTCAGACTTGTTGTCTACAATTACAAGTTCTACCTTCTTGCCAAGTACCTCTGGTTTTATTTCATTTGCAAGTTCAATGCCTTCAACTGTCATCTGACCGCCTGCAGCGCTTGAACCAGTCATTGGCTCAAATACCCCTATTTTAATTACGTCTGAATCTCCTCCGCCTGTTTCCTTTGAGCCTCCACATCCTGTAAGCATTGTTGAAACAAGCACTAGAACTAACATCAAAACCCCAAGTTTCCTATACATTTTGATACCTCCCCTTAAAAATAGTCTCTGATGCATAATCAATTAAAAAGTATCTATGTATATTGAAACAACTGTGGCAAGAATTTTATTAGTTTTAATATTCCGTCTACTTTTGCTTAAAGTATATAATTTATTGGATAATTTGTCAATATTTCATCAATTGTTGCAGCAATCAGCTTCTCCTGTTAATATAAATATTAGGATAATGACCATTTTAGGCCTTTAAAGTGCAGTTTTCAGGACAAATAACCTTTCTTAAATTTTTTTGCCAAACACAAAAGTAAAGGAGTGAAAATTTATGGATGCTGAAATACATACAGGCTATATGCCCCAATACGATAAGGTTAATAAAAGGAGCATAAGCAGGAACATATTGCTGTCTACTGCGTTGGTATGCCTCATATTAATCGTTGTAATAGGCAGTACATTTTACCATGTAACTAAACAAGAACTCATTAATTCCTATGATAAGCTCCTGTATAACAAAGCCATAGACTCATCAAAACTGGCAGATGAGCAGATAAAGAACTATGTTGTTTCCATTGAAACCCTGGGAGGGTTAAGCATAATTACCGACAACCAGATACCCATAGAGGAAAAACTGGAATTTTTAACAAAAGAAAAAACACGCCTTAATCTTACTCATATTGGAATATCAGATTTACAGGGAAACCTCATATTGGATACCGGAGAAACCATGGATATATATGAAGAGGAATACTTCTATGAAACCATGTCAGGCAATAGCTATTTTTCCCAGCCTATGATAAACCCTTTGACAGGAAAGGTTTCAATTGTAATATCAACACCTATTATGAGCAGTGAAAATCTTTCAGGTGTTCTGGTAGCATACACGTCAGCTGATAAGTTCTACAATATCACACAGGATATTCAATTTGGTGAAAGCGGATATTCTTTCATTATTAACCACAGGGCAGATGTCATAGCCCATCCTACAATAAGAACCGGTGCCACAGCAATTGATGATACCAAGAATTTTGAAACATTAATAAATCTTGTAGACCCTGAGTATGTGGAAGATATGATAAAAGTACAGGAAATGATAAGCTCTAATGAGTCCGGTACGGGAAAATATTCAAGGGACGGAAAAATTGTGCGCATTGGATTTGCACCCATAAAGTCAAAAAACTGGACATTGGTAGTAAGCATTTCTGAAGAAGAAATCCTTTCAGGATTAAATTGGCTATTAAGAACACTTCTTATTGTAGTAGCAGCTGCATCTATTCTAGGATATCTGGCCTCTTCATTCTTTATCAAAAGAATTACAAATAGAATCAGCATTCTTACTGAACACAGCCATAGGATTTCAAATATGGACTTTACCGAAAACATAGACGATGATATTCTTTCCAGAGAAGATGAGATAGGCATAATTGGCAATTCCCTTCAGACCATAATTGAACACATAAGAAACATGTTTCATAACTTAAGCCTAACAGCAGCACAGGTTGCAGCCTCCTCCCAGCAGCTGGCAGCCATATCTGAAGAAACTGCAGCCAGTGCAAACAATATCCATGAAGCATCAACTAAAATATCCGAATCCACCAGAAATCAGCATAATGAAATATTAAATGCAATAAATTCCATCAGGGAAATTTCCGTTCAAATGGGCAATGTCTCTGAAAAGGCTAAGGATGCCAACAGCCTAAGCGTTGAAATATCCGGTAAGGCAAAATCAGGCAGAGAAAGAATAAATGAAGCCATAATCCAGATGGATAACATAAAAAACAGCACTTTAACCGTTAAAAAATCGCTGGAGGAAGTAATGCAAAGCTTTAGTAAGATGAATCAGATGTTGAACATAATTGAAAACATATCAGAGCAAACCAACCTTCTGGCATTAAATGCAGCCATTGAGGCTGCAAGGGCTGGAGAACACGGCCTTGGATTCGGAGTAGTTGCCAATGAAATAAAGAAGCTGTCTGAAGAAACCCAAAAATCAGCAAAGGAAGTCAAATCAATAATAGCAGGCAATAACATTCTTATTAATGAAACCAATAATAAGATGGATTCAAACACATATGAGGTAGAACAAGGAGTAATTGCCGTAAAGGAGGCTAAAACATCCTTTGATGAAATTGCCAGCCTCATTGAAGATATTGCCATGAGAATTGAACACATAGCAAATTCCACAGTGACTGTTGAGAATAATGTGAACAATCTGGTTAAGTCCTCTGATATTATAGAAGAAATGTCCCAAAATATTTCTATGGAGATAATGAACTCTTCAACTGCAACAGAAGAACAGCTGGCTTCTACGGAGGAAATTGCATCTTCAGCAGAAAACCTTGCAAACCTGGCAGAAGAAGTAAGAAGCCTGTTGGATAGCATTAAAGTAGAAAAAAATTAGCCTTGCTGGCTAATTTTTTTCAAACTTGCTATTGTTTCCAAGGCAAGCATTATCTCACGTTTTTCTCCCTCCATGGAATTTGATTTTTCGTTTACATAGCCGCCAATTCCATGCTTTACATTGGTTTTATATTCCACTACAGTATTCAATATGCTTGCAGCCTTGACACCTTTCAACTGAGCAAGTGTAAAAATCACACCGCTTTCCATATCTGAACACAATACGTTTTTCCTGCTCCAGTAGCTCATTAGCTCATCTTCATTGTCAATATAGAAGGAATCATGGCTTCTTATAATTCCGGTATAATAAGTAAATCCCAGGTCCCTGCATGTATTTATAATAGAATTTACCAGCTCAAAATCTGCTACAGCAGGATATTTTTCCTCCACGTACATTCTTGAAGTGCCATCTTCCCTGACTGCTGCTGTGGCAATTACCAGATCCCCTACCTTTATATGAGGCTGTACAGCCCCTCCGCTGCCTATTCTTATGAAGTATTCCCCTCCACAGGCTATCAGCTCCTCCATGCAAATGGCAGCAGAAGGAGCACCTATACCTGTAGATGTGGCAGTTATGTCCACTCCCTTGTAGGTTCCTCTGATGGTTCTAAACTCCCTGTTATAAGCTATTTCCTCATAGCTGTCCATATATCTGGCAAGCCTTAGAATCCTTCCAGGGTCACCGGCTAATATAATATACTTGGATACATCTCCTGGCCCTAACAATATATGAGGCTGTTTCATATTATCACCTTCCATTATTAATATTAAGCACTGCTTCCAAAATGCTCTCCGTTAAGGTAGGATGGATTATTAAATTGGATTTAATATGGTCTAATGTAAGGTTGTTATTGAACAAAGGGCTAATCATCCCTATATACTCAGATACCATATTCCCTACCATCCATATCCCCAGCACATTTTGGCCTTCATCTACAATTACTTTTACAAATCCTTCATCTAAATCCCTTGACCACCCTCTCCAGGTGTCCTTGAAATTGCAATATCCTACTTTATAGCTAACTCCCCTTAAATCCTCCTCCTGCCTTCCTATGCCGGCTATTTCAGGCAATGTGAAAACTGCTCTGGGGAGACTTTCATAATTCATGCTTATATTTCTTCCATTTAGTATATATTCAGCCACCTGCAATCCCTGATTTATGGCTACATTGCCAAGGCCCATAATTCCATTTATATCGCCAATGGCAAATATGTTGTCCACGCTAGTCTTTAAATTGCTGTCTACAAGTATTTTGCTTTCACTATATCTTATATTAAGCCTTTCAATTCCCTTTGGAAAATTGGGCTTTCTTAAAAGGGTAACCAGTACCTTTTCCCCTTCCATAATGCTTTCATCGTCTAAAATTACTTTCACATTGCTGTTTTCCACATATGCCTTTATTGCAGATTTTCCCTTAACAATTTTGACGCCCTTATCCATAAGTTTTTTCTCTATGGGATATGCCAAATCCCCATCATATCCAGGCAAAATACTGTTTTCTTTTTCTATGACAGTTACATTGACCCCTAATTGGCTATAAAGGGATGCAAACTCAATTCCTTCAACATTTCCTCCAAGTATTACTAAGCTCTTGGGAATATCCTTCAACTCTACGGCTTCCCTGTGGGTAATTATCCATTCTCTGTCAACAGGTATGCCATCAATGCTTATGGCTTCCGTTCCGGTGGCAATTATTATATATCCGGATGTAAGTATACTTCCTCCTACCTTTACAGCATGCGAATCAACAAGCTCTCCCTCTCCATAATAGACATCAACTCCTATGGATGACAGACTGCTTTTAGTTCTTCTGCCCAGTTCAGCTAAATCATCCTGCCATCTGTTAAGCAACTCCTCTATGTTTCCCTTGTTTTCCTTGAAAAAGTCAAGGGCTCTTTTAACAGGCACAGCTCCCCATCTAATGGCTGTACCTCCCAAGGAGTCCCTTTCGATTATGGCTACAGATTTGCCTTCTTTTCTTAAGGCCTTTGCACAATAATATCCAGCCACTCCTCCGCCTAATATTACCACATCATATTCCCTTGCCATACTAGGATTCCCCTTCTACATTTTTCTTTATTTTTCTTATATAGCTCTTGGCTACAACAAACAGCACTACAATAGTTCCCAGATAAGGTATCATCTGGGTAAACTGGGATGGTATGCCTACAACCTGAAGCCTTATGCCTAATGCATCAAAGAATCCAAACATGAATGCTGCAATTAAAGTCCTTATGGGATGTGCACCTCCGAAAATTATGGCTGCCATGGCTATAAAACCTCTTTGTGCGCTCATGTTTTCTGTAAACAATGTCAGATATCCCAAGGATAGATGAGCTCCTGCAAATCCGCAGAATACTCCGCAGGCAATGGAACTTATGTATTTCATCTTTCTTGGGCTTACTCCTGCAGTTTCCAGAGCTTCCGGAAACTCTCCCGATGCCCTGAGCCATATTCCATAAGGTGTTTTATATAAATACACATACACTAGTGCAACCAGTATCCAGCTTACATATACAAAAACAGTATGGTTGTTGAATATGGTATCCAATAATGGAATGCCCTCCAAAAATCCTAATCTAAATCTAGGTAGCGGAACTATATCCGGTGAAGAAAAAGCACCTTTTACCCCAAATATGCTTCTTAGCAGGAATACAGTCAAACCTCCTGCAAGTATGTTTATTGCAATACCTATAATGAATTCGTCAGATTTCAGGTCTATTACAAAGTAAGCAAACAAAAGCCCTACTAGTATTCCAACTCCCACTGCCATAAGAACTCCAGCCAGAGAAGAGCTGAAAAAATAGCTGCCTACAATTGCAAAGAAGGCTCCCATTAATATCATGCCCTCCATGCCTATATTGAGTATGCCGGCATGCTGGGTTAATAATCCTCCTAAAGCTGCCAGTATCAATGGAGTAGCCGTCCTTATTGTGTGCTGGAGCAAAGTAAGATTTATTATTTCCTTAAGCATTCTTCTCACCTGCCTTTTTTATTGCCCTTCTATTTGCAAGGAAGCTTTTAATCTTGGTCTTGAACCCTGATTCTCCTGCTATAAACAATATTATAATGGACTGTATAACAGATATGAGCTCTGAAGGAATGCCTGTGGCATTTTCCATAGAAATGGATCCGGTCTTCAGTGCTCCAAAGAATATGGACATCAAAACTACCCCAATGGGGTTGTTCTTAACTATAAGTGCAATAAGCATTCCATCCCAGGCATATCCTGGTGATATGTGCTGCAAAAATCTATAATGGACTCCCAGCACTTCAAAGGCCCCGGCTATTCCACATAGTGCACCGGATACCACCATTGCAAATATCATTCTCCTCTTTACATTTATTCCGCCATATCTTGAAAAATTGCTGTTTTGTCCAACCATCTTGATTTCATATCCAATGGATGTCCTTTCCAATAGATAGTACATTATAATGGAAATTACAGCCACATAGAATATGCTGGTATTTAGTGTTGAAAGCCTTACAAGCCTTGATAGCTGATAGCCTTCTGCTATTATTTCCGTACCTCCCATTTTGCCTATCTCTGAAGCAAAGGGATAGTTTACAAGATAACTTGTTAAAAGCACCGCCACTGTATTGAGCATTATAGTTACAATTACTTCATCTATGTTGTACCTGACCTTTAATATGGCAGGGAATAATGCATACAGTCCTCCTGCTATTAAGCTTGCAGCAAGTGCAAGGGGTATACCTACAATGCCCGGCAAATTGACAAACGTAATACCTATAAGTGCTGCTCCAAAAGCTCCCAGATAGAGCTGACCTTCCCCTCCAATGTTGGAAATACCGCTTCTAAAGGATATGCTTGTTGCAAGGCCTGTCAATACCAAGGGCACTGTTTTTGCAAAAGTTGTGGCAATATTGTATTTGGAGCCAAAGGCACCATTTATAAGTGCAACATATCCCGTAACCGGGTTTCTTCCGTTAGCTAGCATGATAAATGCCCCAATTATTAGAGAAGCAAGTATTGATAGAAATAATGAAATCAGGTATTCAGCATTTTTAAATTTCTTCATCCTGTACACCTCCTTGTCTCATGCCCTTGCGCTTTCCAGTCATATATAGTCCTATTTCCTTTTTGCTTATTTCCCTGCGCTTAAACTCTCCTGTAATTTCCCCTTCATATATAGTAATAATCCTGTCAGACAGCCTAAAAATCTCATCTAAATCTGCAGAAACCAGCAGTATGGCAGCTCCTTCATTCCTCTTTTTAATAATCTCCTTATGTATGAACTCTATGGCTCCTATATCTACTCCTCTGGTAGGCTGAGCCACTATAAGTATACTGGAATCAAAGGAGAATTCCCTTGCAATGACCATCTTCTGCATGTTCCCGCCAGAAAGCTTGTCTGCAGTTACATCCTGAGAAGGAGTCCTTACATCAAACTCCTTAATAAGCCTGCTGACCCTCTCTCTAATGGGCTTTTTGTTCATGTGGATTCCTTTTGTTGCGTAGGGTTCCCTGTTGTGATAGCCCAGAATCATGTTTTCCGTTATAGTTGCCTTTTTTGAAAGCCCCGTTGCCAATCTGTCTTCAGGTATATGAGATACTCCTAAATTTCTTATTTCCATGGGCTCCTTATTGGTAGCTTCAACTCCCTTTATCATAACTGAACCTTCTTCTGCCTGCCTTAATCCAGTCAGCACTTCTACAAGTTCAGACTGTCCATTTCCCTCTACTCCTGCTATTCCCAATATCTCTCCGGAGTAAAGGCTGAAGCTTACACCCTTTAGAGCCATAAGGCCTCTGTTGTCCCTGGCCTTTATGCCTTTAACAGTCAGCACCTCTTCCCTGGGCACCTCTATCCTGTTAAGCTCCTCAAACAATACTTCCCTTCCTACCATCATTTCAGCAAGTATCTGCTCTGTAGCATCCTTGGTTTTTAAGGTTCCTACCAGCCTTCCCTGCCTCATGACACTCACTCTGTCAGATAATGCCAAAACCTCCTGAAGCTTATGGGTTATTATGATTACAGTCTTTCCTAGTTCCTCCACCAGCTTTCTAATGACCTTAAACAGCTCCTCTGTCTCCTGAGGAGTTAAAACTGCTGTTGGCTCGTCCAATATGATTATATCCGCGCCTTTGTTAAGTACCTTTAAAATCTCAATGCGCTGCTGGATTCCTACTGAAAGGGACTCAACCTTTGCATTGGGGTCCACCTTCAACCCGTAGGTTTTTGAGAGCTCTTCTGTTATTGAAACTGCCTTCCTGTAGTCCATCATAAATCTGTTTTTCCTGGGCTCCACTCCCAGCACTATGTTTTCTGCCACTGTAAAGGAGGGAACAAGCATGAAATGCTGATGGACCATACCTATCCCCAGTTTTATGGCATCCAGTGGAGTTTTTATGCTTACAGGTTTCCCTTTAAAGTATATCTCCCCACTTGTTGGCTGATACAGCCCATATAGTATTTTCATCAGCGTTGACTTTCCAGCTCCATTTTCCCCAATAATTGCATGAATTTCACCTTTTTCTATATCCAGGCTGACTCTGTCATTTGCCAATACCCCTGGAAACTGTTTGGTTATTTCCTTTAGTTCTATTAACTTTTCAGCCACATCTATCACCTCTCAAACTGAGAATTATGGAAAAATAGAGAAGTAGATTTCTACTTCTCTATTTTGCTGTTGGAACTTCTATTTCTCCGCTTATAATCTTTTCCTTTATCTCATCTATTTTTGCTTTCATTTCCTCTGTTGCAAACTGAGGCATGTCATCAGTACCGTATCCCAGTCCTACACCATCCTGCTCCAGTCCATAGTATATGACTTTACCCTTTTCAATCTCATTATTCTGGATTTTGATTATTGTCTCATATATTGACTGGCCTACTCTCTTAATCATGCTTGCAACAATGTGGTCTGGATTTATATAGCGCTGATCGCTGTCTACTCCTATGGCATATTTTCCTAGTTCCTCAGCAGCTTCAAATACTCCTTCACCTGTCTTGCCTGCTGCATGGAATATAATATCTGCTCCTCCTGAATAAAGGGCTGTTGCAGCTTCCTTACCCTTTGCAGGGTCTTCAAAGTCTCCAGCATATATTACCCTTACATCCACTTCAGGGTCTATATATTTAGCTCCTGCTTCATAGCCTACATAGAAGTTTCTTATAACTGGCAGGTCAACTCCGCCAACCATACCAATAATCTTCTCCTCATTGATGCCTTCTATGGATGTTTCAGTTGTAAGCATTGCTGCCAATGCACCTGCCAGGAATGAACCTTCATTTTCTATATAGCTGATGGTAATCAGGTTATCAATTCCCTCTATGGCATTGTCTACATAGATATAGTATACATCTGGGAACTCTGGTGCAATTTCCTGTACTATATCGAAGAATTCAAATCCTACTACTGCTACAATATCAGCGTACTCTGAAGCCTGTACCAGCTGGTCGCTATAAAGTGATGGGTCGTTTCTGCATTCATATACCTTGAATTCTATTCCTAATTCTTCCTTGGCCTTTTCTACCCCTTCATTGGCTGAATCATAGAAGGAGCGGTCTCCCAATCCGCCAGCCAATACCAACCCTACCTTTGTACCTTTTCCGTCTTCTGAAGGTGTCTTTTCATTGGAACATCCAGTCAGAAGCACTGCAAAAATAAGAGTCAAAGATAAAATCAATGCAACTAATCTTTTCATACTTATATCCTCCCCCTTTTTTATATTATAGATAAGCAACTTTAATATCAAAGAGACCACAGGTCAGCTCCCTGTAGAAGCAGGTGACCTTTTTTATTGAGTTAAATTCAAAAGCTGCTTATCTATTATTAATATAATTATTAAAATAAGTGCTTAAAATGAAATCTTCTACTCTTCCCTGCTTATCTTTTCCTCTGCCCTCAAACCTTCAATATCGGTGATGAATATGGAATTATTTGATACATCTATAAGCCCCTTTTCCTTTAAGTACTGCAGGACTCTGTTTATGCTTCTTGAAGTCACAGCAAACTGTTCACTTAGCTGCTCTTTGTTGATTCTCACTTCCAGGGGCCAATCCTTCTTGCCACTGGAATCTGCCTCATACAGTAGATAATTGCAGATTCTATACTTAAGGGAATAGAGGGTGTTTTCACCTGCCAGCTTTGACAGCTTATAAAAACTGTCACATAAGGTTCTAGTTATGTACAGGGAAAAATACAGGTCAGAGCTTATCCACTGCAAAAAATACTTCCTCTTTATTCTTATGGTCTTGGTATCAGTTAAGGCCTCCACAGAGCATATATATGGCTTGAGATCGAATATTTCCAGCTCTCCGAAATAATCTCCCTTTTTATATATGGATTGGGAATACTTCCTGCCATTTTCAGCTGTCCTTGATATATTCACATATCCGTCAATTATTATGTAAAAATAATCATGTACCATATCCTGCTGGCAGATAACCTCTCCCCTTTTATAATCCTTTCTCTCCCACCGCTTCAGTATATCATAGGGGCAATGCTTCAGCATATCCTTTATTAAAGCATTGGACTCAATAATATCTACTATTTCCATGCCTGTCCTCCTTTTGATTATATCTGAAAACAACGTTTTCATTAAGGACATCTGTCCTGATAAGAGAGTATTTTTAAAATATAATATATATTTTTACTGGAAACAAAAGAAATATGTCCTACTGTTACATTATCGTATATAATATTTTATGCTGCCTGATTGGTATAATTATACCATAAGGACAGCATACTTTCACTATGTAGTTGGTGAGGATTGAAAATTAAAAGAGTCAAGGCTTCCCTTGACTCTTTTTCCCCATTAATACCTCGTGGTTCTATTATTCAAATCTGGATATTGCCTCATATACATCTGTATACTCAAGACCAAAGGCATCTGCAGTTGGCTTGAAGGTCAGAAGACCTTTTACAAAGTCCAGGCCATGAATCAGGTTCTTGTTTTCCTTTGCAGCTCTTAACCATCCTTTATTAGCAACTTCTAATATATATGGAATAGTTGCATTAGACAGAGCAATAGATGAGGTATTGGCAACTGCACTGGGCAAATTTGGTATGCACATATGCCTTATGCCATCAACTACATATATAGGATTATCGTGGGTAGTGTATTGAGACGTTTCAATAGCCCCTCCTGGTTCTGCATCTATATCCACTATTAGCGAATTGGGTTTCATGTATTTTAACATGTCCCTTGAGATAATTCTCAATCCCGGGAACCATTTTACTGCATTAATTACTAAATCTGCATCAGATATTGCTTTGATGACATTTGCCTTATTGGAATATAGCGTTTTGGCTTCAGGCAGAATATAAGTCTCCACTTCTCTCATTTTCTTAATATTGGTATCCATCAGTGTAACCTTTGCGCCAAGCCTTACAGCCAGTTTAGCTGCACTTAAACCAACATTTCCTGCCCCAAATATTACTACATTTACGTTTTCAACTCCTGGTGCACCACAGATTAGTTTCCCATTTCCTCCATTGGTGTTAAATAGATAATATACACCCATTAGTACTCCCATATTACCTGCTATTTCGCTCATTGGAATTAATAGAGGATATTCTCCATTTTCATCCCTTACATCTTCATAGGCAAAGGCTACTACTTTGCTGTCAAGCAATGCCTTGGTTTGTGGCAGGCGATTGGCTGAGTGGATGTAGGTCATGATAATATGATTTTCCTTCAGTAATCCAAACTCCTCTGGCAATATTTCCTTTACTTTAGCTATCAATTCAGCCCTTTCGTATACTTCCTCCATGCTGGAAACTATTTCTGCACCAGCTTCCTTGTATTCTTCATCTGTAAACCCACCTTTTGCACCTGCATTCGTTTCAACTAGAACTGTATGATTGCATTCCACTAATCTTCTTACATTTGTTGGGGTTATAGCTACTCTGTATTCTCCTTCTTTAATCTCTTTAGGTACTCCAACTATCATCATTACCATCCTTTCAATTTAATTTGAACCCCATTTAGGGCAGTTTAGCCTTGTCTATTGCAATTAATCTCCCTATTTTGGAAATGATAGTATACTTGCTAGCTTATAAATCAAATACAATTTGCTGAATACCATTATGTAGATAAAGAGTTTTAGTGCTTTTAATGGCTAATCATTAGAATCCCTGCAATCCTGTTTTGAAAAAAGAGTCAAGATTACCCTTGACTCCTTTTTGTATTACAATATTTCTCTAAGCTTTTCTAAATCGTACTTATCCAATCCAAGAGCTTTCAGCGTCCTGTTGCTTGTGCTTCTGTAATCCTTTTCCATTATTGCAGATACAATGTTAATTATGGAATTCATAACAGGAGTCTCTACTCCAATGTGTTTTGCCAGGTCAGTCATAAATACCAGTCCATATCCAACATCTTCATTGAAGTATCTGTAATCCAAACTGGACTGAGCCTTTATCCCTTTAAATCCATTGGCCTCTGAAAATCCTTTGTCGTAAGTGGCTTCCTGCATATAACCCTGTTTAACACCTATTTCAGGATCTCTCATTATTTCTATTCCTAATTTCTTACCTATCTCCAATCTCTCTTCGTCAACAGCTTTCATAAGCCTTCCTACTGCCTTGGTTACTCCTTCCTCATAGAAGTAGAAATCTCCATTTGTTCTTTCAATTAACGCTGCATTTAACAGGGATACTGAAGGATGAATAACTGGATTGCCATTTTGTAATGTGGTCTGCAATATGTTTTTAGCAGGAACTAATGATGGATATACATCCTTTGCCAGATTGTATACTTTTTCTGTATATTTGCTTGGTACAGCTGCAATAAACAATCCGCCTTTTAACTTCAGGAAAACATTAATGCTTCCTGGTTCGGTAACCCTTACTGCATAAGGCAATGTGCTGGTTTCAGCAATAATATAATCGTCGTCTAATAAGTCTACACCAATGGCATTCTTGAAAATAATGCTTCCACCACATGAGCTTGGACATACTATAACAATTTGTCCTTTTTCAAGATAAGGTTTAATTGCCTTTCCAAAAGGCTCTGTACTATAGGCTGGCCCTACTACAAATATCAGGTCTGCTCCCTCAACAACAGTTTTCATGTCATGTCCTGCATATTTTATACCTGCAAACCCATCCAGCATCCCGGTACTTGTTATCCCGCCTTTTTTACTTATAACCTCTATATTTGTATGAAACTCCTCAAAGTCAAACATGTACACATCATGACCATGTTGGGCCCAATCAAATGCAACAGCACATCCTCCGCTTCCTGAACCTAATACCGCAATTTTCATCATAAAACCTCCTATAGATTTATTTATAAATGAGTCAAGGAGTAACCCTTGACTCATTTTTATATGCCTAATGCTTCTTCTGGAGTTACATATGGCCTGTTTTGCTTTCTTCCCGTTTCCTCCAGTGTCAGTTTTCCTTCATATGTTGTTAACCCTCGCCTTAAATACTTGTTATCTATCAGTGCCTGCTTTACTCCTTTATCAGCTATTTCCAGCAGGTATGGCAAAGTAGCATTGCATAATGTGGTAGTAGCAGTCTGTGAGAAGGCTGATGGTATGTTGTCTACGCAATAATGGGTTACTCCATCTACTACATATATCGGGTCATCATGGGATGTAGACCTGGTGGTTTCTATTGCTCCGGCATCATCACAGGCTACATCTACAATCAACGCTCCTTTCTTCATAAGTTTTAACATATCTCTGGTAACTAAATGGTCTTTTCTCCATTTAGGCCATAGTATGCAGTTTATAAGCACATCGGTTCTCTTCAGGCACATTTCTAGATTAGCCTTGTTGGAATATAATAGTTCAACATTGGAAGGCAATGATTTTCTAGCCTTTTCAAGCTTTTCAGAACTAATATCCAGTATGGTTACCTTGTTTCCAAATGCTGCTGCCAATTCTGCTGCAGCTACTCCTGAATTTCCTGCTCCTATTATGGTTATTTCTGGAGTTCTAACTCCGTCAATTCTTGACAATAGTATTCCATTGCCTCCATGTATCCTCTGGGTAAAATTAAGTGCTGCTATAAATCCTCCTTTTCCTGCTATAACGCTCATAGGTTTCAATAGAGGAAATTCTCCATTTTCATCTGTTACATCCTCATAGGCTATTCCAATGGCTTTGCTTTCCAACAGTGCATCTGTCTGCTCCCTATGAGCATTTGAATGAATATAGGTAAATATTATCAGGTTTTCCCTCAGGTATTTGAATTCTTCCGGAAATAGCTCCTTTACCTTATATATAAGGTCTGACCTTTTATATAGCTCCTCTGGAGAATCTACTATTTCCGCTCCTTGTTCCTCATACTCCCTGTCAGAAAAACCGCTTCCAACACCTGCACCCTTTTCAACCAGTACTTTGTGCCCGTGGGATACAATTTCCTTTACTCCGCTGGGAGTGCAGGCTACCCTATATTCCAATTTCTTTATTTCCTTGGGTATTCCTATTATCATTTTAACGCCTCCAAGTTAATTAGAATAATATCATTCCTACAATGATGTATAATATTGATGAAATTCCAGCTACAGTAAGTGTATAAGGTATTTGGGTTTTAACGTGGTCTATATGGTCTGAACCTGCTGCCAGTGATGATAGTATTGTTGTATCTGATAATGGTGAACAGTGGTCTCCAAAGCATCCTCCACCTAGTATGGCAGCTATTGCAGCATATTGCAGGCTGGTTATTTCTCCACCTGTTAATTCAAAAGCTAAAGGTATTACTATTGGAGTAATTATTGCATAAGTACCCCAGCTTGAACCAGTAAAGAAGGATATAAATGCACCTACTAAGAAAGTAAATAATATCAGCAATGTTGGAGTAATCCAGGATTGTGTAACTGAAATTACATAATCTGCAGTACCTAAAGTTTTGCTTATGCTATTTATACAGTAAGCTAATGCAAGAATTAATATTGCAGACATAACACTCTTAATACCTTCTACAGCTGTTTCAATTAATTCCTGAAGAGTTGCCATTCTTTGAACTAGCATAGCTACAAATTGGAAAGCTACTGCTGCAACAAATCCTTCAAGAGTTTTAGCACTTCCCATGACAATATAGGTTCCCAATGTAATACTTATTATTATCAAGGCTGGAGCCAGGAAGTTTATGAACAGATTTGATTTTATTCCTTCCTTTGGCTTTATCTGTGAAAGCTCTTTTCCTAACATTGGCTTAGCACCATCGGCAATTACCTTTCCAGTTTCAGCTGCTCTCTTTTCTGCCTTTTTCATAGGACCAAAGTCTGGAACTATTCCTAATGCTATTAATCCAACCATAGCAACTGCCAGTATTCCATAGAAGTTAAATGGAACTGATCTTACTACTGCTTTAGTAGCGACATCCTTATCTACAAATGCGCCTATTCCAACCAGCAATCCTGCCATATATACTCCCCAGGATGAAAATGGGATTATAGTACATACAGGAGCTGAAGTAGAGTCGCAGATATATGCCAATTTTTCCCTTGATACTCTGGCTTTATCTGTAATATTTCTCATAACTGTTCCTACATATAATGGGCTGAAGTAATCGCTGAAGAATATGAATATACCTAATAGCCAGCCTAAAATCTGTGCCCCTCTTTGCTTCAAGGTTTTCTTCCCCACAAATTCTGTAAAGGCATTGATGGCTCCTGATTTTTGGAAATACGCTACCATTATTCCTACAAATACCTCAATCATAAGCACCCAGATAAAGTCTGCATTCCCTAAGGCATCCTGCGCTAATCCTGTAAAGCCAAACAAAATGTTCTGACCAGAAATAACTATTCCTACAAGTGTTCCTAATAATATTGAAAATATTGCATCTCTAGTAATGAATGCCAATACCAATGCAATAAGTGCTGGTAATAATGATAAAATGCCATAGTTCGCTGGATCCATTATAAAACCTCCTTATATATTTAATATTCTTTTACTAAAGACATTAAAGCTTCTCTTACTATTCTTTCCCTGATTTCTCTTTCCTTTTCTTCTGATTCATTAGGATTTCCTACAGGATAAGGAATGGCAACAGCTGGTACTATCCTTATGGCTCCTACAGTCTTTGAAATAGGAGTTACTGTACATATGTGAGCAGCAGGAATCCCTATTCTTTCAATTTGCTTTACTATCGTTGCACCGCAACGTGTACAAGTACCTCAGGTGCTGGTCATAATAGCTCCATCCACTCCGGCTTCTTTTAATTCTTCTGCTATTTCCATTCCCATTCTTGTTGCATCTGCAACAGAAGTGGAATTCCCTGTTGTTACAAAGTAGAACTCATAAAGGCTTCCTATTTCTCCCTTTTTCTCCAGCTCCTTAAATAAATCCAGTGGCAGGATCCTGTTGGGATTTTCATTGGCATAAACCGGGTCATAACCTGCATGTACTGATTCATAGCTTCCTTCAGCAAATCTGTCTATATCCTTTATTGGATATTTTTTATAGAACTTTGCTGTAGCTGCAGGCAAATGGTCTGGATTTCCATAGGGTACCAATCCGCCGGAGGTAAGCAAGGCAATTTTGGCTTTTCTTAAATCCTTAATAGGCTTAGCTGCTTCTACCTTGTCATATACTGGTATGGGTATTTCTGTCCTGTATTCCTCACCTTTTAGCTTCTTAACCAGCATGTCCAATGCTCTCTCTGCGCCTGTTTTTTCATGAAATACGTTTACCCTTATCCCTTTTGGAATATATCCTTCCTCCTCTGGTAAGCCTATCTCCTCCTTTCTTAGTATTTTATTTGCTAATGCTGCCATCCTGGGAACCGCTTTCCTCATGGATGCAGCAGAATTGCCTGTTTCCACAATATAAGTATTGCTTTTGTATATTTCTACAGCAGGGTTTTCAATGTACATTCCTGTAATTGTATCAATTCCATATTTATCATTAACAAAACTGCATACATCTCCACAGGCTATTCCAAACCTTCCAGCATTAAATGCCGGTCCGGCTATGACTAAATCAGGTCTTAATCTTTCCACTTCCCTGGATATAAACTCTCTGCACTCCTCTATATTTTCTGCATAGTAGTTGTCTCCACATATTATGGTAGCTACAATTTCCCCCTCAACCTTATCCTTAAACAGATTGGCTGTACCTACTGCTCCATCTTCTATTCTGGGGGGTATATAGGCTTTATCCTCTCCACCAATTTGTCCGAAAAACTGATTTGTATAGAATATAATCCTCTTCATATCCACCCTCCTATTTAGTAACGGCCCCTAATTTGCTAAATCCCTGCAAATTATGGCTTCCCATTATTCCGTGAATTTCTACAATTAAGCTGCCATCTTCCTGCCTTGATCCTTCAAATCCTCCGGTTATATGCTCTAGGGCATCCAAATCTCCTAACACCTTATCCATTTTTGGTATATGAAGATTTGCATTGCTATTTCCAGTTGAAACAATTGCATCTGCCTCTACAGTTCCATCTGGCAGAGGTTCTGATTTTCCATCTACACCAGCATCCTCGTTGCTGATTAATACAGTTTTTATTCCTTTATTTTCCAATCTCTTACAGATCATCATTAAATCAGTCGTTGGGTTTCCAAATCCTTCCTGAGACTGGATTACTCCATCAGCACCAAGCATTTCTACTATTCTGGATGTAATAATTGAATTTCTATATTTGTCGTTTAAAACTGTAGTCATTGGGCTTAATACTACACCTATGAAATTAATCTCCTTTCCATGCCTTTTAAAGCATTCACGTATGACTGCATTGTTCTGGTGATGATATGTTGTAGTTTTAGAACCTGCAGATACGCAGTTTCCGCTTACTAAAGCTCCATCCATTATTTCCAAAGGATTTACAAGCGTTGGAATCATTTCCTTTGCATCTCTTCCATAGAAATAGGTATCATGCAACAGCCCTTGTGCTATACATTGATATACATAGGCTACCTTGGGCAAATCCGGATACTCGGCCAATTTTACTGAAAGGTCATTCCACACAAAAGTTTCAGATTCATCAAATTCCGATTCAAGGCACTGCTTGGCAATGTAATGGGCTGCTTTTATGCCTGCAACTCTCACAGCCTCTTCATGTTCATGGGGTGATACGTTTTCCTTCTTCTTAATGCTCAATACCAGGTTATTTAACTTAGAAAAAGGAGTATATTCAGCCAATGGGCCGCTCATGTCTATTATTCCTTCCTGGAACCCTACAATAGGTCCTGTAGTAACTACTGCACAGCCTTTTAGAGCATAGGTTATGCCTCTTCCTACCTCATCAAGCACTCCATCAATGCCTGGAAAGGCTTCCCCTTTTAATTTAGCTCTTGGCTCTATAACATCCTTTACAGGTATTATCCTTATGGAATCTCCTGGCTTCGCTATATCTATTGATACTTCCGACAGCCTTTCGTCTTCCAATATCAGCTTGGATATCTCTTCTCTGTTTATATACAAAACACCGCTATCAACATGAGTTTTTTCATCAAATACAATGTCTTTGATGTATATTTTCCTCAACTCCAGCTCCATATCCATCCTCCTTTGATTTGCTTTCATATTATTTGTTTAATTCTATATATCTGCAAAATATATGCCAGCTTTTTAACAAGAAAATTACACGTTTTATTAAGATAAAAAAAATAAAGTGACAGATATTTGTCACTTTGTCAAAAATTTTTACACAGTCTGTCCAGTTTTTATGTTGTATTTGCTTATTTTATAATGCAGCCTTTGCCTGGTAATCTTTAGCATATCTGCAGCCCTGGATATGTTACCCCCTGACTTTTCCAGTGCCCTCACTATCATTTCCCTTTCAGTTTTTTCTACTACCTCATCTAAAGATAGTTCCACATTTGAAACATTTACTATTTCATCAAGGCTTTCAACTCTTTCCTCCTGATTTATCTTCTCACTTAAATATACAGGCAAATGAATAAGCTTAATCTCACCGCTTTCAACAAAGTTCATGGAAGACTCTATTACATGGCGCAATTCTCTCACATTACCAGGCCAGTTATATTTAAAGAACAGTTCTTCAACTTCCTTTGATACTCCTTTTATGTTTTTGTTCAATTTTTGATTGAATTCATCAATAAAGTACTCAACATATACCGGTATGTCTTCTTTTCTCTTCCTTAAGGGTAAAAGCTTAATGTTTACAACGCTTAATCTATAGAAAAGGTCCTCTCTTATCTGCCCCTGTTCAATAGCTTTGGATGGTTCAATATTCATGGCAGTTATAATCCTCACATCAACTTTCCTGTCTCTATTGTCTCCCACTCTCCTTACTAGGCCATCCTGCAATACCCTTAACAGCTTTGCCTGAAGGCTTAAAGGCATGGAATTTATCTCATCTAATAAAAGTGTCCCTCCGTTAGCTTCTTCAAATAGCCCTGGTTTGTCTACAGCTCCTGTAAATGCTCCCTTCACTGAACCAAACAGCATGGATTCAAATAGATTTTCCGGTAAAGCTGCACAGTTTTGAGCAACAAATGGTTTGCCCCTTCTACTGCTATAATTATGAATGGATTGAGCAAACAACTCCTTTCCTGTACCGGTTTCACCATAAATTAGCACAGAAGAAGGATTATCTGCTATTATTTTTGCTCTTCTTATATTATGTAGCATCTCCTGGTTAACTGTTACTATATCATCAAAGGTATATATGGCTTTATGAGAAGTTTCCCTATTATTGATTATGGGCTTTAAATTAATCTTATACTTTGCCTTCTCTTCGATTTTGGTAATATCCTTGGATAATTCAATGGCTCCTAAAACTTTTCCACTTCGTATTATAGGTATGGTTAAATTCTGTGTATTTATCAGCCTTCCCTTATAATCCACAATGGCCTGTTCATTTAAATATATAGGTTTCTTATACTTTATGCTATTAATTATGGTACTCTCGTCAGGATTAATGTTAGGATATACTTCGAGGAAGTTTTTATTTATTATGCTTTCATATTCCCCTTCATGGCTATCCTTGTCAAATCTGGGATTAAACCTTACAGAATAAAGTATTTTGCCATGACTGTCAACTATCAGAATTGCATCCACGTAATCCATAATATGTAAATAATTATCGTCCATTTATCTTCCCCCTCTGTATGAAAACACACCTTCTTATATATATTCTAGCATAATAAAAGTTAATAAACAAAAATAAAAAGCCCTCATCTAAAGATGAGGACTTTTTGCTATAAAGTATTATTCAGCAGGAATTAATATCTTCTGGTTAGGGAATATAAGATGTGGATTCTTCAGCTTATTGTATTCAGCCAGTCTTTGCCATGTAGTTCCAAATTTTCTTGCTATCTTCCACAATACATCTCCTGGTTTTACTATATATACTATATCCTTTGGTTCCTCTACAGGTTCTTCCACAGGTTCTTCCTTTGCTCTTTCTTCAGCAACTATTCTTCCTTCCACTCCTATATTGATTTCTCCTAACTGGCTTATATAATCAGCCAATATTTCATCAAAGGCTGGATATTCGCCAAGAACCTTCTTACCTGCAAACATAGTATATCCATCTCCGCCTGCAGCCATGAAGTCATTTGTAACCAATGTGTAGGTCTTTTCTAAATCTAATGGTTGGCCCTGAACATAAACATCATATACCCTGTTTCCTGGTTCTTGAGATGGGTCTATCTTATATTTCATTCCTGCTACATGTGGGAATCCTCCTGCAGGTGCTGGATAATCCTTAACTCCATGCTCCAGAGCAGCCAGTATGTCTGCACCTGTTAATTCAATCTTGACTCCAGTGTTGCCAAATGGGAATACTGTTAATACATCGCCCTTAGTAATATCTCCTACTTCAATGGAAGCTCTTATACCTCCTCCATTTGTTAAAGCTACATCTGCGCCTGATATGTTTAGAAGTGCATCTGTCATAAGGTTTCCTAAGTTGGATTCTGAAGTCCTGACTATTTCCCTTTCGCCAACTAATCTTACATTTGTCTTTCCTATGACTTCTGAAAGTATTACATTGTTGGACTCATTCAACTGAGCAATCATATCCATAATCTCTTCGTCTTCTGCTACTTCTTCTACTTCTTCTCTTGATACAAGTTTAGGTTCAATAGCTGTTATTTCGCCATCAGTAAATGTAATATTTACTACACCTATGTTCTTTAGGTATTCTCCAGTCTGTACTATTAAAGTGTCGCCTACTATTAATCCTTCTGGCAATAATGAATGGCTGTGTCCATCAACTATAAGGTCAATTCCTTCCACCTGTTCTGCCAGATCTGATGATTTTGGATTGCTTCCATCATCTAATCCCAGATGTGACAATGCGATAATCATATCAACATCTTCAGCCTGCAATCTTTCAACTATCTCCTTAGCCTTGGCAATTGGGTCTACTATATCTACTCCTTCAGTGTTCTTTGGATGGGATTTATATACAGTTTCCTGAGTAGCCAATCCAAATATACCAATTCTCAATCCGCCTATTTCCTTTATTACATATTCTCCTAATTCCATTTCCCCTTCCTTAGGTATTACATTAGCTGCCAGTATTGGGAAGTTAGCAATTTTGCTTAGCTCTACCAGTCTTTCATATCCGTTGTTGAAGTCATGGTTTCCTGGTGCCATGGCATCGTATCCAACTGCATTCATTAGGTTTATCATGGCCTCTCCACGAGAAATATTTATTATAGTAGTTCCATGGGTTATATCTCCTGCATCAAGCACCAATACGTTTGGATTTTCTGCTTTCAGTTGCTTAATATAGGTTGCAAACCTTGGGAATCCAATTAGTTCTTCGTCACCTTCAACTCTTCCGTGTACATCATTGGTGTGAACAATTGTAAGATTTACTGTATTTGCCTCTTCTGCAAAGCTCATGCTTCTTACTGGTGCTAAAACAATTCCCAGCACAAGTACTAATGAAAGGAACAGATTGATAATTCTTTTGTTTCTAAAAAACATTTTTTTACCCCCTTTTATATATTTTGTCACCTACCTTGGTAGGTTGAAAGCATATTATTGGGCGGGAATCAATATCTTCTGGTTAGGGAATATCAGATGTGGGTTCTTTAGCTTATTGTATTCAGCTAATTTCTGCCATGTGGTTCCAAACTTTTCAGCTATTCTCCATAATACGTCCCCGGGTTTTACTATATATACAATTTCTTTTGGCTCTTCTGCTTCATCAGAAGAATCTTTAATTCCATATTCCCTTAATACCTCTTCCGGAATGACTCCTTCTTCAATTAATTCATATACATTCATTGCCTTTATGTTTATACTTCTTCCATCCTCTGAAGCTGGAAGCATTATATTTCCTTCATTTATCTGCTGTACTATATAGTCCCTCAATGGATGGTTCAAATCTGCTCCTATTATCTCCCAGTTATTGTCCACCTCTGGCACAATGGTGCCTTGTTCCTTAATATGGGCTGCTATTAATGACCTTAAGGATACAGGGTCTGAATTGTAATAAGGGTCATTTTTTATTATTCCAAGGCTCTTTAGAACGCTGTGCCTGTAATTGTTTATTGCAAGGGTAAATGTATCATCATCTTCAACAGGCTTTCCCTTAAATGTCAAATCCACTATTCTCTCTCCTGCAGGTTTGGAAATATCTATCTTGTACTCTACACCCTGGAACATATCATAGTTATATGGTCTGATATTTGGATTGAATCCAATGGTTACATCCCCTGGTTTATAGGTGTTGTAGTATGATGCTGACCATTCCATATAGTTCTTTAGCTCCTGCCCTGTAATCTCTACAGCCACCAGGGTATTGGGATATTTGTATATATTGAATATATCACTGTAGGATATATCTCCCTTTTTAATATTGGATGTTGGTGTAAAGAGGGCTGCTGCTGATATATCCGCTCCGGTATTCTTAAGCTGCACATTGTTTATTAGATCCATTACAGCTGTATCCCTTATTAATCCTTCTGCTATTCCTTTTACTTCAGGAGCTGGATGGAAATCCTCACTTGCCTGGCCTATTACCTCCTCTAAAAACTCCAGGGTTCTCTCGTGGTATGCCTTTGTATATTCCTTTAGTTCATCTGATGCCTCATACTCAGTTACATCTATTAACTGTACTGTTTTGTCTACTACTTCCCATTTTCCTCCGTTGTTCTTAAGATACAGGTCGAATCTAACAACCTGTGCTCCAGTATCCCTTGCTCCACCAACTACAGCATTTCCTATGGTTTCAGCAACAGATGCATGGTCATGGCCTACAAGGAATGCTACAATTTCAGGATTGGTTTCTATTACCTTTCTTGCAGAATCTCCTCCTCCTTGATCATATTCCCCCTCTACTCCTGCATGGGCAGTTGCAATTATAATATCCACATTTTCCTTTTCCTTCAATTCCTTAATATATTTCTGGCAAGCCACATACATAGGTTCAAAATCCAGATGGGTTACCTTTGGCCCATCCCATCTTGGTATGTTTGGAGTTGTAAGGCCTATTATGCCTACCTTGATGCCTGCCACTTCCTTTACAGTATAGGGCTCAACAAAGTTGCTGCCATCTTCCTTATAATAGGTATTGGCTGACAGAATTGGGAATTGGGCTTCCTTAGCTATCTTCTCTATTAAGTCCGTTCCAAAGTTAAACTCGTGGTTTCCCAGAGTCATTGAATCATATCCCATGAAGTTCATGGCATCAATGACTGGGTGAGGCTCATCTACCAGTTCAGTATTATACAGGTCGTCAGTAAGTATTGTACCTTGTATAGTATCACCATTGTCTATGAGTATTGTATTTGGATTTTCTGTTCTGACTGCCTTAACTACTGAATATACCTTGGCAAGGCCTAATCCGTCTACTTCTAAGCCATCTTCATAGGACCAGTTATATATATTCCCATGGACGTCTGTAGTACCTAATATTGTCAAATGTACAATCTCTTCATCTGCAATTGCAGGTACGCTTATTATGCCTAATATCAGCACAATGGACAGAATGAGGCTTATAAGCCTTTTCTTTGTAAACATCATTATTATCCCCCTTTCACTTGTCTCTATAATATTTTATCAAAAATTTAGAAAAATTTATAGAATTTTGTGGAATTTGAAGAGAGTTTTGCTTAAATTGCCAGCATATATTTTCTACCCAAAATGTTGTCCCTCTATACATATATTCACAACAAAACCATATCTATTCCTAAAATAATCTTTTAAGTTTATTTTATTTAAAGCTCCAACTAATGTCGTTAACCTCAACTATTCCCTTAATTTTTTATCGCTTGACACCACTTCGGCTATGAAGTAGGAAAACAGTCTTGTTGAAAGAATCATATTATCAAATTTTGCTTTTTCATTGATTTCATGGCAAGTATCTTCCTCATCCGGAAATACTGGTCCCCAGCATACACAGTTTGGCAATGCCTTTGCATATGAGGTTCCATACTCCAAATTATAATAGCTTGTCCAGGGGGTATTTTCATTGTATATTCTTTCCATCAGCTTAACAAAGGGCTTATTGCTGTCTACGTATATGGCATCCATATATTCTACAATTTCAACTGTATACCCATAAATATGCCTGTACTTTGCAAATCCTTTTTCAACATCTTCCCTATGAACTCCATAGGTCTGCCTGATATTATAATACAGCCTGTATCCGTCCTTTTCCGTTCTCATCATTGTAACAGACATTACAGTTTTGTGCATATCTTCTCCATTTACATATACATTTCCCTTTGCCAGCCCAAAAGGTGCACCTTCAAAATCACCTGCTGCAATTTCATTTATGAATTTCACAACATAATATGCGCCATTATCCATCAAGTCCAGTTCCTTTAGAAAATCTGCCAGTATCCATATGGCATTGACTCCTTTTTCCGGATAGCATGAATGGGCTGCAGCCCCTTTTGCCTTTATGACTGTAAGATCATCTTCTACTTCAATTGATAATTCCTTATCCGGATTTCTATTTAAATAATCAGATAGTCTCTTTGCTATTTCCTCCTTGTTTCCTCTCAGTATGGCTGATGCCACATCTGGTATGCTGTTTACTGCAGTGCCTCCATTAAGGTCTGTAATTTCTATGGTTCCTCTTTCCCCTTCTTTTCTACCAAATTTAAGCACAATATCTGCATATCCCTTTTCCCTGTTTCCTATTGGAAATTCTCCATCCGGGGTAAAGGAAAAATCAGGAAGCCTGCAATTTGCCACATATGCCTCTATATCCTTCCATTTAACTTCCTCCTGTGTCCCAATTATAAGCTGTACCTTTTTGTGCATGTTAATTCCAAGTTCCTTTACTGCCATCATGGCATATAAAGTGCATAGAAGAGGCCCTTTGTCATCCTGGCTTCCCCTGCCCCATATATATCCATCTGCCAGTGTAGCCCTGTATGGAGGATACTTCCATTCCGATTTGTCCCCCGGGTCTACCACATCTACATGAGCCAGAATCCCTAAAGTTTCGTCTCCTTCTCCCATTTCCACTATTCCTATCTGGTCATTTAATATTGTTTCTGCCTTTAGGCCATATCCTTTTGCCTTCTCTATACACAAGCGCAAAGCTCTTTTAACTTCATCAATATCCTCTGACACACTGGGTACTGACATTAAATCATCCAGATCCCTTAAAAACAAATCCTTGCGCTCGTAAATAAACCTGTCAATTGCTTCTTTATAATCCCTATACATCTTCAAATACCTCCTTTTACAAAGAAACAGCTAAAATATGCCTACCTTATCAAACACTCATTTCAATCTTACCTTTCTATCATCCCCTAATTTTTATGTTTTGAGGCTATTAACCTGTGTAATTTTTCACACTTATGTTAGCACAATAATAGCAATAAATCCAGTTTTTTACTGGATTTAAACTGTACAATAAAAAACTTCCCTATCCAGTAAACTTACCAGATAAGGAAGCTTTTTCACTATATTAAAATGGTCCAAGCTTCATCAAGTGAGCTATAAGCACAAACACTGCACCTACTAGATACTGAATCAAAGCTAATTTTACAAACCATTTGGCCCATTTTTCCCATGGAATCTTTGCTAAAGCCAAACCTGCCATAAAATATCCTGAAGTTGGTGTAAGTACATTTGAAATTCCATCACCTAATTGGAAGGCAAGAACTGCAGTCTGTCTGGTTATACCTGTCAAGTCAGCCATTCCCTTAACTAACTGCTCTCCAAAACCATTAAGACCTAATCCAGCTATTAAAGATACAACAATTGCCATTCCCAAAAATAATGCAGATATCTCCATTATATACCATCCAAATTTTATTACTCCAACAACAAGCATTACAATTGTTAGTGCTACAGCTATCAAAACAAGTTTATCGTTTAATGTAAGCTCTCTGATTTTATTCAAATCTAAAGTATCATCTCTAGTTTTGTCAAACTCATACATATTGCTTATTTCTGGATTTGCTTTCACCTTATTTGCATATCTATATGTATATATATATATATATAATCTCAGGGCTTTTACCCCATACTCCTTCTGTCATGTCTCTGGTAATACTAACTATTGGATGTTTTACATCAGTTTCCATAGCCTCATGTACATAGCCTTCCTTCATAACGCTTTCATCCATTACCTTTATATAACATGTAAAATCCTTATCCTCATTAGATAATTCATCTATAATACTTTGATATTGCTTTATTACATCTGAATATTTTACTCCAGGAACCCATCTTCTATCAATTTTTAAAGTGCACTCTCCTGCAACAGTACTAGGCTGAGTACCCCCCATTATAGTTCCGTAATTCATAGATGATTTCCCAATAAGAGGATGGGTTTCCATATTTATTTTAGGCATCAGTTTTTCCTCTACCCTCTGAATAAAATTAGAAGCCTTGAGAATAGCATTTATGCCTTTATCCTGATTTCCACCATGTACAGCTTTCCCTATAAATTGAAGTTCAAACCACTCCAACCCTCTGTGAGCAACACATATATCCAAATTTGAAGGCTCTCCTACTATAGCTGCATCTGCCTTGATTCCTCTTTCTATTAGATCTATGGTTCCCAGACTTTTTTCTTCCTCATCAATTACTCCGGCAAATAACAAGTCTCCATTCAATTTTATATTTGCCCTTTTTATTGCAACAAGGCTATAGGCCATACATGCCAAAGGCCCTTTCATATCCACTACACCACGGCCATAAAGTTTACCTTCTTTTATCTTAAGGCAATATGGGTCGTCCATATCGTAAGGTGGCACAGTATCAGTATGCCCTGTTAATAAAAGGGATTTACCTTCTCCACTTCCCTTTAACCTGGCAATTACATTGAACCTGCCATCAGCTACATGAACCAATTCCGAATCAATTCCCTCTTTTTGAAAAAAATTATGAATATATTTGGCTACACCAGTTTCCTGATTTTCTATACCCCTATGGCTGGATATAATGACAAGATTCCCTATTATGGATATTACTTCCTCTTCAGCAACTACAGATTTCAACCTGTTTAATATATCTGAATTCATAAGATTACTTCCTTTCATGAGACAAGCAGAACTGCTTTGTCTGTATTGTTAATTATGATGTTTTATTTGGATTTAAGGCAAAAAATTATTTGTCTTTACAGGTTTCAAACTCCTCTTTGATTTTTTTCAACAGTTCTTCATCCATTATTACATCTGCTGCTGTCAATACCAGTGCTGCAATAGTCTTTTTCATGCTATCATGGGCTTCTTCAGTTAATGTTGCCTCAGCCAATTCCTTTGTATGGGCAGCTATGCCTGAGCCTCTACATATGCCAAAATAAGGATGGATGGCAGGACATACATGGCTTACATTTCCCATATCTATGGAGCCAAAGGTTTCTCTGATATTTTCACAATCTTCAACGCCCAAGCCCTTTAAATGCTCATTATACCTCTTTGATAATGTTTCATTGGTAACCATGTTGTCATAGGATGCTTCAAAATTAGAAATTTCCAATTCAGTTCCAGTAGCAATGCTTGCTCCTCTTGCACAGTTCTTCACTTTTTCACTTAATTCCATCAGATATTTCTTGGTAGTTGCCCTAATGTAGAATCGTGCTACAGCTAAATCAGGAACCACATTGGGAGCTTTTCCTCCTTCAACAATTATTCCATGAACTCTGGCAGATGGCAATATATGCTGTCTTAATGCGTTTATGGCATTAAATGTCAAAATAACCCCATCTAGTGCATTTATACCTTTTTCCGGAGATGAAGCTGCATGGGCGGTTTTTCCCCTGAATGTAAACTCAACTGCCTCTAAGGCCAAAGAAGCACCGCTTTGATAGAATTCTGCATCCGGATGGGCCAGCATGGCTATATCTACATCGTCAAAGGCTCTTTTTGCTACCATCTCCACCTTTGCGCCACTGGTTTCTTCAGCAGGTGTACCAAAGACTACTACCCTACCTCCTATTTCATCTACAAGCTTGCTCAATACAATGCCTGCACCTGTACTAACAGTTCCTAGAAGATTATGTCCACAGCCATGGCCTATACCTGGCAATGCATCATATTCTGCCAGATATGCAATTGTAGGTCCATCCTTTTCACCCTTGTATTCTGCCCTAAATGCAGTTTCCATACCTAAGTAGCACTCTTCTACTTTGAAATTATGCTTCTTTAAAAGGTTGATATGGGCTTTGGATGATTTGTACTCTTCATAGCCCAATTCAGGGTTTTCATAGATATACTTGCTGAGCTGTATCAATTCATCCTTTACTTCTTCTATTAAATGCAAAACCTTTTCCTTCACATTAACACCTCCATCTGGTTTTTTCTTTCTAAAAATAAAAAAGCTTTTCTTCATTTTTCTTCAAGTTTAACTACAAGCACATAATCTGTACCCTTTCCTCTGTTGTGCATCACCTCGATACATTTAGCTATAGTTATGTTTATATACTTATTACTTTAACATAGAATTTATGTCTTAATATATATAATAGCACTAATTTACTGTATGTCAATTATTGCCTTAATTTATTGAATTTTGAACTATTAGACTCCTTCTCCCAAATTGCTGAATAAGACAAATAAATAAGACAAAAGAACCGTCCCCTTGTCTTAAAAATCCCTTCCAGCATTATGCTGGAAGGGATTTACAGAAACCTGCTATTTAATTGTTATTTATGTTTAATACTCCATCATATGCTATGTCAACATTTAATCCCATAAGCTCAAGAAACTCCACTGGAACATAGGTAGTTGAATCCACCAGCTCTGGTGCTATGCCTAATTGAGTTTTCATCTTTGCAAAGTTGTAGTCATCTTCTCCAATCTTTACTAGGAACCAGTGCGCTCCTTTCATTATTTCCACAGAGTAGTTTTCTCCATTCCATTTTACTTCATATCCCAGGGCTTCTGCTATCTGTCTGAGAGGAACCATAATTGTATTATCCTTCATATACATTGGCTTGTTCAGGACAGTTTCAACACCCTCTATTACTGCTCTACCGGTATCCTTTAGCTGCTCTTTCAGAACTATTACCTTTTGAGGGACGGCTTTTGCTGGAAGGCTTAATTCAGCAATGCCATAGAATACAACTGCCTTGCTGTTTCTTATATCTTCTTTTTTAAGCAGATTTCCTTCCCTATCCACTATTACGGTTTCTTCATCTGGAAATATCTGCAATATTCCATCTGTGCTTAACAGGTTTTCATCGAATCTGTATACCTCTACGTTGGTGTATTCCTCATTTTCCATTACAGCTACAACATCTGCAGGAATCCTTGGTGGATATATCATTGGAAGTATTATATCGCTGGGGTAGTATGCCATTACTTTCATTCCTTCTTCTAAATAGCTTCTGTCAACAATATCCATTGTCTTATTGCTAACTAGGAAAGTTTCTTCCAGTACATAGAATATTGCTATGTTTCCTGGTTCCTCCTGGTCATTCTCCACTACAATTGATAATCTCCCCTCTTCCTCCTGTATCTCCTTTATTGTTCCATAGAATCCTATGAACTCCTGCTTCAATTGCTCTGGCTCCTCAAATTCTATAACCTCTTTGACATTTCCTTCAATATCTCCTTCTGCATTTGACATAAGGGGAACTACCATCAAAGACGCTGCTAAAGCTGTTACAACAACTTTTTTCAGTACTTTCATATATAACCACTCCTTTCCATGTATAGTATTAGTATAAGCTATAACAGGCTTTTAGTGGTTACAATACGGTTAAATAAAAGTTACATTATGAAAAACCTGGGGCTTATCCCCAGGTCCAAGGTTAAATCCATTTGTAAAATGCCATACTCTACTTGTAATCATTTAGCTTATATCTTATTTCATCAGTAAAGTACTTAATGTTTTCCTTCCACATTTCATAGTTCATAACCTTTCTAAGTATTACATTTATCTTATTGTTCATACAGTCTATATTGTCATCGTTTATAAACTCTATTTCCCTATTCTTTATGAAGCTGTCTGCGATTAAGTCCATTATATATAGCGTAATTTCCTTCTTCTCCTCATCACTGAAACGGGAATTCAGTCCTTCGCTCAGTTTAAGGTTATCTAAAAACCTGTCCCTTAAAAACATCAGGAATTTTTCAAATTCCTCTGCCTTGCTTCCTGATTCCAATTGGAATATTATTTTGAAAAACAGATTCCATTTAAAATCCTTGTTTATTACTTCCAGTATGGCCTCCCCTATTTTCCTGCAGAATTCATCATCGTAGCGAATTTCCCTTTCAAACTCTATATATTCCTCCAGATACAGATCATTCTCCTTCAATTTGTAAAGCTTTGATAGCATCTTAAGGTAAACGTTATCATAAGCCATAGGATCAGTATAGCCATTTTGCTTCAATACATAGGATACAATGATATCGCATGACTTTCTGTAATCTAAAACAAATCCAAACTCCTTCTTTGTCTTATCTGAATATATATCGTATATTATCTTGGACAGTATTGTCTCCAATTGCTCCTTTCTCTTGTCTATATTGGCTTCATCAAGTTCCTTCAGGTGATTATACAGAATCATCAGCTGTTTATCCACCATGCTCAGATTTTCCTTCAGGGTATACATTATGTCTCTAAAAAGGCCCTCTGTAAGCAGATATTTATAGTTCTTATATAATACCTTGTGTTCAGCTTCACTCCAGAATACATTTACAAGGGATTTTATCTGAAGTTCAAACCGTATTGTCATATCTCCTCTTATATACTTTCCATCTATTTTGTATATTCCAAATCCGTTTTTTTGAAGCTGAGGCTGGTTTTCGTCCAGATTAAGCATTATATCGGGATTTTCCCTGCTGAAATAATATCCCTCTTCGGCAGGTATGTTGAATTCCTCAACTACCTTGGAGTAAACGTCCATTTCATCCTCTATGAATCTGCATTCAATTCTTATACCCAATAAATCTGACAGGTTTTCAATAAGGTCCTCAGGGGTTTTATACTTCAAGTAGAAATTATTTCTGAATATCTTTTCCTTAAGGCTGGTAGCAGTCTTTACTCGTGAGGTAATATTTAATATATTATCATATTTTAAAAACAAGCCCCTAAAAAAGTATTCCAGTTCCCTGTTGCTTTCTTCCAGTATATCCTTCATATCCTCTACCATAGCAACTGTTTTATCGATAAACTCGAATATTTCCAATCTCATATTAATTTGGGCCCCCTTACTTTTCCTATTTAAGCTATTACACTATATTTATATTATACCACAAATAGCTTTATATGAAACTAAATATGGAATTTGTAGGATTCCACTGAGTCTTATGGAAAAATTTTATTGAATACTTATATAAACTAGTTCTTATTTCCTTTAATGTTTTATTAAAATCTATCGATATATAGTAAGTAAAGTATTCTCAAAAATATTGTGGAAAGGTTGGTCAGCATGCAGATTAAAAACAAGATTACCTTTTTTATGGTATTAATTTGTATTTTAAGTTCAGTATCAATATTTTTAGGCAATTACAACATAGCCATTCATACTATTGAAGAAAGGGTTGATGAAGGCATTCAAGGCACAGCAGCCAATACTGCAAAGGATATAGATAAGTGGCTAGCCTTGCAAAAGAATTCCCTTACCGGAATCGCAAACAGCCTGGCACATTACAACAACTTTGAATATGACCATGTATTTCAGTTCCTAAGTGATCAGAATAATACCAACGCAGATATCGTAGGATATTACATAGCATTAGAGGATAATACCTTCGTTTCCGGAACCGGATGGATACCTCCTGATGACTATATTGCAACAGAAAGGGCCTGGTATAAGGGTGCTATAGATAATGATGGCACATGTATTTCTGCCCCATATATTGATATGTACACCAATAAGATGGTAATTACAATTTCCATGCCTTTGAAAGTCAACGGCATTACCATTGGAGTAGCTGCATCAGATGTTTATATAGACAAGCTGTTAGAAATAATCAGCCAGGTTGATGTAGGAGAGGACTCATACGCATTTCTAATAGATGCCGATGGAAATATACTTGCTCACTTAAATGAAGAATATAAGCCAACGGCTGAAGGAAGCTTTGTGAATATAAACAATATATTAGATGGAAAGCTGTCAGCCATTATGACGGGAGTAAACTTATCCTTAAAAGACAAAATAGCAACAGATTATGATGGCGTTGATAGAATATTTATGTTTAATAACATAGAGGAATCAGGGTGGAAGGTTGGACTGGCAGTATCATCAGAACATACCCTGAGTGCATTAAATCAGGTGGTCAAATCCTCTGTTTTACTAACTGTTGCCGTAGTAGTAATAGCTGTTGTAATATCTTTAATACTGTCAAATTCCATTTCAAAGCCAATTCTGAAGTCTGTGGATTTTGCAAAGAATATTGGAAATCTTGACCTATCCCAGGATATCGACCAGAATGAGCTGAAAAGAAAAGATGAAATAGGAACAATGCTCAACGCTTACCAGTCCATAATAGATAAATTGAGAACCTTTACAAAGGAATTAATCACTTCCATTGAGATGAACAACGAAGTATACAAAAATACCCTGGACAGGCTCAGCTATTTGATGGAACAGGCTGACAACAACTCTGCAACTACAGAAGAGCTTTCTGCCGGAATGGAAGAAATAACAGCAACAGTATCAACAATTTCTGATTCTTCCAAAGAAATAGATAAAGCTGTAGCAGATTTCTCTGCCAAAGTAGAAGAAGGGGCCCATACGTCATATGAAATCAGCAAAAGAGCTGAAGAGCTAAACGATCAGATTGAACAGTCGAAGAAGAGGACTTTGAGCATATACGAGAAATCCAAGGAGGAAATAGCAAAAGCCATAGAATCTTCAAAAAACGTAGAAAAAATAAATATACTGTCAAATGCTATTCTTGAGATAACAGACCAGACAAACCTGCTTGCCTTGAATGCTGCAATTGAAGCTGCAAGAGCAGGAGAATCAGGCAGAGGATTTGCAGTGGTGGCTGATGAAATAAGAAAGCTTGCAGAAACTTCACAGAAGGCCGTGGAAGAAATAAAATCTGTAACTGATACCATAATAGCTTCCGTTAACCTGTTAGTAGAAAATACCATAAACCTGTCAGAGTTTTTGGATAAGGAAGTAATAAAAGACTATGAAATGATGGTAGAAGCAGTTAACAACTACAAAAAAGATGGAGCTTTACTCAATGATGTGCTTTCAGATTTAAGTGCCAACTCTGAGGAATTAACTGCATCAGTAAATAATATGGCATCTTCAATTAATGAAATATCCATTACCATTAACGATTCATCTGCGGCTACCATGGACATAGCTGAAAAGAACCTGGAGGTAGTAAAGGCCATATCCGAAATAAACGAGATAATGGAGAAAAACAAGAAAATAGCAGAAAAACTGGGAATAATAATATCAAACGTTAAAATGTAAAATAAAGAGGTACTGCCAGTGGATTAACGCCACAAAGCAGTACCTCTTTACTAATTATCCCCCTGGTTTGCCACACCCAATAGGCTGCCTACAATTCCCAGTATACCGCTGGTAACAATTATAAACATTACGACTTCCCTTATTACACTATCAGCTGAAGGCAATGGAATAAAGGGAATTGCCATTTCAACCTGTCCATATCCATAGTTTAGAAGAATAAATATCATTGTTGAAGCAATGAATCCTCCAATTAGTGTCAGAAACAGCCCCTCCAACAGAAACGGAAAATCTATGAAAATCTGTGGTGCCCCCAGCAGCTTCAGCGTATTTATCTCATCCCTGTTATTGTATATTCCCTGTCTTATAATGTGGGATACCACCATTAATGTAGATACTCCTACAGCAGCTACAGCTAAAAGGCCGATTATTTTGAAAACAGAAACTATATCCTTAAGCCTGTCAATGACACTTTTGTTATCCCTTATATAGTCTATATTTTCCAGTTCATGAAGCCTATTTAAAATGCTTTCCGACTCGGATATGTTTATCTTAACCTCTATAAAGGGTGAGAAGGGGTTGTCCTCAAACAGCTCCAGTATATGGGCTTCATCTCCCAATATATCCTTCATTCTTGAATAGGATTCCTCTTCATCCACCATTTCAACAGCTCCTACGCCTTCTATTGATTTTATACTATCCATGAGCTTTGAAATATCCTCATGGCTTAATCCTTCCTTATAGTAGACATTTATTTCTGCTTCCCTTTCTATTATATCTATTGTAAAATTCATTATATCCCATCCTGAAAGGACCAGAGCCAATATGAAAAATATAAGACCTATGCTTATGATGGAAAGCATATTAGGCAATAAATCTATTTTAAGCAGAGTCCTGGCTTCACTGAAAAAATACCCTATATTGTAGACTATATTTTTCATACATTAG
Source organism: Tissierellia bacterium (assembly GCA_012839745.1). Lineage (GTDB taxonomy): Bacteria > Bacillota > Clostridia > Tissierellales > Tepidimicrobiaceae > DUMS01. Next base: position 126,814 of record DUMS01000086.1, read on the forward strand.
CCACCTCTCTTTTCTCCACCTTAAGGGTTCCATTTTTTATCCTTATGAAAGTTCCCTCCTTCTTATGGTCAATAAGGTGGGTAGCATGGGTAGTAATTATTACAGTGGTATTTGCATCTTTAAATGAAGCCAATAGGTCCATTATATTCATGGCATTGTCCACATCCAGATTTCCCGTAGGCTCATCAGCAAGAATCAGAGATGGACGCCTTGCAATAGCCCGGGCTATGGCAACCCTTTGGCTTTCCCCCCAGGAAAGCATTTCTACCAAAGATGATGCCTTATGCTGAAGTCCCACATTTTCAAGAGCTTCCATGGCATATTCCTTCATGCTCTTTGGAGGAATATCCAGAAACCTCATCCCAAGCAATACATTTTCAAAGGCAGTTCTGCCTCTGATAAGCTTAAACTCCTGAAATACAGGCCCTATTTTTCTCCTCATCCTTCTTATTTCATGAGCCCTATTCTTTTCCATAACCTGATCCATAACCTTTAAGTACCCATGAGTTGGGTATTCCATTCCCATTAGAAGCTTTAAAAGGCTTGTCTTCCCTGAACCGCTGGGCCCGGTAATATATACTATCTCCCCCGGATTAATATGTAAGTTTACATCCTTTAATGCTACAGTACCATTTTCATATATAAGCGAAACATCCTTTGCCTCTATCATATAATTCCCTCCATCACTCTACGTTAAATCCACTATCATCTGAACAAATCCCTCTAATGTTTCAATCTTTTTAATGGTGTTATTGCCCAATAGTCCACTTAAATCCAGGCTTATATTTCCCTCTCTGAAGAACTCGTCTATAGTTTCCCTTGTCAGAACCATATCGTAGAACTTTCCTTCCTCCACCTGAAATTCCAATAGATGCCCATCTATTACAACAAATCTTCCAATAAGCAGCAGATTCTTATCAGGTATCTCCATTTCCACCCTGTCAGCATAAAAATGGAACAGGGTTTCAGGCATGTTTGGATTACCATTTATTATATCATTGAAAACATTTTCACTGATTTTTCCGCCAATTCCATCTTCAGAGATAAAGAATTCAATTGAATTCTCAGGCAGCTTTTCATTCTGGATTATATTTATAAATTCGCCTGTAAGGAGTTTCATCATATCCTTTAATTCATGTATCATTGCCATCATAGCATTTAAGCGTTCCTGATAGTATTCCCTGTCTTCATTGAGGCTTGCAAGCCTTTCCTCCAGCTCAAGCTTCTTTTCCTCTTCCCTTGCAATGGTATTCTTAAGGCTTTCCTCCTTTTCCTTTAGTGCAGAAAGCTTATCATCAAGCTTTTCCTTTTGGGCTATAAGCCTATCCTTAAGCTCTTCAATAGATGTGAGGAGCTTTTCTGAGTTTTTGGCAAGGTCTCTTAGTATATTAATTCTTTCCAGCAAATTGGTTATGCTGTCTGCACTTAGTATTATATCTATGAAGGAGCTGGGGCCCATTCTCTGGTAGCTTACAAGTACCTGTTCCAGTATGTTTAATTTCTCATCATAGTTTGAAGTTTCCCTCTCAATCAGCTTCTCAAGGCTCTTTATATCCTTTTTCATATCTTCTATTTCTTCAGCAGTTTTATTTCTCTGCCTTTCCAGTTCCTCAATTTCCTGTGCCTTAATGAATAAGTCCTCAAGTATCATCTTCTCTTCCTGAGTGATATCTTCTATTTTCTCTTCCAGCCCTTCAATGGTATCTTCCTCCGCCAGCATTGATGTGGAAAATACTGCTATTAAAATCGCCACAATTAAAGGCATCATCAACAGTTTACTTTTGTTCATACCCCTAGCCATCCATTTCACTCCTAATTAAATCTTTCATTATATATTAGACATCAATCGTGGTTTTCCTTCTTTTTTAGAGATAAAAATTGAAAGGCAAAACCACAGGGTATTTCCCCTGTATCAGGAGGACAATCCCTGTGGTTTACAGATAAGCTTATAAAGCCTATATAGCATTGTAATACACTGTTCTCTTGAAATACAGCCTTTAGGATTTGTGCCATCAGTTATGCCATTCTCTATACCCCAGCTCCAAGCATCTGCTGCCCAGAGGCTAATAGGCTCATCCAACAAATCATACTGGTACAAGCTGTTTTTCTCAATAATATCTATTAGCTTATCAGCATACTCAGGGTCGGTAGCATATCCTGCCTCATATATGAGCCTTGCAGCCTCTTTATAGTCCTTTGCATTTTTTACCTTTTCATAGCGTCTGGAATTCCCTACAAGGTTTAAATAATCCATTATGCTGTCCTCAATGCTGTCATAGGCTCTAAACCTTGATTCCTCAACAACATATTCACGCCCATTCCATTCCCTTGTATTCCTTAATACAGTTCTTCCCTTCCAGCTGGAACCTGCCTTTATGCCAAATATGTTGTTTTCAATAGCCTTTTTGCCCCAGCTGGATTCTAGAATGGCCTGGGCTATTACAAGGCTAGGCAGTATTTTATATTCTTTATAATGCTTAACTGCCACATTTGCAACTCTTTCAATGAATTCATTCTTATCCAAAAAAATCACTCCCTTCTAATTGTTATATTTTCATTAGAAGGGAGTTTTACTATGGAATTGCCCAGCTAATATTACCTGTTCCCATTCCCCAAAACCTTGTCCATTAAATTCAGGAAATTCTTATAGCTTATCTTTTCAATATCCTCCTTTGAGAAGCCTCTTTCCTCCAGTTTTTTAATCAGATTAGGAGCTTTTGATATATCCTCTATTCCTGGAGTACCTCTATAGGGGTCTTCAATAAATGTACTGGAGGTATCCTCCTCCAGGTACTCGAAGAAATCAAATCCAAAGGCAACATGGTCAATGCCTATCAGCTCCACTATATGTTCAATATGGTTTATTAAGTAATCTACAGTTCTCTTATCCCTATCAACATGAATAAACTCATTAAAGGCATTTATACCAACAAGCCCGTTGCTTTCCCCTATGGCCTTTATCTGCTCATCAGTAATGTTTCTGGGGACATTGCATAAGGCCCTTGCATTGGAATGGGATGCTATAATAGGCTTTGTTGCCACATCATATATGTCCCAGAAAGTCCTATCATTTGCATGGGACACATCCAGTATTATTCCCAGGCTCTCTATTATCCTTACAGCCTCCTTCCCCAATTCAGTCAATCCTCTGTTTACATCTCCTCTGGCTCCTGTTCCAAAGGCATTCTGCTCATTCCAGGTGAGGCTTATCTGTCTGAATCCAAGCTGGTAAAGAGCATATAATCCCTCCACATCATCTCCTAAAGGGCTTAATCCTTCCAATCCCAGCAGAACAGCCAATTTCCCTTCATCTACAGCATTATAAAAATCCCTGGTGTTGTAGATAATCTTTAAAATATCCTGGTTTTCCCAGATTTCTGCAGACATATGCTTTACACTTTCCTCAAACCTTTCCTTTGGTCTTTCATCATGAGGGGGATCAATCCACACTATGAAGGTACCTCCTGTCATTTTCCCTTTTCTGAACCTATCCAGATGGTACCTCTTTATAATGTCTTTTTCCCCTAAGCTTCTCTTCACTGTCACATCTGTCCAAATATCGCCATGTATGTCTATTAGCATAGTACACCTCCAAGTTTAAAGGGCACTTAACGTGCCCCATATTATAGCAATTTTAAAAGGTTTCCCATAAATATTCCCAGGTAGTTACCTATAATATATCCGAAAATCCCTGCTAATATAATTGGCCCTATCAGTTTATTCCATCCCTTGGCTATAGCCATGGCAGCTGCTGTAGTAGGCCCGCCTATATTAGCATTGGAAGCCAGAAGTATATCCTCCAGGTTGAATCTGAAAAGCTTCCCCAATATTAATGATATTATCATATTTATTATTACAATAATAGCTGTAAATAGTAAAAGCAATGGTGCTCTTGTAAGTATTAATTGCAGGGATGCTGGCACTCCTATTACCACCAGGAATATATAGATTAAAAATGTTCCAATCTCCTGTGCACCATGGATGTTGCTCATGAAATTTGGTGCAAATGTAGCCAACAGCATAGTTATTGTGGTTATAATTAAATACTGATTGCCTAGAAATCCGTTAAGCAGGTCTAATATAAAGTTGCCAGTAGGGATTACGCTTCCTAAATAGCTTGATATCTCCACAGATATCCATACTATTACAAAGGAAAGCGCTACTGCAAAGGCAATATCCCTTAAGGATATATCCTTTCTTCCCCAGTATTGGGCTGCCAATGTTTCTCCTTCCTTTGTATCTACCCTGCCTTCTACCTCATCTATATGGGGATGAGAAAACCTCTTCCTGAAAAATCCTATTGAAGGTATAGCCAGCAGTACAAAGAAGTAAAGTGCCATTAGAAGATTATCAGCAACTACCAAAGCAGAAACCCACTCTGCATCAGTGCCAAAGGACTGTGCCATGGCTGCAAAGTTAACTCCGCCGCCAATATATGAGCCTGTCATCATGGCAGCCATCTTGTAAAGGTCTGGAAGATAATTCTTAAGAAGCATGAAGGATATGAAAACTCCTACAAGGGTACCTATTGAACTTAATATGAACATTATCAGTATCCTGCCACTTTCCCGCCAAATCTTTTTAATATTGGCGTTAAATAGCAACATAGGTATCCCCAAGGGCACAACATAGCCCCATACGTTGTCATATGTAGGTGCTTCTGTAGGTATTACCCTGATATTGGCCAAAAACATTGCAAGTATCAATCCAATAATTGCTCCGGTAACCTTTGAAGCCCACTTATAAGTTTGCTCCAAATAGATACTTATGGCTGTAATAGCAACTAGAATTGCCCACAACGCCCAGGTATTATCAGGACTGATCAATGAGTTCATAATTATTCCCCCTTTACCTTTTATTACCATTATATTACACTATATTTTAAAAATATTCAATATATTTAATATATTTTTAGTTTATTGAATTATTTCAATGCCATTGTTTTTTATGCTAAAATCTATATATAAGAAACTGAAATATGGAGGCAAACTTATGGATATAAATATCGGAGAAAAAATAAAGGAACTGAGAAAAAAACAAGGTATGAGCATAGCAGAGCTGGCAGAAAAGTCTGAGTTAAGCTCAGGTCTCATAAGCCAAATTGAAAGGAATATTGTAACTCCTTCCATTGTCTCACTATGGAAAATAGCCAGAAGCCTTCAGGTGTCTGTAGGATATTTCTTTGATGAAGATAATCAGGATATAACCAATCCTGTTGTAACCAAAAACACCAGAAAGAGAATTATGGCCTCTAACAACAATGCAATATATGAGCTATTGTCTCCTGACTTAAACAGGAAAATAGAGTTCTTATATATAACAATCAAACCTGGCGACTATTCTTCTAAAGACTTTGTAGTCCATGAAGGTGAGGAATGTGGAATAGTGATTAAAGGCAGGCTTATGGTCAAAATGAAGGATAGGGAATACATACTTGAGGAAGGGGATAGCATTTATTTTGACAGCACAATTCCCCATAAATATATAAATATTGGAGATGAAGTATGCGAATCCGTATGGGCTATGACACCACCAAGCTTTTAGCAGCATGATTATTGTCAGTATTTTTTTAAATGCTATAATTAAAACTAACAGCAAATAAATTAGAGAAGGTTGGTATGCGTATGGACAAAAGATATTTTGAAAGCCTGGGAGTAGAACTGCCAAGGCTTGGATTTGGATGCATGAGGTTCCCGACAAAGGATAATGAAATTGACTACGACAAGGCAAGGGAAATGATTCACTATGCCATGGCAAATGGAATAAACTATTTTGACACAGCCTATAATTACCACAATGAGGATTCAGAAAGATTTTTAGGCAAAGTGCTTTCTGAGTTTCCTAGAGAAAGCTATTATTTAACAACAAAACTTCCTATATGGAAGGTGGAAAGCAAAGAGGATGCAGAAAGATTATTTAACGAGCAGCTTAAGAAGCTCAATACGGATTACCTTGATTTCTACCTGCTTCATGCAATGAGCGCTGAAAGAAAGAAAATAATGGACAAGTTCAACCTCTATGAATTCATGCTCAACAAGAAGAAAGAAGGAAAAGTAAAGCACATTGGATTTTCATTCCACGATACAAAAGAAGTATTGGAAGAGTTAATAGCCGGACGCAATTGGGATGTTGTTCAACTGCAGATAAACTACTGGGACTGGAATGAAATTGATGCCAAAAGCCTGTATTACGTTTTGGAAAAGCACAACATACCATGCTTTGTAATGGAACCCGTTAGAGGAGGATTTTTATCATCCTTTGCGCCACAGGTTGAAAGGCATATGAAGGAGTATTCATCAAATAGCATTGCATCATGGGCCATAAGATGGGTATCATCATTGCCAAATGTGGCTGTTGTACTAAGCGGAATGTCAAATATGGAGCAGCTTAAGGACAATATATCCACTCTGTCAAACTTCAGGCCTTTAAATGATGAGGAGCTGAAAATAATTGACAAGGTAGTTGAAGAGCTGAAGAACATAAATCCAATACCCTGCACAGGATGCCGCTACTGCATGGACTGCAGCTTTGGCGTGGACATCCCTAGAGTATTTAAAATATACAATGAGTACAAGAAGACAGAGAACAAGGAAATTACTCGAAGAAGCTATTTTAACTTCCTAAAGGAAGAAAACAGAGCAGACAAATGCAAAAAGTGCAAAGCTTGTGTAACTAAATGCCCACAGCATATAGATATACCAGGTGAGCTTGAAAAAATACATAGGGAATTAGCTGCACTATAAGAACATGCAAGAAGTGCAAGAGGGACGGTTCTTTTGTCTTATAAATTAAGGATCTATAATAAATGTTGGGGTGCATAAAAAAATGTACTCCAACATTTATTTTTTCTAAAAATAAAATGCACTCGTGAAATAAACCTGCTAAAATGTTAATTGGCTAAAAAAACATAAAAAGGAGGTTTATTCACAAGTGCAATCTAATTTTATCACACAATTATTAGATTTAAAAGGGGTTAAAGTA